>JAJECC010000039.1 GCA_022822205.1 Rhodospirillales bacterium | reverse complement strand
CCCGAAAACCGCAAAACCCTCCGCAATCCCGCCCGCAAACGTCGGAGCCAACCCCCCGGCCGGCGCCAAAACAGCCCCAATACACCCCAACCCCCGACACAAACCCCTCCTTGCGAGTTTCGCAGAGGAATCCCTGGAGGGAGAGGGTTGCGAAGGCTTGGCGAGCGAAGCGAGCCTAGCCGTAGCTGGGTGAGGGGGCAGCCGCGTTGCCGCTTGCGGGACCGGTTGCAGCGGCTATAAACGTCCCATGCCGCATCTGTCGCTCCAGAGCCCCATCGGCGCGCTCACCGTCTTCGAGGACGACGGCGCCATCGTCTCCCTCGACTGGGGGCGGGCTTCCGGCGGAGACGGGACCGGGCTTCTCCGGGCCGCCCGGGACCAGCTCGCGGCGTATTTCCGGCGCGACCTCGAAATCTTCGATCTTCCCCTGGCGCCGCCCGGCACCGACTTTCAACGGGCCGTCTGCCGGGCCATGTCCGGGATTCCCTACGGCGCGCTCAGGACCTACGGCGACATCGCGGCCGCCGTCGGTTCCGCGCCCCGCGCAGTCGGCGGCGCCTGCGGCCGCAATCCCATTCCGATCATCATTCCGTGTCACCGGGTGGTCGGCGCGGGCGGCGCCATGACCGGCTATTCGGGGCACGGAGGCCTCGAGACCAAGCGCGCGCTGCTGCATCTCGAGGGCGTCACGCTCCATTGATTCACCCGACCAACTCCCAGCACCAGGAAACCGAGACATGACCAAAGCAATCCGTATCCATGAAACCGGCGGACCCGAAGTTCTCACGTGGGAAGACGTCGACGTGGGCGATCCCGGGGAGGGCGAGGTCCGCATCAGGCACACCGCGGTCGGTCTCAACTTCATCGACATCTATCAGCGCTCGGGCTTGTATCCGCTGCCCGATCTCCCCCTGACCCTCGGCACCGAAGGCGCCGGGGTGATCGAGGCGGTGGGTCCCGGGGTCGACGGGATCGAGGCCGGCCAGCGGGTCGCCTATGCCGGCGGACAGCTGGGCTCCTACGCCGAAGCCCGGGTGATGCCCGCCGGCGTCCTGGTGCCGGTCCCGGACGCGGTCGACGACCGGACCGCGGCGGCCATGATGCTGAAGGGCATGACCGCCCACATGCTGCTGTTCAAGTCCTACCCCGTGCGGGAGGGCGATCATGTGCTGGTGCACGCGGCGGCCGGCGGCGTCGGCTCCATCCTGGTCCAGTGGGCCAAACACCTGGGCGCGACGGTCATCGGCACCGTGGGCTCGGCGGCCAAGGGCGAACAGGCCACGGGCCACGGCGCCGATCACGTGATCAACTACAACGAAGAGGATTTCGCCGAACGGGTGACGGAGATCACCGGCGGCCGGGGCGTCCCCGTGGTTTACGATTCGGTGGGCAAGGACACCTTCGAGAAGTCCCTCGACTGCCTGTCGGAGTGGGGCTTCCTGGTCAATTTCGGCAATGCGTCCGGCCCGGCCCCGGACGTCGCGCCGCTCACCCTGATGGCCAAGGGCTCGCTGTTCCTCAACCGCCCGACCCTGTTCAACTACACCAACGATCACGCGAGGCGGCTGGCGGCGGCGGGCGACCTGTTCGACGTGGTCGCGGCCGGGAACGTCTCCATCGAGGTGAACCAGACCTATCCCCTGTCGGACACCGCCCAGGCGCACATGGACCTGGCGGCGCGGAAGACGACGGGCTCGACGGTGCTGCTGCCGTAGGCATGGGCGGCATAAAATGATTGCGTCATGTAAGGTCAATTCGCTCCGAACTGACCAGGCGTGGATGCCCGGATCAAGTCCGGGCATGACGATAACATAACAATAATCGCGTCATGGCCGGGCAAGGACCCGGCCATCCACGTTTCCAATTCTTGAACCACGGAGACGGTGAGACAGTGATGACGAAAGAAGCGTGATGCGTGAAGACGCCCGCGCAGCCGGCCAAACCATCCCTGCGCGGGCTGCGGGCCTCCGCCCTATGTATTCATCGACTCGAAGAAGTCGTCGTTGGTCTTCGATTCCTTGATCTTGCCGAGGAGGAACTCCATGGAATCCACCACCCCCATGGGGTTGAGGATCCGGCCGTATTCCTAACGGCCGAGCACCGTGTCGATGCCAGCGAGCAGCAGATTGAGCTTGGCCGACGAAATCCGGCCCGTGCGGTCTTCAAGAAGCGCCCGGTCGAGAGCGACGATCTGCGTCGTGTTCGCGACGGAATCTTTCGGCAGACCTGTCATCGCAGCCGTCAACAGCACGTTTCCCGGCGCGTTCGCCCACCGAAGATTGCTCGTCAGCGGAACGCATACCGCCGTGGCTAGCCGACTCCGGTTCAGCGCATCGCCCTGGACGACGACCACCGGCCGGCGGAAGCCCGAGCCCGAGCCCGTGGGCTGCGGCAATTCGGCCAAGCACACATCACCCTGGGAAATCACCATTCGGTGTCGGCGAGCACCCGCCTGCCGGCGGCGGCGAGGAAGGCGTCATCATTCTCCCCGGCATCTCCGCATACCCGGTTCATTGCGTCGGTAACCTCGTCCCGCGCGTGGCGCGCGAGATATTCGCCGAGCGCGGCGGCGTAGACTTCGCTCCGGGACCGGCGTCCCTGCGAGGCCAGCCGTTCGGCGCGTTCGAATATGTCGTCGGGGATGGATACGGCTGTTTTCATACCGACAGTATAACTCCTTCCCGGAGCCCGCGGTCAAGAATATTCCGGCGGGGACGCTTGATGCGTGAAGACGCCCGCGCAGCCGGCCGCCTGGTGCCAGCAGACGCCCGGTTGGCCGACCCTGCCAGACCCCAACCGGGCTGTATCGTCAGGTATTCATCGACTCAAAGAAGTCGTCGTTGGTCTTCGATTCCTTGATCTTGCCGAGGAGGAATTCCATGGAATCCACCACCCCCATGGGATTGAGGATCCGCCTGAGCACCCACATCTTCGAGAGCGTCCCCTTTTCGACCAGCAGCTCTTCCTTCCGGGTGCCGGACCGGGTGATGTCCATGGACGGCCAGGTCCGCTTGTCGGTGAGTTTGCGGTCCAGGATGATTTCCGAATTGCCGGTGCCCTTGAACTCCTCGAAGATCACCTCGTCCATCCGGGAGCCGGTATCGATCAGCGCCGTCGCGATGATGGTCAGCGACCCGCCTTCCTCGATGTTCCGGGCCGCGCCGAAGAACCGCTTCGGGCGCTGCAGCGCGTTGGCGTCGACGCCGCCGGTGAGCACCTTGCCCGACGACGGCACCACGGTGTTGTAGGCCCGCGCAAGCCGGGTGATGGAATCCAGCAGGATCACCACGTCCCGCTTGTGTTCGACCAGCCGCTTGGCCTTTTCGATGACCATCTCGGTGACCTGGACGTGACGGGTGGCGGGCTCGTCGAAGGTGGACGAGATCACCTCGCCCTTCACCGAGCGCTGCATGTCGGTGACCTCCTCGGGGCGCTCGTCGATGAGCAGCACGATCAGGTAGCATTCGGGGTGGTTCTCGGCCACCGCATGGGCGATGTTCTGCAGCATCACCGTCTTGCCGGTCCGGGGCGGGGCGACGATCAGCGCCCGCTGGCCCTTGCCGACCGGGGTGATCAGGTCGAGCACGCGCAGCGTCGGGTCCTTGTATTTGGGATCGTCGACCTCCATGCCGATCCGCTCCTCGGGGTAGAGCGGCGTCAGGTTGTCGAAGTTGATCCGGTGGCGGACCGCGTCCGGCTCCTCGAAGTTGATGTCCTTGACCTTGAGCAGCGCGAAGTACCGCTCGCCGTCCTTGGGCGCGCGGATCTGCCCCTCGACCGTATCGCCGGTGCGGAGCCCGAAACGGCGCACCTGGCTGGGCGAGACGTAGATGTCGTCGGGGCCGGGAAGGTAGTTGGCCTCCGGCGACCGCAGAAAACCGAAGCCATCCTGAAGCACTTCCAGGACGCCGTCGCCGAAGATGGGCACGTCGTTCTCGGCCAGCTGCTTCAAGATGGCGAACAGCATGTCCTGCTTGCGGAGCGTGCTGGCGTTCTCGATCTCCAATTCCTCGGCGAACTGCAGCAGTTCGGTGGGGGTCTTGGACTTCAGGCTTTGCAGATTCATTTCCGACACAGGCTTGAATCTCTTGTTGTGGGGGGGTCCGGAAACTCCGCGGGCGCGGATCGGAAAAGCGGTTCCCGCCGATGGCGTGTCCGGAACCCTCTAGGTATGTCTTGAAAGGCGGGCCGCCTGACGAACGGCCCCTAACGATTGGATGACACTTAACCCGATGGCCCGGGGCAAGTCAAACCAAGAATGCACGGCGGCGGGGCTCCGTCAGCAGCATAATTTGATTTCGTCATGGCCGGGCCCCGACCCGGCCATCCACGTGTATCGCCTGCCGCAAGGCGTGGATGCCCGGATCAAGTCCGGGCATGACGGCTTTGAGACGGTGATGACGATTTTGACATGGCCATGACGCGATTATTGCAATGTTATCGTCCGAGACCGGGCCCTAAAACGGCCTAACCACCGCCAGAATGACGATGGCGATCATCAGGACGGTCGGAACCTCGTTCATCCTCCGGTAAAAGCTCGCCGGGCGGGTGTTTTCGTCCCGCTCGAACGCCTTGCGCCAGCGGGCCATCAGGTGGTGCATGACGAAAAGCCCGGCGACCAGCGCCAGCTTGGCGTGCAGCCAGCCCTCCCGCCACTGATCGGCGCCCAGACCGGCGAGCAGAATCCCGCCGAAAACCAGGGCGGCGATCATCGCCGGATTGACGATGGCGCGAAGCAGGCGGCGTTCCATGACCTTGAAGGTCTCCGACTGCTCGGAGCCGGTTTCGGCGCCGCAATGATAAACGAACAGCCGGGGCAGGTAGAGCATCCCGGCCATCCAGGCGATGACGGCGACGATGTGCAGGGCCTTGATCCACAGAAACGCGGTTGCCGACAGTTCGATCATGGAAAATTCCTCATGCTTTCGCCAATTTTCGCCGCGGGCACGGACACATTCCGAGGCCTGCGGGGCAGAGCCGGTTCCCATCGGCGGGCGCCGGCGCATCTCCCCGGGGCGCAAGGTTCAGCACCTGGCCGGCGAGGGCGGAAATAAAGTCCGGGTGGGAACCGACCGCTGGGACGCGAAAGTATGCGGGAAGCTTCAGCTCCCGCGCCCGCCCGGCATATTCGATGTCGAGCTCGACAAGGGTTTCCGAGTGCTCGGAAACGAAGGCGATGGGCGCCACGACGACGCCGGTCCCGTCCGCCGCGGCGCGGACCAGTTCCTCGTCGAGGGAAGGGGCGATCCATTCCAGCGGCCCGACCCGGCTTTGATAGCAAACCCGCCAGTCCGCCCGCCCGAGCCCGGCGGAACCGGCCAGTTTCTCCGCGGTCCGTTCGACCTGCCACTGGTAGGGGTCCCCTCGATCCACCACCTTTTTCGGCAGGCCGTGGGCCGAGAACAGGACCCGAAGTTTGGTATCGCCCGCTTCGGCCAGTTTCCGCTTCAGCAGGTCCGCCTGGGCGGAGATCCAGCCGTCGGCCAGGGGATAGCAGCAAATCGCGCTGGTCTCCGCCGCGAGCCCCCGTTTCGCCGCGGCGCGCCGCCAATCCCGGATGGAAGAGCCCGATGTGGTGGTCGAATACTGGGGATAGAGGGGCAGCAGAACGACGTGGTCGGGACCGAAAGCATCGACCTCGGCCGCCGTTTCATGGGCAAAGGGGCGCCAGTAGCGCATGGCGACGAACACCCGGTATTCGTCCGGGCTCCCGGACGCCGAACCCTGGACATTGAGTTCGGCTTCCAGGGCGGCGGCCTGCTCCCGCGTCAGGGCCGGCAGCGGCGAGCCGCCGCCGAGATGGGCATAGATTTCCCGGGCGATCCGCGCCCGGCGTTTGGCGGCCAGCTTGGCGATCAGCCACCGGAACGGGCCCGGAAGACCGATGATCGCCGGATCGTTGAACAGATTGAACAGAAACGGCTCCACGGCGCCGGGCCCGTCCGGTCCGCCGAGATTGAACAGCACGACGGCGGTTCTGCTCATGCGCGGGTCACCAGGTCGACCACCCGGCCCACATGCTCCGGCGGGGTCGCCGGGATGATCCCGTGGCCGAGATTGAAGATATGGGGCCCGCCCGCGAAGGCCTCGACGATCCGCCCGACCTCTTCGTCCAGCGCCTCGCCGCCGGCCGCCAGCAGCAAATTGTCGAGATTGCCCTGGACCACGGTTTGGGATTGAAGGTGCTCCGCCGCCCAGCCGAGGGGAACCGAGGCATCGAGGGAAACCGCATCGATACCGGTCCCGCCGGCATAATCGGCATAGAGGACGCCGGCGCCCCTCGGGAATCCGATCACCGGGATATGGGGATGAGCCGCCTTGACGGCCTCGACGATCCTCCTGGCCGGATCAACGGACCAGCGGCGGAACTGGGCTTCGCTCAACAGGCCCGCCCAGCTGTCGAACAGCTGCAATACCTCCGCGCCGGCGTCCACCTGCCGGATGAGGTAGGCCGCCGTCGCCTCGACCAGGAGATCGATCAGGGCCTGGAATTTTTCCGAATCATTGTAGGCCCAGCCGCGGACATCCGCATAATCCCTGCTCGAGCCGCCTTCGGCCATGTAGGCCGCGACGGTCCAGGGCGCGCCGGCAAACCCGATCAGGGCGACGTCCGCCGGCAGCCGGGCGCGCAGCCAGGAGACGGCCTCGTAGACGTTGCCTAAGTGCTGGTGAAAATTATCCAGTCCAAGCCCCGCCAGGGGATCGGATCGCCCGACCGGATCCAGCTTCGGCCCGGCGCCCTCCTCGAACCAGACCCGTTGGCCCAGCGCATCCGGCACCACCAGGATGTCGCTGAACAGGATGGCCGCGCTGAAATCGTAGCGCCTGAGGGGCTGCAGCGCGGCCTCCACCGCCAGCGGCGGGGTGTAGCAGAAATCGAGAAAATTCTCCGCCCGCCGGCGGAGTTCCCGGTATTCCGGCAGGTACCGTCCCGCCTGGCGCATCATCCAGACCGGCGGGGTTTCGGTTCGGGCGCCGTCGAGAACCTGAAGGAGTTTCTTTTCTGTCATGCGGACTGGCCGGATGGTGAAAGGGAGCGGGGCAGGTTTATCAACACACCCCTATAACAATCTAAATATAAATAAAAAGGTTGTAGTTGTTGTTGTAGGGGGGCAAAGCGGGGATTAAAGGTTTTCCACAGATAATCCGGCATTTTTCCGGCAGCCGGGAGTTTCGGGCCCGGAATGTGCGGGAAGCCGGGAGAATTCCGTTCGGCGGCGGAAAACCGGGCTGCCGTCCGTCGGCCGTATTGGGTGAAAAGCGGGTATAAGCGGTTTCCCGGGCGACATATGAAGCGGATCGACATGGTTCGGATAACTTTCGGCATGCTGTACAAACCGTCTATCAAATTCCGGCCGGAATCGGCGGTTTCCGGCGAAACCCGGTTCCGGCCATGTGGTCCCGGACTTATCCCGGTTGCTGGTGTATAACTGGGACCGACCACCGGCGGAACGAGCCCGAAGCACCGATTTCATGAGCGAATTTCATCTCTATCTCATATCGGACTCCACCGGTGAGACCGTTCAGTCGGTTTCGCGCGCTTGCCTGGCGCAGTTCGATGACGTGGAACCGGTCGAACATCTCTGGAACATGGTCCGCAACGTCCGTCAAATGGATATGGTGATCGACGATATCCGGAGCAATCCGGGTTTTGTCCTCTATACGCTGGTCGATACAGGCCTGCGCGGCCGGCTGCAGGCGGCGTGCCGTGAATTGCAGGTTCCCTGCGTCTCGGTGCTTCAGCCGATCATGGCGGCTTTCGGCGGCTATCTCAAATCCGAAATTCACGCCCAGCCCGGCCGGCAGCATGCGCTCGACAGCGAGTATTACGCCCGGATCGAGGCGATGGATTTCGCCATGACCCATGACGACGGCCAGACCACGTGGAACCTGGGCGAGGCCGACGTGATCGTCGTCGGCGTGTCGAGGACGTCGAAGACCCCGACCTGCATCTATCTGGCGAACCGGGGGATCAAGGCGGCGAACATCCCCATTATCCTCGGCATGGAGCTGCCCAAGGAGCTGTTCGACGTCAGCGGGCCGATGATCGTCGGCCTGAGCAAGGAGCCCAGGAGCCTGGTCCAGGTGCGGCGGAACCGGCTCAGGATGCTCAACGAGGAGAGCGAAACCGATTACACCGACCCGGAGACCGTGAACGAAGAGGTCAAATTCGCCAAGCGCCTGTACAGCAATCAGGGCTGGCCCGAGATCGATGTGACCCGGCGGTCCATCGAGGAGACCGCCGCGGCGATCATGGCGCTTCGCGCCCAGCGCCGGGAAGACGGCGGGGCGTGATGCCGGCGCCGGAACTCATCCTGGCCTCGGGCAGCGCCGTCCGGGCGCGGCTGCTGGCCAATGCCGGGGTCCGGTTTCGGATCGAGACGTCCGGCGTCGATGAAAACGCCGTCAAGGCGTCCGCCGGCGACGGCGTCCCGCCGGCGGAAATCGCCTTGCATCTCGCCGCCGCCAAGGCGCGCGCGGTATCGGAGAAGCGCCGCGGCGCGCTGGTCATCGGCGCCGATCAGATGCTCGAATGCGAAGGCAGACTCTTCGACAAGCCCGCAGACATGGCCGCGGCGGCCGGGAATTTGCGGCAGTTCAGCGGGCGCACCCACCGGCTGATAACCGCCTGCTGCCTGATGCGGGACGGCGGAACCGTCTGGGAATCGGTGGATACCGCCCGCCTTACCATGCGCGATCTGAGCGACGGCGATATCGGGGCATATTTGTCCGCCGCCGGAGAGGACGTGCTGGGCTCGGTGGGCTGCTACCGCCTCGAGGAACTGGGGGTGCGGCTGTTCTCCGGCATCGACGGGGATTTTTTCGTCATTCTGGGCCTGCCGCTGCTGGCGCTGCTGGCGCGGCTCCGCGAGCAGGGGGTCGCGGGATTATGATCCGGGCTGGCGTCGTCGGCTGGCCGGTGGGCCACAGCCTGTCTCCGAAACTCCACGGCTATTGGCTGGAGAAATATTCGATCGACGGGGAATACGTGAAAATCCCCGTCGATCCCGGGGATTTCGAGGCCGGCATCCGGGCGCTGGCCGGCCGGGGATTTTCCGGCTTCAACGTAACCGTGCCGCACAAGGAGGCGGCGTTCGGGCTGATGGACGAGGTGGATTCGGCGGCGAAACGGCTTCGCGCGGTCAATACGGTCACCGTCCGGCCGGACGGCGGGCTCCACGGCGCCAACACGGATGGCTTCGGATTTGCCGAAAACCTCAAGGCCGGACTGGGGCGGCCCGCGCTGCCGGAGGGTCCGGCCCTGGTGATCGGCGCCGGCGGCGCGGCGCGCGCCGTCGTCGGCGCGCTGATGGACGAGGGCGCGGACCATATCCGCCTCGCCAACCGGACGGCGGAACGGGCGGAGCGCCTTGCGGCCGAGTTGGGCGGTCCCATCTCCATCGTCGATTGGGACAGGCGGGACGGGGAACTCGCCGACGTGGCCCTTGTCGTGAACTGCACCTCCCTCGGGATGGCCGGGTCGCCGCCGCTGGAGTTTTCCCTCTCGGGCCTGGCGCCGGACGCGGTGGTGACGGACATCGTCTACGCCCCGCTGGAGACGCCGCTGCTGGCGGCGGCGCGCGCCCGCGGCCACCGGACCGTCGACGGGCTGGGCATGCTGCTGCACCAGGGGCGGCCGGGATTCGAGCGTTGGTTCGGCGTCGCGCCCGAGGTGGACGGCCGGTTGAGGGCCCGGATGGTCGAGGCGCTCGGGCAATGATCGTCCTCGGCCTGACCGGCTCCATCGGCATGGGCAAGACCACGGCGGCCGGCGCGTTCCGCAGCCTGGGCGTTCCGACCTACGACGCCGACGCGGCGGTCCATGCCGTCACCGAAGCGGGGGGCGAGGCCGTGCCCCTGGTCCGGGCGCGGTTTCCGGACGCGGTCGCCGGGGGGGCCGTCGACCGGGCGCGCCTGGGCGAGGCGGTGTTCGACGACGCAGGCGCGCTCGCCGAATTGGAAGCCATCCTTCATCCCGTCGTCCGCCGCCGGCGGGACCGGTTTCTCAAATTCCACAGCGCCGCCGGGCGGCGGCTCGTGGTGCTCGACATCCCGCTGCTGTTCGAAACCGGAGGCGACCGGAATTGCGATGCGGTGGCGGTGGTTTCCGCGCCCGCCTTCCTGCAGCGCATCCGGGTGATGTCGCGGCCGGGCATGACCGAGGAAAAATTCGCCGGCATCCTGGCCCGCCAGATGCCCGACGCGGAGAAGCGCCGGCGGGCGGATTTCGTCATTTCCACCGGGCTGGGGCGCGAATTCAGCTTGCGCCGGATTCGGAACATTGTCAGATTGGCGGCCGAGCTCACGCCTGGGAAGTGGCCGACAAAATGAACGTCCGGGCCAAGTAAACGTCCGGGAAAGGCGGCGGCGTTGCGGGAAATCGTCCTCGATACGGAAACCACGGGCCTCAGTCCCCGCGACGGGCACCGGATCGTCGAAATCGGCTGCATCGAACTGGTCAATCACGTGGCGACCGGCGAGACCTACCACCAGTACGTCAACCCCGAGCGTCCCATGCCCGAGGAGGCCTTCGCCATTCACGGCCTGTCGGATGAATTCCTGAGCGGCCAGCCGGTGATGGCGGACGTGATGGACGGGTTCGTCGAGTTCATCGGCGATGCGACCCTGGTGATTCACAACGCCGAATTCGACATGCGGTTCATCAATGCGGAGCTCGACCGGCTGGGCGGGGACGAGCTTCCCATGAGCCGCGCCGTCGATACCGTCCGGATGGCGCGGGAGAAATTTCTCGGCGCGCCGGCCAGCCTCGATGCGCTCTGCCGCCGCTTCGATATCGATAATTCGAGCCGGTCGCTCCACGGCGCCCTGCTGGACGCGCAGTTGCTGGCCGAGGTGTACCTGGAGCTGATCGGCGGTCGTCAGCCGGATCTCGAACTCAAGGCCGACAAGGCGAAATCCGAAGGCCGGGCCGGCTCGGCCGAGCGCCGCGAACCCCGTCCCCACGGGGCGGACGAAGACGAACTGGCCGCCCACCGGGCGTTTCTGGAGAAAATCGAAAACCCGGTCTGGCGCCGCTGAGCCCCGGCCGGCGCCCCCCTCACCCAGCTTCGGCTAGGCTCGCTTCGCTCGCCGAGCCTCCGCCTACGCCTCGCCGCCGCCCTCCTCGCCGCCGGCCTCTGCCATCCGCTGCTGGTAGAGGCTGGCGAAATCGATCGGCGCCAGCATCAGCGGGGCGAAGCCGCCGTCGCTGGTGGCGTCGGCGACGATGCGCCGGAGGAACGGGAAGATGATCAGCGGGCACTCGACCAGGAGAACCGGCGCGAGCGCTTCCTGCGGCACATCGACCATGAACAGGCCCGCATACTCCATTTCCAGGATATAGCAGAGCTGATCCTGGACCTTGGCCTCGGCGCGGACCTTCAGGACGACTTCGTAGAAATTCTCGCCGACGCCGTTGGCCGCGACGTCCACCTCGATGGGAATGTTGGGCATCTCGTTCTGCAGCGCCTCGAAGACCTGCGGCGTGTTCGGGGCCTCGAACGACAAATCCTTGATGTACTGGCCGCTGATGGCGATCGACGCCGTCCGTTCCCCGCCGCCGCCCCCGTTAGGCCCGGCAATCCCGTCAGGCGCATCGGGCCCGTCGGGCTCGGGGGTGAACCGTTCCGCCGGGATCGGGCTGTCCCCGCCCCCGTTGTCGTCGTTTTTGTCGGCCATGTAAGCAGATCCTTCTCGAAGCGTGGTTTGGTTCAGCGCTCGTTGGAAAGCGCGGGATGAATGTCCGTCCGCCGGCGCGGGGGATCGTCGCCGTCTTCGTCGACGACGGTGAAGTCCCCGTCGATGGTCCTGCCCCCGGGGGGCGCGCCATCGGGGCCGCCGCCGGGGCCGTGCGAGTGGAAGGTGTGAAGGCTGCCCCGCGCCGCGAAGAGCGATCCCAGGCCGCGGCGGACCGCGGCCCGGAACGGCGGCAGGAACAACAGCAGGCCGGCGCCGTCGGTGACGAAGCCCGGCGTCAGAAGCAGCGCGCCGGCGAACACCAGGCAGACCCCGTCGAACAGCTCCCTGACCGGCAATTCGCCCCGCTCCATATGGTCGCGGGCCCGGTACAGGGTCGAGAGGCCCTGAACCCTGAGAAGCACGGATCCGGCGAGCGCCGTCGCGACCACCGCGCCCAGGGTCGGCCACAGGCCGATTTGGCCGCCGACGGCGACGAATACGGCGATTTCCAGCAGGGGAACGCCGACGAACAGCGCGAAAAGAATGTATCCCATCCAGGTTCGCTTTACCGTGACTTGCCCTTTGAGGACAAAAGGCATATGTAAACCGGGTAGGCTGGCGGAATTTTGGTTTCCGCGACTGAACCGGTTCCCGGGATCGTGCGTATCGGTCCGGGAGTTTCTACCCCGCCGGCAGGACGGGGTCCAGCGGCAGATTGCGGACCTGGATATAGAACCATGGGCGAAGGCTTCCAGTTCATTGACATAATTCTGTTCGCGATGATCGCGGCGTTCCTGATTCTCAGGCTGCGCAGCGTGCTCGGCCGCCGGCAGGACAATGGCGGCCCGCCTTCGGACCCGTTCTCCCGCGGACCCCGGCACGAACCGCAGGATGACAACGTCGTTCAGCTGCCCGACCAGTCCGAGCCGCCCGATGTCGACGGCGAACCGGCGAAGCGGGAACCGGCGACGCCCCTGGAGGCGGGGTTCACGCAAATTCAAATCGCCGATCCGACCTTCGATCACGAGGAATTCCTGGTCGGCGCCCGCACGGCGTTCGAGTTCATCATTCAGGCGTTCGCCGAGGGCGACACCGAAACGCTGGAATCCCTGCTCAACGACGAGGTCTACCGGAACTTCCTGTCGGCCATCCGCTCCCGCGAGGCGGCCAACGAGACCCTGGAAAACACCCTGGTCCGCATCCGCGCCGCCGACGCCATCGAGGCCTATATGGACGGCCCGGTCGCCTTCGTCACCATGAAGATCATTTCCGAACAGGTGAACGTCACCCGCGACGCCGCCGGCGAAGCGGTGGACGGCGATCCCGGCCACATCACCGAAATCACCGACATCTGGACCTTCGGCCGCGACACGAACTCCCGCGACCCCAACTGGGAATTGGTGGCCACCCGCTCCCTCGAGTAGCCCGTGAGCCGTGCCCGCCGCGCCGTCCGCCTTTCCCGGCCATCGATCGTCCCGTCACTCGTCGCGCCGCTCATGCTGTCGGCGGCCCTGGGCCTCGGCGCCTGCGCCGTGTCCGGCCCGCCGTTGCCCGCCATGAAGACGAAACCGGAACCCGCGCCAAAACCCGCGCCTGACACCGCCGCCATCCGGTTGATCCCCGCGGGTTTCGGCGCGCTCAACGGCTGGGCCGGCGACGATCACCGGGCGGCCCTCGGCGCGCTGGCGCGGAGCTGCGCCAGGATTTCGCGGCAGCCCGCGTCCCGGCCGGTGGGCCCGGAGGCGCTGTTCGGACGGATGGCCGACTGGGCGCCGGCCTGCGCGGCCCTGCCGGCGGCCGCCGGTCGCGGCGCCGCGCGCCGGTACTTCGAAGCCAACTTCCGGGTCTTCCGGCTCGAGGGCGCCGATGGTCCGCGGGGCCTGATCACCGGCTATTACGAGCCCGAATTGCGCGGTTCGTGGCGCCGGGGCGGGAAATACCAATATCCGCTCTACAAGAAGCCCGGCGATCTGGTGTCGGTGGATCTGGGCCGGTTTTCCGGCGAATGGAAGGGCCGCCACATCGCCGGGCGGGTCCGGGGCAGCCGGCTGGAACCCTATGACGAGCGCCGCCGGATCAACGACGGCTCGTTGGCGGGCCGGGGCCTGGAACTCCTGTGGCTGGACGATCCGGTGGATGCGTTCTTCCTGCACATCCAGGGCTCGGGACGAGTGCGCATGACCGACGGCGCGCTGGCCCGCGT
This sequence comes from Rhodospirillales bacterium, assembly GCA_022822205.1. Classification (GTDB taxonomy): domain Bacteria; phylum Pseudomonadota; class Alphaproteobacteria; order Rhodospirillales; family UBA2165; genus JAJDXO01. Next base: position 11,258 of record JAJECC010000039.1, on the reverse strand, counting down.
GGGCTTCGCCGGGCGCAACGGCCACGGCTACACCGCCATCGGCCGGGTATTGGTCAGAGAGGGCGAACTGCCGGCGGACGGCGTGTCGATGCAGTCGATCCGGCGCTGGCTGGCCGCCAACCCCTCCCGGGCCCGGGGGGTCATGGACGCCAACCGTTCCTACATCTTCTTTCGCCTGATCGACGGCGAAGGCCCCATCGGCGCCCAGGGCGTGGCGCTGACCCCCGGGCGCAGCCTGGCGGTCGACCGGGGCAAGCTGCCCCTGGGCGCGCCGGTCTGGCTGGAAACCCGCGACCCGCTGGAACGGAGCCGCCCCATCCGGCGGCTGATGATCACCCAGGATACGGGCGGCGCCATCCGCGGCGCGGTCCGGGGCGACTTCTTCTGGGGGGCGGGCGCCCGGGCCGAGGCGGCGGCCGGCGAAATGCAGGAGCCCGGCACCTTCCACATCCTGCTGCCCCGCACGCTCGCCATTCCGGGCTCGTAAGTTCGGGAAAACTATTTCGCATGTCAAAGTCGTCATCACCAGGCAAGGACCCGGTGATCCACGTGGATGGCCGGGTCCGGGCCCGGCCATGACGTAATTATTTTATGCCTCAACCGGTGCTCCTCACTGTCTCACCGTCTCCGTGGTTCGAGAAACGGAAATCTTGCAGACACTTGCCTTGAATCCGGTTAATCCCCATATTGGCCGTATGGCGGGAAAGGGCTCGAAAACCGGGGACTCCGGCGGCATCGACGCGAACGACGCCAAGCTCCTGGAGCAGGCGTTCGCCGACGTCGCGCCCCTGCCGGGCCGAACGGTGCGGCCCGGCGCAAAACCGGAAAAACCGAAGCCGAAATCCCGGGCCGCGCCGCCTGACCGCCGGACCCGGGACCCGGCAGCCTCCGAACTCCCGGAACTCCGCGCCGGCGACGCGCCGGGGGTCGACAAGAAAACCCGGCAAAAGATGCGCCGGGGCCAGGTCGAGATCGAGGGGCGCCTGGATCTCCACGGCATGTATCAGGACGAGGCGTTCGCGGCGCTCGAGCAGTTTCTCGCCCGGTCCCAGGCGGCGGGCAGGAAATGCGTCCTGGTGATCACCGGCAAGGGAATCCGCCCCGGCGGGCCCGGGGGCGGGCGCACCGGCGTGTTGCGCCGAGCGGTTCCCGGCTGGCTCAACCGGGCGGGGCTCCGCGAACGCATCCAAAGCTTCCGCGAGGCGGCTCCCAATCACGGCGGATCGGGCGCCCTCTACGTCATTTTGCGCCGGGCCAAATGAGGACGGCCGGATGACCCCCTTCGGCGCCCGGGTGCGGGAACTCCGCGGCAGGCACGGCATCCAGCTCAAGACAATGGCCGCCGACCTCCAGGTGTCGCCGGCCTATCTCTCGGCCCTTGAACACGGCAAGCGGGGCCGCCCGGGCCCCGGCTTCGTCATGCAGATCGCCAATTATTTCGAGCTGATCTGGGACGAAGTGGACGAGCTGAAGGAACTGGCCCGGCTGTCCCACCCGCGGGTGCCGGTGGAGACCGGCGGGCTGACGCCGAAGGCGACGCTGCTCGCCAACCTCATGGCCCGGCACATCTCGGAACTGGACGACGCCACCATCGAGCGCATCCTCGCCGAGATGGGGTTCGATGAGGTGGCGGGGGAAAAATCTTAGCTAGAATGCTGGTTTAAGAACATCCCAGAGTATCCCTTTTCAGGCGTGCCCAGGGTTGCCTCAAATATCAGTTGGCAAATACTCATTCCCGCGCGCAAAACAATCTCAGTTGGACTGTGGTTTACGATCTCCAACTGAATTTGCCCGCTAAACCCCGCATGAATTGTCGGGGCGGTGATATGGACCCCAACCCCGATGCGAGCCAATGAACTTTTTCCCTCCACGCGGGCAGCCATCCGAGATTGAATGGGTAGGCTCAAGGATTCTTTGGTCCAGGCTAAAAGTAGGCTCTTTGGAGGAAGCGGGTAGGACGGTTCAAGTGAGATTGTCTCTGTAAGCAATTCGCTAACAGAAAGAAAATTATATCCTTCCGCGCCCGGGTCAATTGTGATCCCCTGACTGGCCGCCTCCTTAAAGCACTTCGCGCTTGGATCAAGCGTAAGGTCCAGTGCGGTAGAACTATAGGCCTCGGCGGTTGGCGCCGGATCGAGTACCAACTGCCCTCTGTCGATTGCGATTTTTATTTCACGGTCTGTAAGGATCAAGCTTCAGCAAGACTCGCGGTTGGGACCCAAACCCTCCACTTTCCAGACATCGACTCTCTTGGCAGCTCTACCAAGGTCTCATTGTCATCTTTGTGAATTGGGTGGCCGATTTCTATCTTGTTGCTATCCAGCGCGGCGGTGTGGACTATAACCTGCTCGGTATTTCCAGTCGCAGTTGCGACCTCGACCAGCACTTCGCCCGGTCCCGGACCATCAGTCAACTTGTTTACAATCAGCCACATACCGAATTTCCTTTTTAATTTATATTTCAGTAGCTTATGGGCTGCTTTTTACCGCCCTTCCAGCGATGACGATGTCATCATTGGAATAGTACCACAAACTATTCACCAGAAGCGATTCGACGGTCAATGCGAAATTCTTCAATATTTAACAAATTTCGACGAAATTGGACGAGAAAATGGCCGCTGGAGGAAAACAGCCCGAAGTTCGTTTCACTGTCTCTGAACGTATGCACGATTACCTTACCTGGCTCACCGAAAACACCGTTTTGGGGAAATCGGAAAATGAGGTGGCTCAACAGGTGCTTACCAGCAGATTGGCGAGAATGAAGGAAGAAAACTACAAGCCGGGCCCGGACCTCAGAGAATAAACTTCGTCAAATCGGCGTTCTTGAGCAGTTCGCCGACCCGCTCGCGGACCATCCCGGCGTCGATGACGATGGTTTCGCCGCCGCGGTCCGTGGCGGTGAAGCTGATCTCTTCCAGGAGCCGCTCCATCACCGTGTGCAGCCGGCGGGCGCCGATGTTCTCGACGCCGGAATTGATGTCCGCCGACAGCCGGGCGATCTCCTCGATGGCGTCCCCGGTGAACTCCAGGGTCACCTCCTCGGTATTCATCAAGGCGGTGTACTGCTTGATCAGGCTGGCTTCCGGCTCGGTGAGGATGCGGACGAAATCCTCGTGGGTGAGCGCGCTGAGCTCGACCCGGATGGGCAGCCGGCCCTGCAGTTCGGGCAGCAGGTCCGAGGGCTTGGCCAGGTGGAAGGCGCCCGACGCGATGAACAGGATGTGGTCGGTCTTGACCGTGCCGTGCTTGGTGGCGACGGTGGTGCCCTCGATCAGCGGCAGCAGGTCCCGCTGCACCCCTTCCCGGCTCACATCGGCGCCGTGGCGGTCCGAGCGCGCGGTGATCTTGTCGATCTCGTCGAGGAACACGATACCGTCGTCCTCCACCGCGGTCATGGCCTCGCGGACGATCTGATCCTCGTCCAGCAGCTTGTCGCTCTCTTCGGCGATCAGCAGGTCGTAGGAGTCCGACACCGATACCCGCTTGGGCTTGGTGCGCTGGCCGAACGCGCCGCCCAGCATGTCGTTCAGGTTGATCATCCCCATCTGGGCGCCGGGCATGCCTGGAATTTCGAATGACGGCATGCCGCCGGACCCGGCGGAAACCTCGACCTCGATCTCCTTGTCGCCGAGCTGGCCCTCGCGGAGCATCTTGCGGAATTTCTGGCGGGTGTCGGCGCTCGCCGATTCGCCGACCAGGGCGTCCAGCACCCGCTCCTCGGCGTTGACCTCGGCCTTGGCCTGCACCTGCTTGCGGAGCCGCTCGCGGGTCGCGTGGATGGCCACCTCGACCAGATCGCGGACGATGCTCTCCACGTCCCGGCCCACATAGCCCACCTCGGTGAATTTCGTGGCTTCCACCTTGAGGAACGGCGCCTGGGCGAGGCGGGCGAGCCGCCGGGCGATCTCGGTCTTGCCGACGCCCGTCGGGCCGATCATCAGGATGTTCTTGGGCAGCACCTCTTCCTTGAGGTCGTCGTCCAGCTGCTGGCGCCGCCAGCGGTTGCGCAAAGCCACGGCGACCGCGCGCTTGGCGTCGTCCTGGCCGACGATGTAGCGGTCCAGTTCCGAAACGATTTCCCGGGGGGAGAAGGTGGTCATGAATTACAGCTTTTCGACGGTGACGTTGGTGTTGGTGTAGACGCAGATGCCGGCGGCGATTTCCAGCGACCGCCGGGCGATGGTTTCGGCGTCGAAATCGTCGTGGGACACCATGGCCCGGGCGGCGGCGAGCGCATAGTTGCCCCCCGACCCGATGCCGATGAGGCCGTCTTCCGGCTCCAGCACGTCGCCGGTCCCGGAGACCAGCAGCGAGACGTTCCCGTCGGCCACCGCCATCAGCGCCTCGAGCCGCCGGAGATAGCGGTCGGTCCGCCAATCCTTGGCCAATTCGACGCACGACCGGGTCAATTGCTCGGGATGCTGCTCCAGCTTGGCTTCCAGGCGCTCGAACAAGGTGAAGGCGTCGGCGGTGGCGCCCGCGAACCCGGCGATCACGTTGCCGCTGCCGAGCCGGCGTACCTTGGTGGCGTTGGCCTTGATCACCGTATCCCCCATGCTCACCTGGCCGTCGCCGGCGATCACCACATCGCCGCCCTTGCGGACGCAGAGAATGGTCGTGGCATGCCAGTCGGGATGCGGAGGTTGGGGATCGGCCATCGGACATGTTCCCGGGCGGTTTATGTGCGCATCTGCGCGGTCTCTTGGTCTCCATGTAGCCCCCGGCCCGGCTCCGGTCAACACGCTGGCGGAAATGCGCCGAGCCTGTTACAAGACCGCGCCTAACCTGAAGGAGACCGACCGATGCGCCAGGCAAGCGTCGAGCGCAACACGAACGAGACCGAGATTTCCGTCACCGTCGACCTGGACGGCACGGGAACCTACGACGTATCCACCGGTATCGGCTTCCTCGATCACATGCTGGAGCAGCTTTCAAAGCACAGCCTGATCGACCTCGCCGTGCGCGCCAAGGGCGACCTGCATATCGATTTCCATCACACCACCGAGGACACCGGCATCGCCATCGGCGAGGCGGTCAACAGGGCGCTGGGCGACCGGGCCGGCATCACCCGCTACGGCTCGGCGCAGATTCCGCTGGACGAGGCGCTCACCCGGGTGATCGTCGATTGTTCCAACCGGCCCTACCTGGTGTGGAAGGTGGGGTTCACGCGGCCCAAGCTGGGCGAGATGGACACCGAACTGTTCCGCGAATGGTTCCAGGCCTTCGCCCAGGCCGCCGGCGTCACGCTCCACGTCGACAACCTCTACGGCGAGAACAACCACCATATCGTCGAAAGCGCGTACAAGGCGCTTGCCCGGGCGCTGCGCCAGGCGGTGACCATCGATCCGCGCGCCGCCGATGCCGTGCCGTCGACCAAGGGCGTGTTGTCCGACGCGGGCAAAGACTAGGCCGCCGGAACCGGCCCCATGCGCATCTACACCGTCCATATCCCGGCTCCCCGGCCGGGAGACGATCCCGCCGTTGCCGATCCGCTGGAGGACGCGGCGGCGGTGAAGGAGGGCTTTTGCTGGCCCGCCGTGCTGTTTTCCGTCTTCTGGGCCTTGCGGCACCGGATGTGGGGGGTGGCGCTGGGCCTGGCCGCCCTGCAGGCGGCGGCGGGGGGCTTCGCCGCGCTGGCCGGCATCGGCGGTGTGACCGGCGCGGCGCTGGGCGCGGGCGTCTGCATCCTCGTCGGCGGATTCGCGAACGACGTCAGGCGGTGGAGTTTGGCCCGGCGGGGCTATCGGGAGCGGGGGATCATTCTCGCTCCCGGCGCCGAAGCCGCCGTTCTCCGCTACATGGCGCGGCGCGATCCGGCCCCGGCGGGGGGCGTCTGATGCGGGTCGCCATCATCGACTACGAGTCCGGCAATCTGCGGTCCGCCGCCAAGGCCTTCGAGCGGGCGGTGGCCGACGGCGGCCGGCCGGGCGCGGTCGAGGTGACCCGCGATCCCGCCGCCCTCGCGGCCGCCACGCATATCGTGCTGCCCGGCGTCGGTGCCTTCGCCGACTGCAAATCCGGCCTCGCGGCCGTCGACGGGATGGCGGACGCGCTGACCGAACAGGTGCGGGGCCGGGGCAAGCCGTTCCTCGGCATCTGCGTCGGCATGCAGCTGATGGCGAGTTGGGGGCGGGAGCATGGCGATACCGAGGGGTTCGGCTGGATTCCCGGCGACGTGGCGGCGCTGGACCCCGCCGACAAGGCCCTGAAGATTCCGCACATGGGATGGAACGCCCTCGAATTCGAGCCCGGCATCCACCCCGTCATGGACGGCATTTCCCCCGGCGCGCACACCTATTTCGTCCACTCCTACGGCTTCGCGCCCGAGGCCGAAAGCGATGTCCTGGCGCGGGTCGACTATGCCGGTCCGGTGACCGCGATCGTCGGGCGCGAAAATCTGGTCGGCACCCAGTTCCACCCCGAGAAAAGCCAGCGGGTGGGGCTCCGGTTCATCGCCAACTTCCTCCGCTGGTCGCCCTGATGGAGACATCATGAAGTTCTATCCGGCCATCGATCTCAAGGACGGCGACTGCGTCCGGCTCTACAAGGGCGACATGGACGCGGCGACAATCTATGGCGGGGATCCGGCGGCCCGGGCCCGCGCCTTCGCCGCCGCGGGCTGCGACTGGCTTCACGTGGTCGATCTCAACGGCGCCTTCGAGGGGCGGCCGGTCAACGGCGCGGCGGTCGAGGCCATTCTCGCCGCGGGCGGCCAGAACGTGCAATTGGGCGGCGGCATCCGCACCCGGGAGATGATCGGGACCTGGCTCGACAAGGGCGTCGCCCGGGTCATCCTGGGCACCGCGGCGGTGAAGGACCCGGACCTGGTGACAGGCGCATGCAAATCCTTTCCCGGCCGGATCGCCGTCGGCATCGATGCCAGGCGCGGGCGGGTCGCCGTCGAGGGGTGGGCCGAGGCCGCCGACATCACCGCCCTCGAGCTCGCGCGCAAATTCGAGGATGCCGGCGTCGCCGCGATCGTCTACACCGACATCGACCGGGACGGCGCCATGGCGGGGCCCAACGTCGCCCAGACGGTGGAACTGGCCGGGGCCGTCCATATCCCGGTGATCGCGTCCGGCGGCGTATCGTCCATGGACGATCTCCGGGCCCTGAAGGATGCGGGCGCGGGCCTGCTGGACGGGGTCATTTCCGGCCGGGCGCTCTATGACGGGGCGATCGATGCGGCGGCCGCCCGGGCCTTGCTGGCGGAGGACGGCTGACATGCTGAAGAACCGGATCATCCCCTGCCTCGACGTGGACAAGGGCCGCGTGGTCAAGGGCGTCAACTTCGTCGATCTGGTGGACGCCGGCGACCCCGTCGAACAGGCGCGGCTCTACGATTCCGAGGGCGCGGACGAGTTGTGCTTCCTCGACATCACCGCCAGCCACGAGGGCCGCGACACCATCTTCGACGTGGTGGCGCGGACCGCGGAGGAATGCTTCATGCCGCTCACCGTCGGCGGCGGCGTCAGGACCCTCGACGATATCCGGAAGCTCCTGCTCGCCGGCGCCGACAAGGTGGCCATCAACACGGCGGCCGTCCGCAACCCGGAATTCGTCCGCGAGGCGGCGCTCAAATTCGGCAGCCAGTGCATCGTCGTCGCCATCGACGCCAAGCGCGCCGGGCGCGCCGGCCAGGGGGACGGCCAGGGGGAAGGCCCGCGTTTCGAGGTGTTCACCCACGGCGGGCGCAGGGAAACCGGCATCGACGCCGTCAACTGGGCGAAACGCATGGCGGAGTACGGGGCGGGTGAGATATTGTTGACCTCCATGGACCGGGACGGCACCAAGGCAGGCTTCGACATCCAACTGACCCGCGCGGTCGCGGATGCGGTAAGCATCCCGGTGATCGCGTCCGGCGGCGTCGGCGGTCTCGACCATCTGGTGGAAGGCGTGCGGGACGGCCGCGCCAGCGCCGTGCTGGCCGCCTCCATCTTCCACTTCGGCGCCCACCGGGTGTCCGAGGCCAAGGCGTACATGAACGAGAACGGCATACCCATGAGGATCGGCGGAGGCGTGGACGATTCAACCGGAGGCACCGATGAGCGGTAAGGACGACGGCGACGCGATCCGGATACTCGAGCGTCTCTACGAGGTTATCTCGGAGCGCAGAAAAGCGGACCCCGACGGCTCCTATACGGCCAAGCTGTTCGACAAGGGAACCGAAAAAATCGCCCAGAAGCTGGGCGAGGAGGCGGTGGAAACGGTGATTGCCGCGCTCGCCGGCAAGAAGAAGGAGATCACCGGCGAAAGCGCGGACCTGCTCTACCACCTGTTCGTCCTGTGGGCGGACGCCGGCGTGAAACCCGGCGACGTGTGGGCCGAGCTTGCCAGACGCGAGGGCCTCTCGGGCCTCGAAGAGAAGAAATCCCGCGGCTGACGTTTCGGGGAACGTCCCGTCGCGACCAACGCGCTTCCGCCACTCGACTTGGCGGAGCGGCGGCGATGGAGTGCTTAACCGGTCTTGGCGGTCAACTTTGGCTGGCTTCCCCGGCTCGCGGATCATAAATTGGCGCTATCTGGCAAAACCGAAATGGGTGCGGATTATGGAACGGGCGTCGGCGATCGAGTTGGATGGGGCCGGCTCGGAATCTTCAATGGACTTGAAATCGCGCCTCCGGGACCTGATTGACGAACTCTCTCTCTTGAGATCGGACAAATTCGAGCTGGCCTCCGGGCGGTCCAGCAAATTCTACTTCGACATGAAACAAACGATGTTGCACCCGGAGGGCGCCGATCTCATCGCTTCGCTGTTGCTCGACCATATGGATCGGGTTTCATGCCGGCATATCGGAGGTTTGGCCGTAGGGGCGGTTCCCATCGTTTCTCAGGCGGTCCTGAAGAGTCTGACGCGGAATGAGGTGTTCGGATTTTATGTTCGGGAGGAAAAGAAGCCGCATGGCACCGAACAGCAAATCTATGGACATTTGCCGGACGTGGCTTCGGGAGAGCCGGTGGTCCTGTGCGACGACGTTACGACAACCGGCGGTTCGGTTTTGAAGGCCGTTGGAGAGGTGCGGAGACTTGGGCTTGAGATTCGATCCGTGGTGACGATCGTCGACCGATTGGAGGGCGCCAGGGAAAATCTTGCGCGGGAGGGCATCGAGTTGGCGGCGCTGCTCACGAAGGAAGATTTCCTCGAATAGAAAGCACCAGTAAGGATGGAAGTCCTCGCGGTGGCGCGGCCAAGGCATCGGTTCGACAGTTTTTCCGGCGAGCGGAGGTTGGGTGGCGCGCGGCCCCTGAGGGAGGTTGATGCTTCAGTCGGGGGTTGAGGAATGAGGATGGGATTGCGGGAGGTTATTGGGTAGATGGCCTATGATCCGGAAAACGTGTTCGCCAAGATTTTGCGGGGCGAGATTCCCTGTACCAGGGTCTACGAGGACGGCCACGCCCTCGCCTTCGAGGACATCAATCCCCAGGCGCCGGTGCATGTGCTGGTGATCCCCAAGGGGGCCTACGTCTCGATGGACGATTTCTCCGGCGCCGCGAGCGATGCGGAAATCGCCGGTTTCTTCCGCGCCGTCGGCGCCGTCGCCCGCCAGCTGGAGCTCGCCAACCCGGGCTACCGCATCCTCGCCAACCACGGCGACGACGGCATGCAGGAGGTGCCCCATTTCCATGTCCACATCTTCGGCGGCCGGAAACTGGGTCCGATGCTGAAACGGGTTTAACGAAGGGGCGGGGCGCGCCCTACCCCGCCATCAGCGCCGCCTGGCGGCCGGGCACCACCCGGCGGTAGGAAAGCGCCTCGGCCACGTGCAGGCGGCGGACGATTTCCGAGCCGTCGAGGTCGGCCAGCGTCCGCGCCACCCTCAGGACCCGGTGATAGCCCCGGGCCGACAGGCGCATCCGGTCGGCGGCCTCGGTGAGCAGCACCCTTCCCTCGGCCTCCGGGGCGGCGATCTCCTCCAGCAGCGCGCCGTCCGCATCGGCGTTGCAGCGCACGGGCCGTCCAGCCGCGACGCCCGCGAAGCGCCGCCGCTGGACGGCGCGGGCGGCGGCCACCCGGGCGCGGACCTCTTCCGAGCCTTCCGCGGGCGGCGGCAACGAGAGATCCGCGGGGCTGACGGCGGGCACGTCCACATGGAGGTCCATGCGGTCGAACATGGGCCCGGAGATTTTGGATTGGTAATCGGCGGCGCATTTGGGCACCCGGCTGCAGGCCAGCGCCGGGTCGTCCAGATAGCCGCAGCGGCAGGGGTTCATGGCCGCGATCAGCTGGAACCGGGCGGGATAGGTGACATGCGCATTGGCGCGCGCCACCGTGGCGCGGCCCGCTTCCATGGGCTGGCGCAGCGCTTCCAGGGCCGCGCGGTGAAACTCGGGAAACTCGTCCAGAAACAGCACGCCCAGGTGGGCGAGCGACACCTCGCCCGGTTTCGCCCGCTGGCCGCCGCCCACCAGCGAGGGCATGGAGGCCGAGTGATGGGGGCTGCGGAAGGGGCGGCTGCGCTTGAGGCGCCCGCCGTCCAGCGCGCCGGCGATGGAGTGGATCATCGACACTTCGAGGGCTTCCGCCGGGTCGAGCTCGGGGAGAATGCCCGGCAGCCGTTCGGCGAGCATGGATTTCCCCGACCCCGGCGGGCCGACCATCAGCAGGTTGTGGCCGCCGGCGGCCGCCACTTCGAGGGCCCGCTTGGCGCTTTCCTGGCCCTTGATGTCGGCGAGATCGGCAATGCGGGCCGCGTCGTCGGCCATTTCCGGGACGGGCGGGCTCAAGACCTGCGTGCCCTTGAAATGGTTGATCAGGGCCAACAGGCTGCCGGGCGCCAATACCTCGACCTCCCCCGCCCAGGCGGCCTCGGAGCCTTGCGCCGCCGGACAGATCAGCCCGAGCCCGCGGCCCGCGGCGCCCAAAGCCGCCGGCAGCACCCCGGCCACCGGCGTGACGGCGCCGTCCAGGGCGAGCTCGCCCAAGGCCGCGAAGCCGGCGACCTGGTCCTCGGGCAGCACCCCCATGGCGGCCAGCAGCCCGAGCGCGATGGGCAGGTCGAAATGACTGCCCTCCTTGAGGAGGTCGGCGGGGGACAGGTTGACGGTGATCCGCTTGGGCGGCAGGGAGAGGCCGATGGCCGAGACGGCGGCGCGAACCCGCTCCCGGCTTTCCGCCACCGCCTTGTCGGGCAGGCCGACCACGGAAAAGGCCGGCATGCCGGCGCCGATCTGCACCTGCACATCCACGTCCAGCACGTCGATCCCGGAAAAGGCGACCGTATTGACCCGCGCGACCATGATTCTAGCGACCTGCCTGTT
>JAJECC010000047.1 GCA_022822205.1 Rhodospirillales bacterium | reverse complement strand
GCATGGAGGAGATCGTCCGGAACATCCGAATCCTCGATCCCAGGCTGGTGATCCCCATGCACTATAATTCCGAGATCACGGTCGAGGATTTTCTGCAAAAGGCCTCGGCCTTCTTCACCGTGCGCCGCACGGGCGGCACCTCCTTCATTGCCGAAAAGCACAAGATGCCGGCGAAGACGGAAATCCTTTATCTCAAGCCGCCGTTGTTTTCGTCCGGGTTTTGAGTTTTTCCATGACCTGCGAAGAATTCAACGAGTTCTGCGGCTCGCTCCCGGCCGCCACCCATGTCGTGCAATGGGGCGGCTCTCACGTCTGGAAGGTGGGCGGCAAGCTGTTCGCCGTCGGCCGCTGGGAGGATGGCGAAGTCCGCGGCATCACGTTCAAGGTCTCCCACATCGCCTTCGAGGTGCTGCGCGACATGCCGGGCCTGCGCCCGGCGTCCTACCTGGCCTCGCGGGGTTTCACCTGGATTCAGCACCACGCCGAGCCGGGACTCTCCGATGAGGAACTCAAGAACCACATCACCCAATCCTACGATATGGTCGCGGCGGCGCTGCCGGAGAAGACCCGGAAAGCGTTGGGCCTCTCAAATCCCCAAAGGCATTGATTCCGGCGGCCATGGACGGAAAATAGGGTCTCATGACCAGTCTGCCCGCCTTTCACCCGACCGTCGTTCACATGCTGGCCGACGCAGCGGAACATTCCGGCGATGCCGCGGCTCTTGTGTCCGACGAGGGGGCGCTGACGTACCGCCAGTATGTCCGCTGCGTCGGCGGATTTGCCGCCGAACTCCTGGAGATCGGCGGCGCGGGCGACCGGGTGGCGCTGGTCTGCGGAAATTCGATGGACATGGCGATCGCCATGTTTGCCGTCCACGCCGCGCGTATGCAGGCGGTGCCGGTCAACCCCATCTATACCGAACGGGAACTTCATCACATTCTGTCCGATGCCGAACCGGTCGCGGTGGTTTTCGATGACGAGGTAGGCCCGCTGATCGAGGGGCTGGCCGACCGACTTCGGATCGCCGCCCGGATACGCATCGGCGGTGAAGGCGGCCGGTCGCTGGCCGAGCGGCGGGACGATGAAACCGCCGCCCTCCCCGGCGCGCCGCCGAAGCCGGACGAATTGGCGACGCTTCAATACACCGGCGGAACCACCGGCCTCCCGAAAGGCGTCAATATCACCCACGGCCAGCTCTCCATCAATCTGAGCCAGCGGGAGGCGGTGGTGCCGACCGTTCCCGATGACGAGACGGTTCTTTGCGTGATGCCGCTGTTTCACGTCTTCGCGAGCTGTATGTGTCTTCATCTGACCGCCCATTGCCGGGGAAGGATGGTGATCCAGCGGCGCTACCACCCCGACCGGGTGCTCGACGCCATCGAGCGGGAAGGCATCACCGTGCTGCCCGTGGGTCCCACCATCTTCAATGGGCTGATGGCCATGGATCGGTTCGCCGCCACCGATTTTTCGACCCTGCGAACGGTGTATTCCGGTTCGGCGCCGCTGCCCGTGGATACGCTGCGCAAATGGCGGCAGGTCACCGGCACACCGATCCTGGAGGGCTACGGACAAACCGAGGCGGGACCGCTGCTGACCAGCAATGTCGCCGGGAAGCCCATCGTTCCGGGCTCGGTGGGGCCGCCGGTCCCCGAGACCGAGGTACAAATCGTCGACGTGGAGACCGGGGAAACCGTTCTGCCCCCCGGCGAGGAAGGCGAGATTCGCGCGCGCGGCCCGCAGATCATGTCCGGATACCGCAACCGGCCGGAAGAAACCGCGCTGGCGTTGCGCGGCGGCTGGCTCTACACCGGCGACATCGGGAAGCTGGATGAAGACGGCGTCCTGTGGATTACCGACCGCAAGAAGGACATGGTCATCGTCGGCGGCTATAACGTCTACCCGCGGGAAATCGACGAGGTGCTGTTCGCCCATCCCAATGTCGTCGAGGCCGCCGCCGTCGGCGTGCCGGACGACTACCGGGGCGAGGCGATCCATGCCTTCGTCGTCCTCCGCGACCGGACCGGCGATCCCGCGGCGGCCCTGCTGGACTATTGCCGGGACGGTCTTGCGAAGTACAAAGTCCCGGCGCACATTCATGTGGTCGACCGGCTTATGAAGACGACGGTCGGCAAGATCGACAAGGCGGCGATGCGGCAGAGCCTGACGGCCTGATTTTCGCCGGCGAGCAGGAAACGAGGCAAACCATGGGACTCAACGCTCAAATTCCGTACGGCGCATATTGGAGCACGCCTTTCGCCAAGTGGCAGGGCAGCCTCTCTCATCTGCACAGCATCGAGTTCGGGGCCTACGTGGCCCGCCGGGAGATGGCCAAGCGGGAGATCGCCCCCGGCGTGCTGGACTATGGCGTCCTGGGGATAACGGTTCATCAGCGGACGTCGTTCGTCGGGCTGCCCTGGTTTACCCACATGCTCGGCGCGCCGGACGTCGGCGGGCCCGCGATTTCCCAGGTCTGCGCGACCGGCGTGCGCTGCCTCGAGAACGCCGCCCAGGAAGTCGACGGCGGGATGGCCGAGGTCGCCCTGGTGGCGACCGTCGACCGGATCTCCAACGGGCCGCAGGTCTACTATCCGGCGCCGGCCGGCCCGGGCGGCACGGGAGCCCACGAAAACGTCACCCTCGACAATATGCAGTGCGACCCCGTCGGAGGCCATTCCATGCTCCAGACGGCGGAAAACGTCGCCGCCAAACACCAGATCACCACCGAGCAGCAGCACGAGGTCGTGCTGATGCGCCAGGAGCAATACCAGGCGGCGCTGGCCGGCGGCCGGGCGTTTCAGAAGCGCTTCATGACCCTGCCGTTCGAGGTGCCGTCGGCCAACTTCAAGAAGACCGTGGCGACCATGGACGGCGACGAGGGGGTCTTTCCGCCAAATCCCGAAAAACTCGCAGGCATGAAGCCGGTATTGAAGGACGGCTCGGTCACCTTCGCCGGCCAGACCCACCCCGCGGACGGCAATGCCTGCATCCTGGTGACCACGCCCGGCAAGGCATCCGACCTTAGCGCCGACAAGGACATCACCGTCCGGCTCTTAGGTTTCGGCATGGCGCGGGCCGAGAACGGCTATATGCCGGAGGCGCCGGTGCCGGCGGCCAGAAGGGCGCTCGACATGGCCGGCCTCTCCATCGACGAGATCGACGCCGTGAAGACCCATAACCCGTTCGCCGTCAACGACATCTATTTCGCCAAGGAGACGGGCTGCGATCTCGCCAGGATGAACAATTACGGCTGCACCCTGGTCTGGGGCCATCCCCAGGCGCCCATGGGCACCCGCGGGGTCATCGAGCTTATCGAGGAACTCGCCCTGCTCGGCGGCGGCCGGGGGCTGTTTACCGGCTGCGCCGCCGGGGACACGGGCATGGCGGTGGTGCTGGAAGTAACGGGCTGATGCGGGGCGAACGGAAATCCGGTGACGAATTGTCCGGCGATCCCCGTTAGGATGGGGATATATCTATTTGTTTCGGGAGGTCATCGTGATTTCGCTCAATCGCATATTCGTTTTCGTATTTCTTTTGCCGTTCGTGGGCTGGGCCGCACAGGCAGAGGCCATGCCGCCCGAGCTCCGCACCCCGTCGCCGGTCATCTACCTCGCCGACAATCTGGACGAGGAAGACAATCTCGGCTGGTGCATCGACACGGTGGGCCGCGGCCTGTCGGACAGGCTGCACGCTCATTCCTGCAAACCCCGGGGCGGCGACGTGCAGTTCAAGTTCGATGCGGCATCGGGCCGCATCCAGTCGGCGACCTTCGACAATCTATGCGCGGAAGTATTGGGCGGCGCCAAGGCCGGCGCCAAACTCGGCCTGTTGACCTGCGGCGGCAAGGCGGCCCAGCAATTCGTCTACGAGCAGTCCGGTTCCGAGTTCCGGGTCAAGTCCGACGCCTCGCTCTGCCTCGCCGTCGGACCAGCGAGCCGGCGCGCCGGCCCGTTCATGTCCCGCGATCTGGTGCTGGCCGCCTGCGCCGGTACGGAAACCCGCTACAAGGCCTGGGTGATCAAGCCCTGAGGCGGACGCCGCCGGAACGGCAGCCCGACGTGGGTCTCGGCCACGATACGTTGATCCTGAAATCGCGTACGCGTTCGAGTATCTGTTTTGCACAACCTGTCGGCTGGATTCCGGGAAGAACTCAGGGCCCTACTCTCGGGCGATTGGGACACTCAGCAGGTGCGTATCGATAGTGTCCACGACATGATCGGCGAGGGGTAGGTTCTTCTTCTCCGAGGCCCACCGCTCATGAAATCGCGCAACTGTCTCACGCGCCGTGTCGAGGACCAGCGTTTCGGGCAGATACGACTTCGCGGCCATGTGGGAAAGTTCGTCCAGACTGAACCCATCAAAGCGCTTGGTCCGGCTGACGGTTAATGCGGCCCCGTCGTCTCGAACATATGGGACCGTAGACACAAAATCATAGGCTGGCGCTAAACTAGCCGTATGCCGGTCATGATAGATCACCGACCAGTTCTTGAGGTGCATATCGGCGTTTCCGATGAGCATGTTGAAGGTGAGGCGCCGAATAAACTCGGCGATGTCGGTGTCGCCCCCTTCTGCGCCCAAAACCGCCGCAATTTTGCGGTAACTTGCGCGTTCGTACTTCCTCTCCGGATAGACACCAAATATTTGGGCAAAATCCTCGGCATGGATTGACGACCCGTCGCTCAGCCGGTCAAACCGCTCGATGGCGAGCGCCTGTCGCTCGAGGCCGCCGATACCTTCAGGCAAGTTCTTGATTGCATCAACGTCGATCAGGTGCACGTCGGGCACATCCATGCCGATCATCCTGGCGAGCGTGAGCATGGAATATTCGTTCTCCGGGAAGCCAACGAACTCACGTGAGGGCAGTTTCACGATCATTGATCCGCCGACGCCGTTTACCGGTATCGTCAGCCCGCCCCTCGCCTCATTCACAGCGGAAAACTTGAGCTGAACACCTGCAAGCGAGAATCTGAGAACGTTCTCGCTTCCTTGCTCTTCGGCCTCGCGGACGCTTTCAGCGTTTTCATCTTCGTCTTCAGGGAGCCAGTCGTCTTCGTCAACCGGGCGCACATTAATCGCGCCAGGCAGGTCTCTCCCAAGCGCCCACAAAAGAAAATATTCGCGTTCGGGATTCACGCCGGCCCGGTCCGAGAGGTATGAACGCAAGTGTCCCTCGGGCAGGAGGTTCGAAAAATACGGCATTACCCGTGTTTGGACCGGCCGAAACTCGGTCAGGAGTTGCCCCAACGAATCCTTAAAGCCCAAGCCGAGCACAGGTCTCTGTTCGTCTTCGATGTAGGATTCGTTGAAGGCAAACAAAGTCCGATCGCCGCCGACGTGAATCAACGTGCCGATCGCTTCGCCATGCAGCAGCACCTCAAGGACCGATACATCAGCCATCGTCGTCCTCATCAAGGCTATATGCGGGCTTTGGAAGCGTTGGCGTGGGTGTGGTGCTGCGCACGATGCTGTCAACAGCGGGGATCGCTTTTCGCGGGACCAGCTTGAGATCAAGATCTAGTGCGCGCGCAAGTTCAACCAAGCTGGAGATACGTAGGTCGACGGCACCGTTCTCAATTTTTGAGATTTGGTATTGGCGTACCCCGGACCGTTCGCTTAGTGCGCGCTGGCTTAAGCCCTTTCGCTTGCGGGCCTCCTTCAGCACCCTACCAATATCTTCAATTGCGTAGCTCACTTTTATATCTTTTTGGATATTATTTTATTAATATGATATTGATTTTTATATCAAATTAATCGCTCATTTCAAAATTAAATATTTGAAAAGATATAGAAGATGAAAGAAGTTATTTAAAAAGATATCAAAAAAAACGGTGAACTAAAGAGGGAAATGGCTGGGGTGGGAGGATTCGAACCTCCGAATGCCGGTACCAAAAACCGGTGCCTTAGACCACTTGGCTACACCCCATGACCGGAGGGCTATCCATAGTCGGACGGGCGGTTCCGCGCAAGACCGGGACGTCTAAGCGAATAAGGCCGGGTCGGCGGGACCCGGCGGGAGCAGGGGGGCCGCCTTGATCCACCAATCCCGGTGAAATTCCGCCAGCGCCATGACGCCGAATTGCGCGCTTGGCTCGTCCCGCATGATCG
Organism: Rhodospirillales bacterium; assembly: GCA_022822205.1. Taxonomy (GTDB): domain Bacteria; phylum Pseudomonadota; class Alphaproteobacteria; order Rhodospirillales; family UBA2165; genus JAJDXO01. The sequence continues at coordinate 134,957 of JAJECC010000047.1, read as the reverse complement.
AAAAACATGTCGCCCCGCTGCCGGACAGCCGGGTCAACAGGGCGCCCGGCAGGTCGGCCATCTCGTCCAGCATCCCGGCAATCACCGGGGCGGCCTCGACCGCCGCGTCCGTGAGGTCATTGCCGGAAACCGCCAACGTTTCGGCCAGCGCCTCCGCGTCCGTCCACGAGGCGGGGGTCCGGACCGGATCACCGAACGGACCCTGCCGGCGGCCGAAAACGTCGGGGGTGGAGACCGGGATGCCCGGATTGGCGAGCACCAGCCATACGGCCGGCAGGGTCGGGGCCGGCTCGATTATGTCCCCGATGCCGCTTACCCGGGAGGGACGTTCGGAGAGGCAGACGGGCACATCCGCGCCCAACGCCAATCCCAGCGCCGCGAGCCCGGCATCGTCGATGTCGAGCTCCCATAGTTCCCTTGAGGCCAGCAGCGCCGCGGCGGCATCGGCGGAACCGCCGCCGATGCCGGACGACACGGGCAGGTTTTTCGTCAGGCCAAGTCTTGCCCCGTTTGTCGAACCCGAGGCGGCGCGGAGTGCGTGGGCGGCGCGAAGGACAAGGTTGTCGCCGTCCGCGGACAACCCGCCGGCGAACGGACCGTCGATCGTCAGCGACAGATCCCCGGCGGCCCGGGCGGTGACGACGTCTCCGGCGCCGGCAAAGGCGACGAGACTGTCCAGCAGGTGATAGCCGTCCTCCCGTTTGCCGGTTATCCGGAGATAGAGATTGATCTTGGCGGGGGCTGCCCGGGTGATGACGCGGCTCAACGTGCGCCTCGCTGAGTGGTGGATCGGCTAGTTGCCGGCGGGTTTGCCGTGCTTTTCGGGATCGAACCCGTTTTCGAGCTTGTCCTTGATCTTGGCCTCGAGGTCCTTTTCGGGCTCCAGGATCAGTGACCGCTGCCATTGGAAGCGCGCTTCGTTTTTGCGGCCGACGAGCCAATAGACGTCGCCCAGGTGATCGTTGATGGTGGGATCTTCGGGGCGCAATTCCACGGCGCGCTCCAGGTTCCTGACCGCGCCGGGCAGGTCGCCGAGCCGGTAAAGAACCCAGCCCAGGCTATCGACGATATAGCCGTCGGTCGGGCGTTTCTCGACCGCCGTTTCGATCATGCCCTTGGCCCGGTCGAGGTTCTTGCCCAATTCGACCCACGAATAGCCGAGATAGTTGAGCACGAAGGGCTGGTCGGGTTGCAGTTCCAGCGCCTTCAGGAAGGCCGGTTCCGCCTTCGGCCATTCCTTCAGCCGTTCGTGTGCAATCCCTATCGCGTAAAGCAGGGTCCAATGCCGAGGCTCCAGGCTGGGGATGCGGGCCCGGGCATCCGCATAGGCATCGGCCGCCTCGCGGTAACGCTCGCGCCGGCGGAAAATGTCCCCCATGCTCACCAGGGCGTCGTAGCGGTCCTGGCGTTCCTGCGCCAGAGAGCGGAGTTCCAGGACGGCCTGTTCGGTCTTGTCCAGCCGGTCCAGGTTCGAGGCGATGCGAAGCCGTGCGGACCAGGAGAAGCCGGAGGTCCGCCCGATTTGCCGGTAGACCGCATTGGACTCCGCCAGGCGTTCGTCCCCTTCGAGCACCTCCGCGACCAGCAGTTTCGCGATGTCCATGCGGGGTTTCAAATGCAGCGCCAGCCGGGCGTACAGCATGGTCTCGAAGGAGTCTTGTTGGCGAATGGAGCCTGCGAGGCTGAACAGCGCCTCGGCCACGCCCTCCCGGGCCGTCTTCACCCGGACGGGCGGTTTTGGTCCGCCGTCGAGCCGTTTTAAGCTGCCTTCCAGCACCGTCGAGTTCGGGTGCTCCGCCATATAGGCGTCATACGCCGCCTTGGCACTCTCCTTTTGACCCGCCCGCTCCAGAAATTCTCCCTGGAGCTGGGTGAGTCTGAGGTTCGTTCGTTGCCGCTTGCCGGCGGCGGCTTTGTAGGCCTCCCCGGCGGCCGCTGCGTTCCCCGCGACCTCGTTGATCAGCGCCATATGCGTGCTGTAGAGAATTTCGAGGCCCGAATTGGTCGCCTTGCCGTCCAGTTCGGCGAGGGCCTCGTCGTATTTCTTCTCTCCGGCCAGCAGCCAGGCCTTGACCAGCGGCAGAAAAAACGTGTTGAGACCCGTATTGGGCAGGGACTCGAAATGCTCCTGGGCCGCGGCCGGATCGCCGTCGGCCAGTTCGGCGATGCCGACGGTCATCACCGCCAGGGCCGCGTCGGTGCCGGCAAGCTTCAACAGGCGCCGGGCCAGCGGGAGCGAGTCGCCGACCCGTCCGTCGGCGGCAAGGATCAGAAAGGTGCGGCGCAGCAGGTCCTGATTGTCGGGTTCATCCTTGAGGGCGGCGAGGTAGAAATCGGCGGCGGCCGCCGTGCGCCGCTCGAATTGAGCGTGGCGGCCGGCAAGATAATTACCCGCCGCGGTGGGCCCGACCTCGGTTTCGGGGGCCGAGGCGCTGAAGCCGGTTGTCGGATGCAGTGCGGCCGCGCCGGCAATTAGAGCAACGGCGGCGGCCTGTAGGCAATGGAGTTTCCGCACCGGGTCTGGATCTCCTGAACTGGCGGTCAATCCCCCAGAGGGCCGCAAGTGTAACGCCTGACCATGGGTCCACAAGCTCCAAATGGCGCGGGATTCTTCACGACCGGATCAAGAATTTACATATTGGGATAATTGGGTCCGCCGCCGCCCTCGGGCACCACCCATACGATGTTCTGGGTGGGGTCCTTGATATCGCAGGTTTTGCAGTGGACGCAGTTCTGGGCATTGATCTGAAGCCGGGTCTGCCCGCTTTCCTCGACGAATTCATAGACGCCCGCCGGGCAGTACCGGGCTTCCGGCCCGTCATAGTCCGCGAGATTGACGCCGGTGGGCACGCCGTCGTCCTCGAGCGTCAGATGGACAGGCTGATTTTCCTCATGATTGGTGTTGGAAATGAACACCGAGGACAGCTTGTCGAATGTGATTTCTCCGTCGGGCTTGGGGTACTCGATCTTCGGCATCTCGGATGCCTTCCGGAGCCGGGTGTGATCCGCGTGATGCTTCAGTGTCCAGGGCGCATTGCCGCCGAACAGATAGGTGTCGATGGCCGAGTAGATCAACCCCGGCCACAGACCCCAGCGGAACGATGGGCGGATGTTCCGGGCCTTCTTGAGCTCGGTCCAAAGCCACGATGATTTGTAGGCCGCCGGATAAGCGCCGAGGTCGCCCGGCGTCCCGTCGCCGAGGGCGGCGAAGGCGGCCTCGGCGGCCATCATGCCGGACTTCATGGCGGCGTGACTGCCCTTGATCTTGGGCACGTTCAGAAATCCCGCCGAATCGCCGATCAGGGCGCCGCCCGGAAATGTCAGCTTGGGCTGCGACTGCAATCCGCCCTCGACCAGGGCCCGCGCCCCGTAGGCAATCCGCTTGCCGCCCTCGAATGTCGGGCGGATGGCGGGGTGCAGCTTGAACCGCTGCATTTCGTCGAACGGGCTCAAGTGCGGGTTCCGGTAATCGAGGCCGATCACGAAGCCGACCGCCACCTGGTTGTCTTCCAGGTGATAGATGAACGAGCCCCCATAGGTGTCGCTGCCTAGCGGCCAGCCGACCGTATGAACCACCCGGCCGGCATGGTGCTGTTCCGGCGGCACTTCCCACAGTTCCTTGATGCCGATGCCATAGGTCTGGGGGTCGCTATCCGCGTCGAGCTCGAATTTTTCGATCAGCTGCTTGGACAGGGAGCCTCGGCACCCCTCGCCGAACAGGGTGAACTTGGCGCGAAGCTCGATGCCCGGCTGGTGCATCTCCGTCGGTTGACCGTCGCGGCCGACGCCCATGTCGCCGGTGACGATTCCGGAGACCCGCCCCGCTTCGTCGAACAGCACCTCGGCCGCCGCGAAGCCGGGGTAGATCTCGACCTCGAGCGCCTCCGCCTGTTCGGCGAGCCAGCGGCAGAAGTTGCCGAGGCTGATGATGTAGTTGCCCATGTTGTGCATCTGCGGCGGGGTTGGGAGGCGCGTCGCGCCTTTTTCGCTCAGCAGCAGAAAACGGTCATCCTCGGCCGGCGTGTGGAGCGGCGCGCCGCGTTCCTTCCAATCGGGGAGGAGTTCATCCAGGGCCCGGGGCTCGAAGACCGCGCCGGAAAGAATATGTGCGCCCACTTCGGATCCCTTCTCGACCACGCAGATGCTTATCCCGGTTTCCTTTTCGGCCGCCAGTTGTTTGAGACGGATCGCCGCGGCGAGGCCGGAAGGACCCGCGCCGACGATGACCACGTCGAACTCCATGAATTCCCGTTCCATATGGAAAGACATCCCAAGATCGATTGTCCGGAAATCACATCACATCACGCGCCGTCCGTCCAGTTGAGGCGTGGCGCGGCGACGGGACTTTGTTATTATCGTCTCATGGCCAATCCACCCACCGCCGAAATCCTCCGGTTCCACCTCGAGGCCGGGGTCGACGAGACCATTGGCGAATCCCCGATCGACCGGTTCGCTTTGGCCCGGCAGGCTGCGAGTGAGCCGGCGCGGGAGAAACGTCCGCCGCCCGCGCGCCGCGCCGCGCGGGATGTTCCTCAAGCAACTGCCGGTGAAGCGCCCGCGCCTCCGAATGGCGGCCGGGTGAGTCAGGCGGTTCAAGCGGCGTGGACCTTGGCGGCAGAGGCCAATTCGGTTGCCGAACTCAAGGCGGCGGTTGAGAGCTTCGAGGAGTGCGGCCTCAAAAAGACGGCCACAAATACGGTATTCGCCGATGGCAATCCGGAGGCGCGGCTGATGTTCGTCGGCGAAGCGCCCGGGGCCGAGGAGGACCGGCAAGGACTGCCGTTCGTCGGTCCCAGCGGCCGGCTGCTCGACCGGATGCTCGAAACCATCGGCTACGACCGGGAGAAGTTCTACGTCACGAACATTGTCTTCTGGCGGCCGCCCGGGAACCGCAATCCGACCACGGACGAGATCGCCGCTTGTTTGCCGTTCGTCGAACGGCATATCGAATTGGCCGCCCCCGATGTGCTGGTGCCTCTAGGCGGACCCGCCGCCAAGACTCTCCTCGGGCGGGCCGAAGGCATTACCCGGCTGCGCGGCTCCTGGCACAGCTATTCGACCGCGCACATGTCGGCGCCGGTGGATACCATGGCGACGTTTCATCCGGCCTACCTGCTGCGCTCGCCGGCCAACAAGCGCCAGGCGTGGCGCGATCTGTTGGAGATTCGCCGGAAACTGGACGGTCCCGCACACTAGCCGGCCAAACGTCCCAATATTTTGCGGACTTTTAGCCTTGCTTGCCTGAATGACTCGATTATTCTATCTTCTATACGCGCGGATCATGCGAAAAAAGTCTTTCGAATCAAAGGTTTGAGGGAGCGGGTGGGGTTGAGTGCCACTGTCGGCCTGAGAGCAGCAGTGATTGGAACAATGGCCGCCGGTCTGGCGGCCATGCCTTCGAGTGTACTCGCCGCCGACAAGCCGCTGCCTGCGCCATCCGAGTCGGCCGCGCTCACCGAAGGCGCCTTCGAGAACTGGACCACCAATCGGCTGCCGTCGATCCTCGGCGAGACCGACATCAGCCGCTATCGGGTGATCTTCAGCCTGCAAAAAAATGGCGAATGGAAGGCCGCCGACAAGATCATCAAGACCCTGGAGAACCGGGTGCTGATGGGACATGTTTTGGCGCAACGCTATTTGCATCCAACCAAGTATCGTTCCCGTTACAAGGAGCTGAAGGCCTGGATGGATCAATATGCGGACCATCCGGATGCCCGGCGGCTCTATAAGCTGGCGCTTCGCCGCCGGCCCAAGAATTGGAAGATGCCGAAACCGCCCACCGGACAGCGCCTGGCGGGCTCGGGACATGACGGCGCGGTCACCACCAAGGTCTACCGGCCGACCAGGAAATTGAACCGGGCCGACCGAAACCGGGCGCGTCAAATCCGGCGCGAGATTTCCCGGCATCTCCGCAAGGGCTGGACCAAGGCCGCAAAACAGCGGATCCGCGCCACGGAAACCAAGCGGCTATTCCACCCGGGCCAGTACGACCGGTTCCAGGCCGCTCTCGGCGCCGCCTATTACGCCCATGGACGATATGCGTGGGCCGCCGAGTGGACGGGCCGCGCGATCAAGCGCTCGGGCAAGTTCATTCCGTCCGCCCATTGGACCGCCGGCCTCGCGAAATGGCGTCTCGGCAGGTTTGATGAGGCGGCCACCCATTTCGGCGAGGTCGCGACATCGGATTATTCCTCACCGTGGCTATCGACCGCCGGCGCCTTCTGGGCGGCGCGCGCGGAGCTCAAAGCCAAGCGGCCGGAGCGGGTGAATGGCTGGCTGGAAGAAGCCTCGGCCTATCCCCGGACGTTCTACGGTATTCTTGCCCGGCGGCAGCTGGGTCTGGACGTCAGCTACAACTGGGCGCCGCCGCCGCTTCAAGAAGAGGCCCTCCGGCAGCTGGCCGAAGCACCGGGCGGCGCAAGGGCCGTAACGCTGCTGCAGGTGGGGCAGGATCGCCGTGCCGAGCGGGAACTTCGATACCTTTTCCGGCAGGCCTCGCCTGAACTGGCCAGGGCCATGCTGGCGCTCGCCGACCGGGCGCGGCTGCCCTCGCTGGCCATGCGCCTCGGCAATATGCTGGTGAAGAGCGGCTCCAGCCTTTACGACAGCACCGCCTATCCGGTGCCGAGCCTTCCGGCCGCGGATGAGCGTGTCCAGGACACCGCGCTGGTGCTGGCCTTGATCCGCCAGGAATCAGGCTTCAACCCCGACGCCAAGAGCCGGGCGGGCGCCCGCGGGCTGATGCAGATCATGCCCCGTACCGCCAGCTTTATCGCCCGGGACCGGCGCTATCGGGGCGCCAAGCGGCGCGCTCTGTTCGACCCGGAGACCAATGTCGAACTGGGTCAGCGCTACATCAATATTCTTCTGAATGAGCCCTACATCGGCGGGGATCTGTTCCGCATGGCCGTTGCCTGGAACGCCGGGCCCGGAAATCTCCGAAAGTGGCAGCGGCAAGCGGGCGGCGAGGGCGACCCCCTGCTCTTCATCGAGAGCATCCCGTTGCGGGAAACGCGCATCTTCGTCGAGCGGGTGTTGACCAATTACTGGATCTATCGCGCCCGCTTCGGCCGGCCGACCCCCAGTCTTGATGCGGTTGCCGCGGGGGAATGGCCGTCCTACCATCGGCTCGGTCCGAATGGCGTGGAGGTTGCCCGGGATGAGCGAACAGAAAAGTGAGCGGGAGTTCCTTCCCGTCAACATCGCGGTCCTGACCGTTTCAGATACCCGAACTCTCGACGACGATAAATCCGGCGACACGTTGGTCGACCGAATCGCGGGCGCCGGCCACGAACTGGCGGCGCGCGAGATCGTCCCCGACGACCGGGATGCCATTGTCGCCAAGCTCGAGGAATGGATCGCCGATCCGGAAGTCGACGTGGTGCTTTCCACCGGCGGAACCGGCGTAACCGGCCGGGATGTAACTCCCGAGGCCTTCGCATCGGTCTACGAGAAGGAAATAGCGGGGTTTGGCGAACTGTTCCGGATGCTGAGCTACGAGAAGATCGGCACCTCGACCATACAGTCGCGCGCCACCGCCGGCGTGGCGGGCGGCACCTATCTCTTTGCGCTCCCCGGATCTCCCGGCGCCTGCCGGGATGCCTGGGACGACATACTGGTCCACCAGCTGGATTACCGGTTCATGCCGTGCAATTTCGTCGAGTTGATGCCGCGGCTCATGGAGGGCTGAGGCCGGCGCTCCGCCGCCAGGCGTCGAAGGCGGCGCCGTCGTCCACATCCGAAAGCACGTCGCCCATGGCGGCCGTCGTCCCCGGCGGAAGCGAGTCGAGCGTATCCGCAAGTGCGTGGGGCGTAGACCAGCGCACCTTCGAAAAGGCATCGGGCATGGCCGGCCGCCGGCGGAAGCCGACGAGGTAAAAGCCGCCATCCGAGGCCGGCCCGAGGGTCACGTCGTGATCTCCGAGCGCGTTGAAGGCGTCGGCGATGTGGTCCGCCTTCAAGGCCGGAATGTCGGTTCCGACGATAACGACGGGTCCCGGAGGCGGCGCCGCGGCCAGGCGGGCCATGCGGGTCCCGAGGTCGCCGCTTCCCTGGGTTATGCGCGGGATCCCCTCGGGCCAGAGACCGCGGTTCCATACGTCCCGGTCCGGCGTGACGGCGAGGCAGGCGCGCCACCTCGCATCGCGGCTCAATTTGCGGACCGTATCGCACAGTGTGCGGCGGTAGAACCCGGTCGCGGCGACCCAACCGATTTCCCGGGCCAGCCGGCTCTTGACGGTTCCCAGCCGCGGGGACTTTGCAAGGATGATCAGATGATTGCGCAGGCTCATCGATAGAGGCGCTCGATAACCGTCGGCGGAATCCCCAGAAAATAGAGCGCCAGGCAAAAATTGTTTCTGAGCGCCCGGGCAAGATAGCCGTCCCGCCGATAGCGGATCGCCGATGTCAACGCCTGGGCGCCCAGCATTTTGAGGCGGCGCCGGCCTATGCGGCGAACCATGTCCACGTCCTCGAACATGATCATCGGCCGGAAGCCTCCCAGCTCGTCGTAGAATTTGCGGGAAATAAGCAAACCCTGATCGCCATAGGGAAGGCCGAGGCGGCGGGTCCGCCAGCCGACCATCCGTTCCAGCCGCCGGGCCTGGGGCGCCTCGTCGTCGAGACCCAACCGGAACACCGCGGCGCAATCGTCTCCTTCGACATTCATGAATTCGGCGACCTGAGACTCCCACGGACCGGTAAGCCGGGTATCCGCGTGAAGAAACAATAGCCACTCGCCGGCCGTCTTGCCGGCGCCCGCGCGCAACTGGCGGCCGCGCCCGAGTTCGGCCGTGATGACGGCGGCGCCCAGAGATCGTGCGATTTCCGGTCCCTCGTCCGTCGAGCCGCCGTCCACGACAAGGATTTCGGTCTCCATATCAAGGGATTGGAGCGAGGCGAGAGTGGCTGCCAAGCCCTCCGCGGCGTTGAATACGGGGATCACGATACTCAGCATGGCGCGGACTATAACACGCGGGATTCAGTGATCATGGCGATTTTTGTTCTTGATTTGTTCACATCTATGGCTAAGTTATTCCGATGATCGACGCGCTGACAGATGCGCCGCGGAAGGGCCGGGGGGCTGTCGGCAATCCCGCGGGACGGTTCGAACTCGAAGACCGGGTTGCCGCCGATGACGGATGGTGGCGGGATCCCGATGTCCGCCGCCTCGAGACCGTCCTCACCAGGGACAGTACGCGGACGATCATTGCCCGCAACGACTCCCCCGATATTCCGTTCGACCGGTCGGTCAACCCGTATCGGGGCTGCGAGCACGGCTGTGTCTATTGCTTTGCCCGTCCCACTCATTCCTACCTGGGCCTTTCCCCGGGGCTCGATTTCGAGAGCCGCATTTTCTTCAAACCCGATGCGGCGGGGTTGCTCGAAACGGAGTTGCGGAAACCGAACTACCAATGCAAACCCATTGCGCTTGGGGTGAATACCGATGCGTACCAGCCGGCCGAGCGCGAACTGGGAATAACCCGCGCCGTCCTGGAGGTGCTGTCCCGATACGATCACCCGGTCTCCTTCATTACCAAGTCCGCGGGAATTCTGAGAGACCTCGATATCCTCTCGTCCATGGCCGAGCGCAATCTCGTCCATGCCTTTCTCTCGGTCACCACCCTCGATCCAAAACTGGCTCGTACCATGGAGCCGCGGGCCGCGCGGCCGGACAAGCGTCTGGAGGCCATCCGGCAATTGAGCGCCGCCGGCATCCCCACCGGTGTGATGGCGGCGCCGATGATCCCGGCGATCAATGACCAGGAGCTTGAGAATATTCTCGAAGCGGCCGCCGGGGCCGGGGCGACACGGGCGGGGTATATCCTGCTGAGATTGCCCTGGGAGCTGAAGGAGGTGTTTTCCGAGTGGCTATGCGCTCATTTTCCCGATCGGGCGCAAAAGGCGGAAACGCTCATTCGGTCCTGCCGGCAGGGCAAACTCAATCAGGCGGGATTTGGCCGGCGGATGCGGGGGGATGGCCCCTATGCCGCACTGCTCAACGACCGGTTCAAGATCGCCGAACGCCGCCTGGGGTTGGACCGGACCTGGCACGAGCTCGATAGCAGCCGGTTTGCGCCGCCGCCGGCGCCGGGTGACCAGCTGACACTGATTTGACTCGGGCCCGCAAGCTGGGCGCTGGACAACACCCCCCGGGATGTGGCCTATAGCCAAACCGGTTTTTTGACGGAGACAGGCCATGCTGGCGAATTTGGACCGCGCCCAGTTCATCGAATTGCTGCGCACACTCGGAGAAGAGGAAGACGAGGCCGTGTTGACGGCGGCGCGGGATATTCACGCCCAGATGACCGTGGCGGGCGTCGACTGGGACGATTTGCTGGTTCCCGAGCATCCCGACGAACCGGAGGATGACGACGAGGATTATGAAGACGACGCCGACCTCGACGATGACGAGGACGAACGGGATGACGACGACGACCTCGATGACGACCTCGATGACGAGGATGATGACGATGACGAGGATGACGGGGACGAACGCGCGCTGACCGACGAAGAGAAGGCGGAAGCTCTGTCGCTGATCACCAGGCTTCTCGACAAGGGCGTCTCGGCCGACACCAAGGAAGAGCTCGAAGAATACAAACAGGATATCGACGAAGGTGAATTCGCGGCCATGGATCTGCGTTACCTTCGCGCCCTTCACAAGCGGTTGACGCCGTAGGCCGTTCGGGCCCGCGATCAATGCCCAATCTGATCTACCACATGTGCCGGACCGGGGAGTGGGAGGCGGCACGGCCGGCCGGCAACTATCCCGGTTCTTCGCAGGACCTGGCCGACGGTTTCATCCATTTTTCCACCGCCGAACAGGTGATCGGGAGCGCCGCCAAGCATCGGGCCGGGCAGGACGGCCTGCTGCTGCTGACCGTCGATGGGGATGTGCTGGGAGACGCGTTGAAATGGGAGCCGTCCCGCGGGGGGGCGCTGTTCCCCCATCTCTATGGCGAACTGCCGGTTTCGGCCGTTCTCCGGGCCGACCCATTGCCTCTCGGCCCGGACGGCCGGCACGTGTTTCCCGACCTCCGCTAATTGGGTCTTAACCTATCTAGCTGTTAAGATTCGCCAGGTTGACGCGCACAGGCGGGGTGCGCGCCGCGACGGGAGTTTTTGAAACCCCTAACCTGGGGAGACCATGGAAAGCATCGCCCACTCCGAGTTGACGGGTATTGCCGTCGTCGCCCTTGCGGCGCTGCTCTGCGGTCTGATGCTGGAGCGGCTTCGCCAACCCGCATTTGTCGGTTACATCCTGGCGGGCGTACTTCTTGGCCCTTCCGGCTTCGCCCTGGTCGGGAACCGCGATCAGATCGACACGCTCGCCGACCTTGGCGTCCTCATGCTGTTGTTCGTCGTCGGTATGGAATTGTCGATCCGGCTGTTCATGCGAATCTGGCGCTTGGCGCTCAGCACCACTTTGATCCAGATTGCCGCCTCCATGGTGGTGATGTTTTTGCTCTCCGCGCTGACGGATTGGCCGCTCGGCATGGTCGTCCTGTTGGGGTTCGTGGTGGCGTTGTCGAGCACGGCCGCCGCCATCAAGATGCTTCAGGCAAGCCGGGAGACCAAGAGCCGGACAGGATTGATCAGCGTCGCCGTGCTGATCACCCAAGATTTGGCGTTCGTGCCGATGATTTTGATCCTGGGCGTCATCAGTGTCGGACACGCAGCCTATCAAGGCCTCCTGGCCGTGGCCGGGTCGGTGGCGATCCTCGCCGCCCTCATCTGGTATCTGGCGCGAGGACGGAGAATCCGGCTGCCCCTGGCGCATCTGTTCTCGCGCTCGAACGAACTCGCACCGCTGACCGCGCTCGCCTTCTGCTTTGGCGCCGCGACCATATCCGGCTTGCTGGGCATGTCGCCGGCCTACGGCGCGTTCCTCGCCGGCCTGGTGCTCGGCAATAGCGAACAGCGACCCCAACTGCTTCAGAACGCCAAGCCCATCCAGTCGATCCTGGTGATGGTGTTTTTCCTTTCGGTTGGTTTGTTGCTCGATTTGCCGTTCATTTGGGACAATCTCGGCACGGTGCTGTTGCTGTTGTTCCTGGTGACCGTGTTCAAGACGGTGATGAATACCGCCATCCTCCGGTTCATGGGACAGCCCTGGACGGTGGCTTTCATGACCGGCGTCATCCTGGCCCAAATCGGCGAATTCTCCTTTCTGCTCGCGCGGACCGGCCTCGAGACCGGTCTTATCGGCGAGGACGTAATGCGCCTCGTGGTGGCGGTGACGGTTCTGAGCCTGGCGTTGAGCCCGCTTTGGCTGCTGACCGCCCGCCGCCTCCACTACTTGACCGCCGGGGGTATCGAGAGCCTGGGTGAAATGCTGGGCCTGGTATATGGGCGCGAAGCGAACATGATTGCCGATACGGTCCAGAAAGCGGGGCCCAAGGCGCGGCTGGCCGGGGAGCGGCTTGCCCGCCTGGCCCGGCCGTCCAAGCCGCACGATGCCGGCAAGGCCTCAAAGGGAGGGGCCGGCGAGCCCGAGACGGCGGAGCCGAAGGCGATTGCGGACGAGACCGGAAAGGGAAACTCCGATTCCTGATTTCATATTCGAGGACCGGGCTCTCCAAGAGGGGCACCGGCGGATTGCGGGGATCGATGAAGCGGGGCGCGGCCCATGGGCCGGTCCGGTTGTCGCGGCGGCGGTCATCCTCTCGCGGGACGAACTCCCGGCGCAACTGGCGGAGCGGATCGACGATTCCAAGAAGCTGAATGAGGATCAGCGTGAGGAACTCTTGTCCGGGTTTGCTCCCTTCGCCGAGATCGGGATCGGCCGGGCCTCCGTCGAGGAAATCGACGAGCTGAACATTCTTCAGGCGACCATGGTGGCGATGGCCCGCGCCGCGGGCCAGGTGAACCCCGATTTTGCCCTGGTCGACGGCAACCGGCGTCCCGGCCTCCAATGCGGCAGCCTCGCGGTGGTTAAAGGCGACTCCCTCAGTCTCTCCATCGCCGCCGCCTCCATCGCCGCAAAGGTCACCCGGGATCGGATCATGCGGGAATTGGACCGCCGGTTTCCCGGTTTCGGTTGGGCGGGCAACAAGGGGTACGGCACCGCCGAGCATCGGGCCGGCCTGAACCGATTGGGCATTACGCCCCATCATCGCCGGAGCTTCGCGCCGATCGCCGAATTGCTCGATCAAGATGTTGAGTCCAGGTGACTTTGGAGACCTATATCTGGCGCATCGAATCCTTCTAAGTCATTGATTCCATTTCTTTCTTGACGGCGAGTCCGGGCCGAATCAGGATGCGCGCATGCCTGGGAAAAAGACAACGGGACCGGACAAGGTCCTGCAGGGGGATTGCGTCGAGATCATGCGGACCATGGCGGCCGGATCGGCCGACGTGGTGTTTGCCGACCCGCCCTATAACCTGCAGCTGGAACAGGATCTGCTGCGGCCCAACAACACCAAAGTGGACGGGGTCGACGAGGCTTGGGACCAGTTCGACAGCTTTCAAGCCTATGACGAATTCACCCGTGAGTGGCTAACCGCCGCGGGGCGCGTTCTGAAGGATAATGGCTCGCTATGGGTCATCGGCAGCTACCACAATATTTTTCGGATCGGCAGCCTGCTTCAGGACCTGGGATTCTGGATTCTCAATGACATCATTTGGCGCAAGACCAATCCGATGCCCAACTTCCGCGGCGCCCGGTTCACCAATGCCCACGAGACGATGATCTGGTGCGCCAAATCCAAGGATGCCAAGCCGCGGTTCAACTACGACGCCATGAAGGCCCTCAACGAGGATCTTCAGATGCGTTCGGATTGGCTGTTGCCGATTTGCGCCGGCGCCGAGCGGATTAAACACGATGGAAAGAAGGCCCATCCGACCCAGAAACCGGAGGCGCTGCTTCATCGGGTGATTCTGGCGTCGACCGAACCGGGGGAAACCATCCTCGATCCGTTCTTCGGCACCGGCACCACCGGCGCCGTCGCGCGCCGCCTCGGCCGTCACTACGTCGGCATCGAGCGGGACGAGCGTTACGTCGAAATCGCCCGCGAACGAATTCGCAAGGTCCCTCCGCCGGGTGAGGAGAGCCTGCTCAGCACACCGTCAAAGCGGAAGGCGCCGCGCATTCCGTTCGGATGGCTGGTGGAGCGGGGACTTTTGTCGCCGGGCACCGTCCTCACCGATCAGCGGCGCCGGCATTCCGCCAAAGTACGGGCGGACGGATCGATCATCAGCGCCGAGCACCGGGGGTCCATTCACCGGGTCGGGGCGCTGGTGCAGAGCGCACCGGCCTGCAATGGGTGGGAATTCTGGTGCATCGATGTGGAGGGCAGCCTGGTGCCCATCGACATGCTGCGGCAGAAATTACGCGCCGAACTTTCTTAGCTGGACTTCTTTATTCCGGTTTAGCGGGTTGGGACCGGCGCTTCGCCCGAGTAATCGTAGAAGCCGCGGCCCGACTTCTTACCCATCCAGCCCGCCTCCACGTATTTCACCAGCAACGGACACGGCCGGTATTTGGTGTCGGCGAGCCCATCGTGCAGGACCTGCATGATAGCGAGACAGGTATCCAAACCGATGAAGTCGGCCAGTTCCAGCGGCCCCATGGGATGGTGGGCGCCCAGCTTCATGGCCGTATCGATGGCTTCCACCGAGCCGACGCCCTCGTAGAGGGTATAGACCGCCTCGTTGATCATCGGCAGCAGAATACGGTTGACGATAAAGGCCGGAAAATCCTCCGCACTGACCGGGGTCTTGCCGAGCTGTTGGGTGAAGCTGCGGATTTCCTCGAATACGGCGGGTTCCGTCGCAATGCCGCGGATGAGTTCGATCAGCTCCATAAGCGGCGCCGGGTTCATGAAATGAATGCCGATAAACCGCTCCGGCCGGTCGGTCCGGGAGGCCAGACGGGTAATCGAAATCGACGAAGTATTGGTGCCCAGGATGGCATCCGTACTCAGGAGCGGACAAACCGAGTCATAAATCCCGGTCTTGACCTCCTCGTCTTCGGTCGCCGCCTCGATAACCAGATTGCAATCCGCGAGCGGTGCGTATTCGGAACTGCCGTGGATGCGGCCCAATGCGGCTTTCATATCCCCGTCGCTGAGGCGCTCCCGCTTGACTAGACGGCCGAGATTCCTCTCGATCGTCGCCAGTGCCGAGGAAACCTGTTCCTCCGAGATGTCGACTAGATGAACGTCATAGCCCGACACGGCGCAAACGTGGGCGATGCCAAGGCCCATTTGGCCCGCACCGATAACGCCGATCGTATTGATTCCGGAACTCATGTTCGATTTGTTCCCATGTCTGTTTCTCCGCCGGTCGCGTCAGTCAGTCAGCTCGCTGGAGAGCTCGGGCAATGCCTCGAAGAGGTCCGCCACAAGCCCGTAATCAGCCACCTGGAAGATCGGCGCCTCCTCGTCCTTGTTGATGGCGACGATCACCTTGCTGTCTTTCATGCCCGCCAGATGCTGGATGGCGCCCGAAATGCCAACGGCGATATAAAGCTCCGGCGCGACGATCTTGCCGGTCTGCCCGACCTGGAAGTCGTTGGGCACAAAGCCCGCATCGACTGCGGCCCGGGACGCGCCGACCGCCGCGCCGAGCTTGTCCGCGACTGCTTCGAGCAGGTGAAAATTGTCACCGCTCTGCATGCCGCGGCCGCCGGAAATGATGACACGGGCCGACGTCAATTCCGGCCGTTCGGACACGCTCAGCTCGGTACCGACGAAAGATGAGAGCCCGGGATCTTCCGCGCTTGCCACCTCCGACATCTCGGCCGTGCCGCCGGTGGCCGGCGCGGCCTTGAAGGCCGTGGTCCGAACCGTAATCACCTTGATCGGATCGGCGGACCGAACCGTGGCAACCGCATTGCCGGCATAAATCGGGCGCTGAAACGTGTCGGCGCTTTCGATCGCGCTGATGTCGGAAATCTGGGCTACATCCAGCAACGCAGCGACACGGGGCATGAGGTTTTTGCCGAAGGTGCTGGCCGGGGCGAGAATATGCGAGTAGCCGCCGGAGAGGCCGGCGACCAGCGGCGTCAGCGTTTCAGCCAGCGGGTTTTCGTAGAGGGCGGCGTCCGCCACCAGCACGCGCCGCACTCCGCCGATGGCGGAGGCCGCCTCGGCAGCCGCTCCGCAGCCGGCTCCGGCGACCAGCACATGCACGTCGCCGAGCGCCGCCGCCGCGGTTACCGTGTTCAGCGTCGATGCCTTCAGCTCGGCATTGGAATGTTCGGCAATGACCAGGACCGGCATCAGATGACCTTGGCTTCGTTTTGGAGTTTCTCGACCAGTTCGCCGATACTGTCGACCATGACGCCGGCTTCCCGCTTAGCGGGTTCTTCGACCTTCAACGTCGTCAGACGGGGAGCGGTTTCGACGCCCAGATCGGCCGGCGCAAGGCTGTCGATGGGCTTTTTCTTGGCCTTCATGATATTGGGCAGGGACGCGTAGCGGGGTGTGTTGAGTCGCAAGTCCGTGGTCACGATGCAGGGCATCTTGAGACGGACGGTCTCCAGTCCGCCGTCGACTTCCCGTGTCACGTCCGCCGAGCCGTCTGCGATGGAGAGCTCGGATGCGAATGTGCCCTGAGGCCAGCCCAACAGGGCGGCGAGCATTTGGCCGGTCTGGTTGCTGTCGTCGTCGATCGCTTGCTTGCCGAGAATGACAAGGTCGGGCGATTCCTTCTCGACAATGGCCTTCAACAGCTTGGCGACCGCCAACGGTTCAAGCTCTTCATCGGAGACGACATGGATGCCCCGGTCGGCGCCCATGGCCAGCGCCGTGCGGATGGTTTCCTGACACTGCCGCGGGCCCATGGAGACGGCAATGAGTTCCTCGGCCGTTCCCGCCTCGCGCAGTTGCACCCCTTCCTCCACGGCAATTTCGTCGAAGGGGTTCATCGACATCTTGACGTTGGCGAGTTCCACCCCCGTCTGGTCGCTCTTGACGCGAACCTTGACGTTGTAGTCGACGACCCGCTTGACGGCGGTCAAAACCTTCATTTTTTGGCCTGTGTGTCCTCGGGAGCCCCTTGGAAAGGGAGCGTTTCACGAATTATTTTGCAATGCAACATAGAAAGTGCGGCCGAGGCTGTCAAACGAGGGCGGATAGCCGCACTGCACCGTTTCTCAACGGGCCTGCGCTATCGGTTGGCCCCCGGCACCCACAATACATCCGCATTTCCGCCGTCATTGGCCGCGCGGGCCATGACGAAGAGGAGATCGGACAGCCGGTTGAGGTATTTGAGCGCCGCCGGGTTGACGGGCTCTTCGGCGGCCAGCGCCGTGGTCCGCCGCTCGGCGCGTCGGACGATTGTCCGCGCAAGGTGCAGTTGCGCCGACGATTCGGAACCGCCCGGAAGCACGAACGACGTCAGCGCGGACAACCGGTCGTTGATCGCGTCGATTTCGGTCTCCAGGCGACGGACCTGGTCGTCAATTATCCGCAGCGCTCCCTCGGTTTCCAAATCGGGCGTTGCGAGGTCGGCGCCAAGATCGAACAGGTCGTTCTGGATCCGGCTCAGCGATTCGTCCGGTTCGGCGGCGGCGCTCAGCCGGGCCACGCCGATGATTGCATTGGCTTCGTCAACGGCGCCGCAGGCCTCGACCCTTGGCGAATGTTTTTGAACACGATCACCGCCGGCGAGCGAGGTTTCACCGCCATCGCCGCCACGGGTGTAAATCTTGTCGAGCTTGACCATTTTGTCTTCTACTTGAGGAACACCATTAACGCCAATATGCCGATCAGCAGGACCGCGACGCCCTGCAGTCCGACCCGCCAGCGCATGAGGATGTTGCTGAACCGGGGGGAAAACAGCCGTCCCCGCCGCCCCATGGTGAACACGCCGAAGAACAGAACCAGGGCGGTCGCAATCATCGCCACCAGCAGGAGTATCGAAATTGCCCCAAATGCCATATCCATGGGATAGCTTTACTCCCTGTGGGCGAAATTCGCACCCCCGGAAACTGCTCTGGTTGCCCCAGGGGCGGTTTGCCGCCCCGGTCCCCCTATCCGCATTTCGAATAGGTGCAGGCCGTACAGATGTCACAGCCTTCGGCGTGGATCAGGCTGGCCTGCCCGCACTTCGGGCATTGGCTGAACATATTTCCGGCGCCGGCGGGAGTGTCCTCGAGGTTGACGACTTTGAGCGCGGGCACGGCTTCGCCGGCGAGACCGGGTTCGGCCTCGGTCGGCAGGAATCCGATCTGGATCATATGATCTTCGATGACCTGACCGATGGCGGCGAGCAGCGACGGCACGTATTTTCCGTTCATCCACTGACCGCCGCGGGGGTCGAAGACGGCCTTCAGTTCGTCGACGACGAATGACACATCGCCGCCGCGGCGGAATACCGCCGAAATCATCCGGGTGAGGGCGACGGTCCAGGCGTAATGCTCGGTGTTCTTGGAATTGATGAACACCTCGAACGGACGCCGCCGTCCGTCCTGGACGATATCATTGAGGGTGATGTAGATCGCGTGGTCGCTCTCCGGCCAATGGACCTTGTAGGTGGAGCCCTCCAGGGCTTCCGGGCGGTCAAGCGGCTGCGTCAGATACACAAGTGCGCCGGAATCGCCCTGATCGACCGGCTTAACCGGCTCCCTCGGCGCCTCCAGGGGCAATTCTTCCTGCTCCCCCGCCTGGGCCGGTTCGGCCGATTTGGTTTCGAGCACGGCCCCGGTGACTTCGTTCGGCCGGTAGGTGGTGCAGCCTTTGCAGCCCAGATCATAGGCCTGGATGTAAATGTCCTTGAATTCCTCGAAGGAGATGTTTTCAGGGCAATTGATGGTCTTGGAAATAGAGCTGTCGACGAATTCCTGTACCGCCGCCTGCATGACCAGATGATCGCCGGGCGTCAGCGCCTGGGCGTCGACGAAGGCCTCCGTCAACGGCCGGTTTTCGCCAAACAGCCGGCGGTAGAGACGATAGGCGCAGTCGGATACTTCTTCCTCCCGCCGGGAGCCGTCGGGCATCAGTACATGGCGGTTGTAGGAAAAGCTGAACACCGGTTCGAGGCCCGACGACACATTGTCGGCCAGCAGTGAAATGGTTCCCGTCGGCGCAACAGAGGTTACCAAGGCGTTGCGAACCCCCTTTGCCGCGATGGCGCCGCGAACATCCTCATCCAGCCGCGAGATGCCCTCGGTCGCGAGATAGGCGTCCCGGTCGTAGAGGGGGAAGGCGCCCTTCTCGCCGGCGAGATCGGCCGAGGCCAGGTAAGCGGCGCGCTGGATGGTCTCGAGCCATTCCCGGGTGAGCGCAACCGCATCGGCTGAGCCGTAACGCGCACCGCACATGATGAGGGCATCGGCAAGCCCGGTGATCCCAAGGCCAATCCGGCGCTTTTGAGCGGCTTCGGCGGCCTGTTCGGGCAGCGGATAGCGCGATGCATCGATGGCGTTGTCGAGCATCCGGATGGCGGTGGCGGCCAAACTGGATATTGCGTCCATCGGGATTGACGCGGCTTCCGTGAACGGGTCGCTCACCAGCCTGGCCAAATTTATCGAGCCCAGCAGGCATGCGCCGTACGGCGGCAGCGGCTGTTCGCCGCACGGGTTCGTCGCGTGGATGGTTTCGCAATAGGACAGTGGATTCAGCCGGTTTATCCGGTCGATGAAAATCACCCCCGGCTCGGCGTAGGCGAAGGTTGCCCGCATGATCTTGTCCCACAGCTCGCGGGCCGGCAGCGAACCGTATACCGTTCCATCGAACCGAAGCTGCCAGGATAGATCCTGCTTCACCGCCTCCATGAACGCGTCCGAGACCAGCACCGAAAGGTTAAACATCCGAAGCCGGCCGGCCTCCTGCTTGGCCTCGATGAAGGCCTCGATGTCCGGATGGTCGCAGCGCATCACGGCCATCATCGCGCCTCGCCGGGAGCCGGCGCTCATGATGGTTCGGCACATGGAATCCCAGACATCCATGAATGACAACGGACCCGAGGCATCGGCGCCGACGCCTTTCACCGGGGCGCCCTTGGGCCGCAGGGTGGAGAAGTCGTACCCGATGCCGCCGCCTTGCTGCATGGTCATGGCGGCTTCCCGGAGGGCCTCGAAGATTCCGGACATATCGTCCGGGATCTGACCCATCACGAAACAGTTGAACAGCGTGACTTCCCGCTCGGTGCCGGCGCCGGAGAGAATTCGCCCGGCCGGCAGAAACTTGTAATCGGAGAGGGCATCCTCGAAGGCGGCTTCCCAGTCGGCCGGGGAGGATTCCACCGCGGCCAAAGCCTTGGCGACCCGGGCAAAGGTGTCCTCGACGGTTTTGTCCACAGGCGCACCGTCCGGACGTTTCAGCCGATACTTCATATCCCAGATTTGTTGGGAAATGCTGGCAGTCTCTGTATGGGCCATGTGGACACGTCCCGCCGATCAATCCGGAGCGGCCGGCAGATAAGCCTTTTGCCCACTAAAATTATTTAATTTCAATGAGTTATGCTGCCAGCCGCATATATTCTAGGCAAGCCATGGAAACCGGTCAACTAAAAGTTCTTGTTTTGTTTCCACCATTCCATCCCCTGACTCATATCGGCTAGAGGCTTATAATCATTACGAAATTTGGGCTTTCCCCCTTATCCACGATGTTCCGGCAGTGACTTTCCACCGGATTATCCACACGGGCGGCTATCGGGTGCCGGCCCGGGATGCTTCTTCCTCGAGGCGGCGGCTGGCGGTCTCGATTCGTCTTTCCAGTTCCTCCATGAACGGCCGGCGTTCGAGGCCCTTCGGCATGGGCTCGAGGAATTCGAGAACGATGGTTCCCGGGCGCTTCACGAACTGTCGCCGGCCCCAGAACACGCCCGAATTGACCGCAACCGGCACCACCTCGGTATCGATGCGGGCCGCGAGAGCCGCGATCCCGGGGAAGTAGCGGCCGGTTTCACCGGGCGGCACGCGCGTGCCTTCGGGGAAGATCACCACCGAGCGGCCGTCGCCGATGATGCGGCCGACCTGATCGGTCAGCGCCCGCAGAGCGGAGATACCGCCCTCGCGATCGATGACCGCGTGGTCCGCCTTCCGCATGTACCAGCCCCAGAGCGGAATCCTCAAGAGTTCCATCTTCATCACGTAGGCGTTCCCGGCATTCAGCTTGAGGAACGCCATGGTGTCCCAGGCCGACTGATGCTTGGCGGCAAAGATGACCGGCTTGTCAGGGACACGTTCCCGTCCCCGGATTTCGATCCGGGTTCCAATGACGTTCCCGAGCAACCAGTCGCTGCCGACCGACCACAGCCGGATGCCCTTGCGGAACGTTCGCCGCGAAAACGGCATCAGCGTCCACAGGCTCAGCATCAGGGCCGCGGTCCAGCCGAAATAGAGCAGGTTGAAGACGATCGAACGGATGAAGGTCATGCGCCGTTCAACCAACCCCGCCGGGCGCCAATCCGCCGACCGCGTGCCTTATCCAGGCCAGAGTGAACTTCATGTATTCGGTAATCACCAATGACGCGCTGCCGGGCCACGCCCACCAGCGCTCCCGCTTGAACTGTTCAGGGAACACCGGGTGGGGGACGATAACAATTTCCGGCATGGTGTGGCGAAACTCGAGCATACTGCGCGGCATGTGGTAGTTGGCGGTCACCAGGGACAGAGAGCGATATCCATTGCGTTCGATCCACGCCGCCGTCTCGGTCGCATTACCGGAGGTGCTGACCGCCGAATGGCCAACCGTGACGCAGCAAATGAAATCCTCCGGCAATCGCCGCGAAATTTCCAGCAATCGGGCCACATCCACACCCCGATAGACGCCGGATACAAACAGTTTCTGCGCCCGTTTTGCGGCCAGCAAGTCGAGGCCCTTGTCCAGCCGTCCGCTGCCGCCGGTCAGGACGACGATGGCGTCGGTGGTTGTTACGGCATTTGGCGGCGATGCGGGAATGGATCGGAAAAAAAGTAACAGCCCGGCAATCCAGAAGCCGACGATCAGCAGGCCGGCCAGGGCCACAAGACCGGCGACTTTTCGTTGCGTTGTCCTTCGTTGTGCCATCTTCGAACGGCCTAGACCATGCGGGCGAGGGAGCGGAGCACCGTTATCCGCGCCGTCAACCAGGCCAGCAGACCGGTTGCCGGCAGCAGGAGGACAACGGCAATCCAGGCGCCGAGGCTCAAATCGACCCCCGGCAGCACCCCAAATCCCTGGAACTCCACCAACACCCCCAACGCGATCAGCACCATTGCCGCCGAACTGATTCCCATCGCCGCGCCGCGCAGGCCGAGCATCATGGACCGAACGGCAAACTGGGCGGCGATGTATCGGTCATGGGCGCCGGTGAGGTGCATGACCTCGATTACTTCCCGATGGACGCCGAGCCCGGCCCGGGTGGTGAAGACGATGGTGCCGGCGGTTGCCACGCCGACAAGCAGGAAAATCAACACCCCGATTGCTTCGGCAGAGCGCAGCGCCCGCAGGAAGCCGGACATCCAGGCGCCGTGATCGTCGACGGCCGCACCGGGCACGGCCCGCCGGAGCTGTTCGGTGAGAGTGGCGAGGGCCGGTATACCGTCCCGATCGATCTCTACATCGATGATTTGAGGCAGCGGCAGCCGGCTCGCATCCGCGGCGGCGCCGAGCCATGGTTTCAACAGATCGCGGACTTGGCGCGGCGGCAGCAGGGTAACCTCTTCGACCCCCTCGGCTGCCTCGAGAATTTTGATTGCCGCGGCGGCGCGCCGCTCATCGGTGCGCTCGTCCTCGCCCGCCGGGAGTTGAACCGTCAGGGTTTCGGAGAGACCCTTGTCCCATGTGCTCGCGAGGTCACTGAGCGCAAAAACCCCGGCCAATGTCAGAGAGGCCAGGAATACCATGAACGCGGTGAGCCAAGGGAGGTAGCGGCTGGAATCGTCGCGCTCGAAGGGCAAATCGGTCCGGCGGCTCAGGAGCGCCATGGTCATAGCCTCCCCAAGCGGGGCAGGGTTTCCACCGTCGCGGCCGGTTCGGACTCCCTGTCCTCGATGGAAAGGCGGCCACCGTCAAGATGCATGATCGGGTGCAGCGAGGAAGAGATGAGGCTCTTGTTGTGGGTGGCGATAACCACCGTCGTGCCAAGCCTGTTCAACTCCTCGAACAGATGGAGCAGACGCGCGGCAATGCGGTCATCCACATTTCCCGTCGGTTCATCGGCGAGCAACAGCCTGGGTTGGGCGATCACCGCCCGGGCGATGGCGACGCGCTGCTGCTGGCCGCCGGACAGCGTCTCCGGCCATGCGGCCATATTCTCTTCCAGCCCGACCCAGGTGAGCAGTTCCTCTACATGTTTCTTGATCTCCTTTTCCCTCATGCCGGATACCCGCAGCGGCAGAGCGACATTGTCGAACGCGGTTTGATGGGACAGGAGGCGGAATTCCTGGAACACCACACCGATGCGGCGGCGTAGCGTCGGATAATCGTCGTGGCGGAGGGAGGCGATGTCGCGGCCGAAGAGGGACACGGAACCACGGGTCGGTTTTTTCGCCAGGTACATCAGGCGCATCAAGGACGACTTTCCGGCGCCGCTTTCACCCGTAAGGAAATGGAACGAGCCCGGGGTCAGGGTGAAGGACAGGTCCTGCAACACTTCGGGGCCCATCCCGTAGCGCAGGCCGACGGTTTGAAATCGGACGATTTCATCCATGTGTCGCGGAACTCGGTTCGTTGGTTTGGTCGCCGCAGAATGGCACGGCGTCAAATGTCTCGTCCAGGGCGACGCGGCACAAGCTCTTGGCGGCCGGGCCGAGTTTCAATACCCTTTCGGACCTCCGGGGCAAGGTTGCGATTAAATCGGCATTTACCTATAAGTAGTTGAACATTCAAAAGAACTTGCGGCAATGCGCATCACCTGTCCGTCCTGCTCGACGTCATACGACGTCGACGGTTCCTCGTTCGGCGATCAAGGTAGGTTGGTCCGCTGCACCAATTGTGGTCACCAGTGGCTTCAGGCGCGAATCGCCGATCCGGCAACCCAGCCCGTCCCGCCGCCGCCGGGATATCCGCCGCCTGGTTATCCGGAGCCGGACCCCTATCCGCGGCAACCGCCGCCCCCGGAGGACGCCGCCGCAACTGACCCTGCGCCTGCCGCCGAGCCCGATGACACTCCGGACCCGGTCCCAATCTCTAAGGTATATTCCGAGCCCGTTGCCGTTGTCGGCGCGCAGGAAACCGGCCGCCATGGACTCTGGGTATCGCTGGCGGCGGTCGGCGCCGTTGTCATTGTCCTGCTGGGCTTGGTGTTCGCCCGTGGTCCCATTGTCTCATTGGTCCCTGGTCTGGCGGGCGTTTACGCGCTGGTTGGCCTCGGCCAAGCACTAGGTGCCGGCCTGCGTATCAACCTCGGTCTGCCGACCCGGGAAGCCGAGGGAGATGAGAAATGGATTCAGGTGAAGGGAACCATCACCAACGTCTCCGACAAGCCTCGGATGGTGCCGGTGATTCGAATTTCATTGGCCGATGCGGCGGGCAACGAAGTCCGGCATCTGAATGTCCTTCCGGCGAAGGATGAGTTGGCGCCCGAGGAAAGTTTCGAGTTCACCGGGCGATTCGACAATCCGCCGCCCACGGCGCGGCGGGCCGATGTCCGGTTCACCGACGAAGAGGTCCTGGCCCGGTAGGCGGCAATATCCGACCGCCCGCCTTGGTGCGGCCTTAACGGATGGCCTGCACGTAATTCGCAAGACCGAGACCCGGAATCCGCTCTAGAAACGCTTGAGCAGGCGCTCGATGTATTCCAACTCCAGTTCGGGCCGCCAAAGATCACCGGCACGTCTGCGAAGCTCATCAAGGATTTCCCGGGCGCGCTGAATTTCGGATTCGCTCGGGATATCGACATTACCGGTGGCGGTGCCGGTAGTGCCGTCTTCTTCCGCCGGACGTCCGAACGGATCCCTGTTGCCGGGCCGCAGCCCTCTGAGCTCGGGTCCCTGGAAGCGGCCGATCCGGCCCGAACGCCCGAGCCGGTTGCCGCGACCCAGCCGCCGGGCGAGGGCCCGGGCGGCATTCTGGGCACCCTGGCGCAGCGCTTCCAACGCCTCGGTCTGAGGACCAACCGCTTGCGAGGGTTGGCCCTGACCAAGCGCCTGCTCCGATTGCCGCATGGAGCGTTCCGCCTGGCCGAGGTTTTGCGGAACCTGCCCCATCATCTCGCCTAATCGCTGCATGAGTTCGCCCAGCTGACGGCGGATGCTTTCCTGCTCTTCCTGGCTTTCTTCGAGGGGCGCATCCCCGGTCTCGCCTTCCTGTGAGCGCCGGAAGGTGTCGTCCAGGAGGCGTTGTTGGCGTTGAATGATGCCCTGAAGCCGGCGCATCGCCTCTTGCGCTTCGCGGGACTGCCGCTGCTGCTGTCGGTTTCGGGCCTGGGACCCCCGCAGGCTCTCCAGCATGCGCTGGAGCTGCGCCATCATTTCCCGCGCCGCATCCCGGTTCCCCTGGCGCATCAGTTCCCGCGCCCGGTCCAGCATCCGCTGAAGTTCCTCATTGGTCATGGTTTGCGTGTTGGGGTCCAGCTGCGGCAGTTCGCCGTTTTGTTCGAGCTGCTGCATCAGCGCCGACAGGAACCGTTCCAGCGCCCGCTGGACTTCGTCCATCAAACGCTCCAGTTCCTCCAGGCTGGCGTTGTTCTCAAGCGCTTCGCGGAGGGCTTCCTGCGCCGCCCTGAGGTCTCGGCCGGCCAATGCCGACAAGCCTTCTTCAAGCTGCAGGGCGATATCCCAGAGCATCTTTTGAACGCCCGAGACCGTGCCGGTCTTTTTGTCCCGCGCCAAACGTTCGCGCGCCACCCGGATGGCCAGGTACGCCGAGGTATTGTCCTGGAAGCGGTGGGGCTCGTCGCTGATGTTGTCCAGCTTCAAGGCGCCGAGAAGCCGGCCTTGTTTCGTGGCTTTGAGGTGTTTTCGCACCTCGACCAGTTCCCGGGCGACGACATGGGTGAAGTGGCGTTCGGGAAGAACCACCGGTTCCACCGCGCCGACGCCGGTCTGGCCGCGCTCATCGGTGGCGATCAGGTGAACCAGCACCGGCAGACCCGCCCACACATGAGAGGTCAGGTCGTGGGTCGATTTTCCCTTGGCCGAGGTGGACCCCTCGCCCGGGAAGGGGAGGCGGAGGGTAATTTCGCTTTCGCCGTCCGGGATGGGCTCGCCATCAAGCCGGCGGACGGAGGCGGTGACGCTCTTCAGACCGTAATCATCCGTCGCCTCGAACGGCAGCCGAAGCTTGAGTTCGTTGTTGGTTTCGGGCGCCGCCGTGAAGGTCACCACCGGTGCCTTGTCGGCGATCACCTCGATATCCCAAGCCGCCAATTCGCGGCCCTTTTGCTCAAGGCTGAGGCGCGATCCCTCGGTAATTTCCGTCTCCAGGTGATAGCCGTCGGCCTCGACCCGGTTGAGTTCGGTCGCCGTCTCGTCGATGAGCAATGACGGTATCTGTCCGCCGCCGGAGACCTGAACCAGCACCGTGCTGCCGGCGGGGACGCGGACGGTCCGGGCGGCGGCCGCCGCGGCCGGGCTTTCGGCTCGTTCGCCGGTGCCGAAATAAATTGGCGCGACCTGGGTGTAAGCGGGCGGCGTTATCCAGACGTCATAGGCGACGCGCTGCTGAAAGGCGCCCGAATCGAGGGGTGGCACCAGTGCACGGGAGATACGCTCGACCGACTGATTGCCGGCGGCGACAAAGCCGATCAGCACGATCAGCGCCAGCCCGGCGCGAACCGCCCACGGGTCCCGCCGGGTCAGGCCGGCCTTCGGCAAATTCAGCCTGAGTTCGCCGGCCCGTTCGGCCATCCGGCGCCGATGGGCCGCCCACAGCGCCTGTGCGGCGGGGTCGTCCGATCCGGCT
Organism: Rhodospirillales bacterium; assembly: GCA_022822205.1. Classification (GTDB taxonomy): domain Bacteria; phylum Pseudomonadota; class Alphaproteobacteria; order Rhodospirillales; family UBA2165; genus JAJDXO01. The sequence continues at coordinate 108,180 of JAJECC010000047.1, read as the reverse complement.
GCAAGTTCGTCGTCGAGGGCGGTGAGCGGCCGGTGGTCCAGGCCGCTATCGGTTTCGATCCGGTGGCGGGCCCGGGTATCACCGACGGCCGGCACGCGGGTCACCACCCGTTGGAGCAGGCCGGCAATGGCCACCAGAAAGGCGATGACGATGAAGGCATGCAGCCAAACGGGCAATAGCGGCAGGACGTCGAACAGGGCCAGGGAAAGCAGCAGCCCCGTCAGGCCGACCGCAGGCCACAGCCGCGGCCACAGGTCCTCGAAATGCAGGCCCGCCCGTGCGAGCCCGAGAAATAAACCGAATAGCGGTCCACGCTTGATTTTCATGCCTGACTTAACGTCCCTTTTGGCCGGCTTCCGTCGGTCGCGCGGCGCAAATTCGCCATCATATAGGCACGCAGAAGTCCATGCCCCCGCCGGGCCCCGAACGGATCAACCGTTTAGCCAGGGCGCAATGCTCTCGCGGGCCAGGTAATCGTCTACCTCTATGCGTTCTCTGACAACCGCAAATTGATCGCCATTGACCAATATTTCAGGTACCAGCGCGCGAGAATTATAGGTGGACGCCATGACCGCGCTGTAGGCGCCCGCGGTCCGAAACGCCACGAGATCGCCGGGATTCATGTCCGGCATGGGAATCCGTTCGCCGAACGTATCTCCGGTCTCGCAGACCGGACCGACGATATCCGCCGGTTCGCGCTCCTTGTCCGCCGATTCGGCGATTGGGACGATGGTATGCGAAGCGTCGTACAAAGCCGGGCGGATGAGATCGTTCATGGCCGCGTCGAGGATTAGAAACCGCCGCGTGGCCCCTTCCTTGACGTAGACCACGCGACTCACCAGAACGCCTGCATTTCCGGCGATCACGCGGCCCGGTTCGAATAGGAACCGGCAGCCGAGATCGCCGATGACCTCCCGTACCATGGCGCCGTACTCGGCCGGGCTGGGCATCGGCGTGTCGTCGTAAGGGGTGCCCAATCCGCCGCCGAGATCCAGGGTCCGGATCTCAAAGCCGCCGGCCTGCAGCATCGCGGTTACGTCGCGCAGCCGGGTGAAGGCGTCCCGGTAGGGCTGGAGATCGGCAAGCTGTGAGCCGATGTGCATGGCGAGGCCGACCAACTCGACATGCGGCAAGGCCGCGCCGGCGGTAAACACTTCGTGAGCCCGGGTCCATTCGACGCCGAACTTGTCCTCCCGGCGTCCGGTGGAGATTTTGTCATGAGATCCGGCGTCGATATCGGGATTGAGCCGGACGGCGGCGCGTGCCGTCTTTCCGAGTTCTCCAGCGACCCGGTTGACGGCCTCGAGCTCAGGTTCCGATTCGACGTTTATCTGCAGGATATCCGCCCGGATGGCCTGGCGGATTTCGGGCTCGGTCTTGCCGACGCCCGAAAACACGATCTTGCCGGGCGGCATGCCGGCCCTGAGGGCCCGGGTGAGTTCGCCGCCCGAAACCACGTCGGCGCCGGCGCCGTTTGCGGCGAGGATCTTCAGAACCGACAGATTGGAGTTCGCCTTCACCGAATAGCACACCGTTGCGTCGAGGGGCGCGAGGCCGTCCATGAAGACCCCGATATGCCGCTCGATGGTGGCCGTCGAATAGCAATAGAACGGCGTCCCGACCTCATCGGCGATGCGGTCGAGGGGCACGTTCTCGGCGTGAAGGACGCCGTCGCGGTATTCGAAGTGGTCCATTCGTCAGTCAGCTCTGTTAGGCCGGTCTATCGGGTCGGATATTGCCGAGGATATTCCTGCTTGGCGTCAGACGGCGGTTCGAGCGCGGATTTTTTTCCGCACGCGGCAAGGACCGGCAGCAAAATAACCGCCGCCATGAGGAAGGCCAGTCGTCGCCGTGTCATCAGCCGCCTCCGTCCAGGAATCGGCGCCGCGCCTCGGCGCAGGCGCCCGCCACATTGGCGGGCGCGGTTCCGCCATAGCTTACCCTGCTGGCCACCGACTCCTCCAGACCCAGGACCGAATAGATGTCGTCGGTAATTCCGGGTTCGATGGAATGAAAGTCGGCCAATTCGAGGTCTTCCAGCGGGCAGGACTTCTTTTCGGCAAGTTTCACCAGGTTTCCGGTCGCGTGATGAGCTTCGCGGAACGGCATGTCCAAATTCTTGACCAGCCAATCCGCCACGTCGACCGCGTTGGAGCCCCCCGCGGCCGCGGCAACCCGCATCCGATCTTCATCGACCCTGAGGTCGGCGATCATGCCGGTCATGGCGGCAAGGCACAGGTTGAGCGCGTCGGCGGTTTCAAAAACCGGTTGTTTGTCCTCCTGCATGTCCTTGCTGTAGGCCAGCGGCAGGCCCTTCATGACCGTGAGCAGGCCCATCAGCGTCCCGAAAATGCGGCCGGTCTTGGCGCGCACCAGTTCCGCGGCATCCGGGTTGCGCTTCTGGGGCAGCATGGAGCTGCCGGTCGAAAAGGCGTCCGAGAGCGTGATAATCCGAAACGGTTCACTGGCCCAGATCACCATTTCCTCGGCGAGCCGCGACAGGTGCGTTGCGGTGATGGCCGCGGCGGCCAGGAACTCGATGGCGAAATCCCGGTCCGAAACGGCATCGAGGGAATTGGCCGCCGGCCGGTCGAAGCCGAGCGCCTCCGAGGTCGCCTGCCGGTCGATGGGCAATGATGTTCCCGCCAGCGCCCCGGATCCCAAGGGATTCTCGTTGAGCCGCGCCCGGCAGTCGCCAAACCGGCTCCGATCCCGCCCGGCCATTTCCACGTAGGCCAACAGATGATGACCGACCGTCACCGGTTGGGCGGTTTGCAGATGGGTGTAGCCCGGCATGATCGTGGCGGCGTGGGCTTCGGCGGCGGTGATCAGCGCCGATTGAAAGCTCCTTAGCCCGCCATCCAGTTGGTCGATGGTATCGCGGACCCATAGCTTGAAGTCCGTCGCCACCTGGTCATTTCTGGACCGGGCGGTGTGCAGCCGGCCGGCTGCCTCGCCGATCAGCTCCGCCAGCCGCCCCTCGACGTTCATGTGGATGTCTTCGAGTGTGGCCTTGAATTCGAAATCGCCATTCTCGATTTCGGACAGAACCTGATCGAGCCCGCCAAGGATCGCGTCCCCGTCTTCGGGCGCAATGATCCCTTGACGCACCAGCATTTCGCAATGCGCCTTGGAAGCGGCGATATCCTGCCGGTAGAGGCGCCGGTCGAAATCGATGGAAGCGTTGATCTCTTCCATGATTTGCGACGGTCCCGCCTCGAACCGGCCGCCCCAGATGGAGCTGGCCTGGGATTCGCCCTTTGTGTTCCGCCCGGACGCCATCAGCCATCGGCCCGGGTGGCGGCTGTGAGGTGTCTGGTCATTTCAGATCTGCCCCGAAAAGCGTAATCGGCGGCTATTCTGTCCATATCGGCTCGGCAATCAAGTGCGCTGGCCCGTAATGTCCTGAAAGTTGCGGGCCTCGAAGGATTTGATGGCGCACTCCATGATCTCCCCGGCCGCCTGAACGACGGCTAAATTTCCCTTGTCGCTTCCCGGAGCCAGTCGCGGGTTTCGGAATCGACGAGCGGCGAGACGATCTCCGCCACCCAGGCGTGATAGCCATTCAGCCATTCCCGTTCGGCGGGATCGAGAAGCGAGCGAACGATCAATCGTCGATCTATGGGTGCGCAGGTAAGCGTTTCGAACCCGAATGTCTTCCGTTCCGAGCCCTCGACCGCCTCGGCTTCCACCACGGTCACCAAATTTTCGATCCTGATCCCATACTCGCCCGTCTTGTAGTAGCCGGGCTCGTTGGAAACGATCATCCCCGGTTCCAGCCCGACACGGTTGGGCAGTTTCGAAATTCGGTGGGGCCCTTCGTGGACGCCGAGATAGCTGCCGACCCCGTGTCCGGTGCCGTGCTCGAAATCGATGCCCGCGTTCCACAGCGGCGCGCGGGCGAGAATATCCAGCTGCGAGCCGGACGTGCCTTCGGGAAACCTGGCCCGCGCCAATGCGATATGGCCCTTGAGCACCCGGGTGAACCGGTCCCGCATTTCGTCGCCCGGTTCACCCAGCGCGACCGTCCGGGTCACGTCGGTGGTGCCGTCCAGATATTGCGCGCCGGAATCGACCAGGAACAAGGTGCCGGCCTCCAATTTCCTGTCGGTCTCCGGCGTGACGCGGTAATGGACGATGGCCCCGTTGGGCCCGGCCCCGGATATGGTCGGGAAGCTCAGTCCCTGGATCAGCTCGTTTTCGCGTCGAAAGGCTTCCAATTGATCGGCGGCGCTCATTTCCGTTGCGCCGGCGGCGAGGGCCTCGCGGTCCAGCCAAGCGAGAAACCGCGTCAGTGCCGCGCCGTCCCGGATGTGGGCCCGCCGGGTCCCGTCCAGTTCCGCCGCGTTCTTGCACGCCTTCGGCAGCGCGCAGGGGTCGGCGCCGCGGCGAATATCGGCGCCGGCCGTTTCCAGCGTCTCGAAAACCGCTTCCGCGGCGCTGGACGGGTCGACCCGAACCGCGGCGTTTTCCGCGCCGAGCGCCATGAGGGCCGGTGCGAAGTCGTCGTAGTCCGCAATGTCTATTCCCTGTTCCAGGCCCGCCGCCGTTTCGGGGAGGACCTTTTGCCGGTCGACGAACAGCGACAGTTCGCCACTGTCACGCAGGACGCCGAAGCCCAGCGGCAGCGGCGTATAGGGAACGTCGCCGCCCCTGATATTGGCCAGCCAGGCAATGGAATCCGGCGCCGTGAGAACGACCGCGTTTTCACCCTTCTTTTTCATCTCCTCGGCGATTTCGCTGCGTTTTTCGGCTGAGGACCGGCCGGCGAAGCCGGCACCATGCAAGAGCACCGGGGAGAGCGGCCGCGGGGGTTGATCCTCCCAAACGGCATCAACGGCGTTTTGCGGCTGTGCGACAAACTCCGCGCCGGCCTTTTCGCAGGCGGTCCGCAGCCGAAGCGCGCCATCGGCCGTGTGAAGCCAGGGATCGAAGCCGATCTTCCGGCCTTCGATGTCCTGGCCTGCAAGCCAGTCCGCCGGGTTGGTGTCGGCCAGCGGACAAACGGCAAAGGCGGCTTCATCCACCTGTTGCGCCGCCTGAAGGGTGTAGCGGCCGTCGACAAAGACGGCGGCCCGATCCTCGAGGACGATCGCGATGCCGGCCGAGCCGGTAAATCCGGTCAGCCAGGCCAGCCGGCGCGCCCGTTTGGAGACATACTCCCCTTGATGCTCGTCGGCCAATGGAACGATGAAGCCGTCAATTTCCTGACCGGCCAGGTAGCTGCGCATCGCGGCCAGCCGCTCCGATGACTGGTTGCCGGATGCCGCGGCCTCGGTCCGAGGGTATTCGTCGAGAGCCGCCCGGAGATGCGCGCGCAGTTGTTCCGACGGGCTCTCGGCGACCATCGACATCCACGCCTCCGGGTTCCCCATGCCGCCGTCGTCGCCGGGCGCGGCGGCGACCCCGGCAATCAGCGCCGGCAGTTCATCAGCGGTGATCCGCGCCTGGGATGCCTGGAGCAGCTTGCTGACGTCCTCTGGGCTATGGGTATCCATGGGCAACGTCCAGGTCCGGAGTTGGCTCTAACGCCAGTCTAAGCTATGTCGGCCCGGAAGCCCCGACAAGCAATCTCTCCCGCTGATATTTCTTCCTGCGGGCAGGACAAGGCTCCCCGACGCCCATCGAGTATTGCATGAACGAATAGCTCACGGTGCGGATTTGGGAAATTCCGCAACATACGGAGCCCGTGAGTCAGAAAATTTTTCATAACCGACTGATATTACACCACTAAATTCTATTTTCCGAGATATGCGATTATTGCATATCAGAGGCATCAATTTGACGCTGGCGGCAATCGTCGATGCGCATTAACTCTTGGACATTCCTGGACGGACATGCACCGACAGAGCCCGCCCAAACACCAAGAATAAAGGAGTACCTGTCATGAGTGGTTTGAATTATCTGTGGAATCCGGACGTTGTTCGCGCCGCCCGCCAAGAGCGTGACCGCGTGGTTTACGGTCTCGGCTCACGGCTGGTGAGCGCGCCGGCCAAGCTGATCAAACTCGGGGTCGACGATTTCCGGCGCTACCGGCAGCCCAAAGACGTCTAGCGGCCTCAAAATACCGGCACATCGCGGCGGCCTTCGGGCCGCCGTATTGCCGTAATGGCGGCATGGGTCCATTGGACCGGTTGAACAAAAGCAGCCCGCCCGGCGGCGCTTGACGAAATAGTTCGGCTGCCCAACAATATTGGCGCCGGAGCATCGGCTGCGGCCCAAAAACGTCGTCTCGATACACAGGGGAGTGCATGACCAGGCCGCCGAACCGGAATTCCCGGACCGTTGTGAACATGGCGGAGGTCGTCATGGAGCCGCCGCTGACGCGGGGCCAGCACCATGATGTGGCGATACTCTGCGGCGACGAGGCGGTCACCTATGGGCAGGTGGCCGAGCGCATGAACCGGGCCGGCAACACCCTCCGGACGCTCGGGGTGGAGAAGGGCAACCGGGTGATGATGATGGTCCTGGATCGTCCTGAATTGGTTTACGCCTACCTCGGTGCGCTCAAGATCGGCGCGGTTCCGGTTGCATTGAATTTGCGGCTCACGGCAGAGGATTTGGCGTACTCCATCGCGGACAGCGGCTGCGCCGTCCTGATCCTGGACGGCATGTTTGTCGGGCTCTACCGGGAAGTCGAGGATGGTTTGCCGGTCAAGCCGGCGGTCGTCACGACCCACGCCGAGGGCGGCGGATTTCCCGATTTGATGGAGCTTGCGGCCGCCGAATCACCGGATCTGGATGCTGTCCGGATGGCCGCGGACGAGCCCGCTTTCTGGATGTATTCCTCGGGCACCACCGGGAAGCCCAAGGGGGTCGTCCACACGCAGCGGACGGTCTTCACCTCGCCGAGGCACCTCGGCGAGTCGCTCGGCGTGGGGCGTGGGGACCGGATTTATTGTTCATCGAAGCTGTTTTTCGCCTTCTCGCTGGGGCACTGCCTGTTGGCTTCGTTGCATCTCGGCGCGACGACGATCCTCTATCCCGATTGGCCGGACGCGAAGGCGGTCGCGGGTGTGATCTCGAAATTCAAGCCGACCATCGTGCTGAGCGTGCCGACCTTCTATCGTAATCTCCTGCGGGCGAACGTCACCGGCGGCGAGGCATTCCGCGACGTCCGCCACTACATCTCGGCCGGCGAGAAACTACCGGCGGGTTTGTTCGAGGAATGGCAGGCGGCGACGGGACGGCCCATCCTGGAGGGCATTGGCGCGACCGAGACCTGCTTCCTCTTCATCGCCGCGACGCCCGGGAGCCATAAGGCGGGCCGGACCGGCAAACCCACTCCCGGGACCAAGGTGAAATTGATCGATGATCAGGGTGAGTTGGTCGAGGAGGACGATACGCCCGGCGTTCTTTGGGTGCGCATGGATTCGGTGGCGCAGGGCTATTGGAACCTCGACGACAAGACCCGCGCGGTGTTCAAGGACGGCTGGTACTGCACCAGCGACGTCTTCGTCCGCGATAGCGAAGGTTTCTATGAATATCACGGGCGGGGCGACGACATGTTGAAGATTTCCGGCCAGTGGGTGGCGCCCGGCGAAATCGAAACCGAGGTTCTCAAAAATCCCCGCGTCGCCGAGGCCGCCGTGGTCGGGGTGCCCAACGAAGATGGGCTCATCCGGCTCGCGCTGTTCATGGTTGGGCCCGACGGCGCGGCGGACCGGTCCGCGGTCGAGCAGGAGCTGACCGATCATCTGACCTCGACGCTGTCGATCTACAAATGTCCGCGGCGGATGTATTTTGTCGACGCCATGCCGCAGACCGCGACCGGCAAGATTCAGCGCTTTGCCCTCCGGCGGTTGGCCGAGGAGCACGAGGCGGCGCGGCCTCAGCCGGCGGCATGAGGAGGTCCGTGGACAATCCCTGGCGGCGGACCTATGGTGTCGCCGTTTTGCACCCGCCCATATCCCATCGATTCCAACCCGAACCGGCAGTTCGCGGTCGTGGATGACAACGTGCTGATAGCGCGCCGAACCGGCGATGATGACGAGCTGGACTTCGATGTCCTGGTGTCGCTGGTCGGCTATCATTTGCGCCGCGCCCAGGTCGCCGTCTTCAATGATTTTGCCGACCAGATGGCCGGGGAGCAGATCACGCCGGGCCAATTCGGCGTCGTCGCCCTGATCGGTGCGAATCCCGGCCTGACCCAATCCGCGCTCGCCCGGGCGGTCGGGATCGAACGCTCCACCATGGTTGCGGTTATCGATACGCTCGAATCCCGGGGCATCGTCGAACGCAGGGCATCGCCCGTCGACCGGCGGTCTTACGCCCTTGTGTTGACGGACGCGGGACAGGAGATGCTGGCCCGGCTGAAGCCCATGGTCGCGGATCACGACGCGCGGACCGGGGGCGGTCTGACCGACGATGAGCGCCGACAGCTCATCCGGCTGTTGAAAAAACTGGCGAACGGCGTTTAGGCCTTTTCGCGGGTGACAAGGGCGACCCCGGCCACGACGATGCCCATTCCGATCAATTCCTGAGCGCCCAACCGTTCGTCGAACAGGAAGAACGCCATCAGGGCGGTCACCGGCGGCACGAGGTAAAAAAGGCTCGCGACCTTTGCCGCCGCCCCGCGCTTGATCAGGATGTAGAGCAGCGTGACGGCGCCCAGTGACAGGACGACCACCAGCCAGGCAACCGAGAAGATGAACTCGCCCGTCCACTGGATATCCCGGCTTTCCAACGCGAAGGCGAGGCCGGTCATGGCGAGGCACGTGACCGAGAACTGGATCGCCGAACCGGACCGCAGATCCATGTCGGCGCAGAACCGCTTTTGGTACAGGGTTCCGGCGGTAATGCCGAGCAGCCCGATGGCCGCGAAACTGATTCCGGTCCAGGCGCCGGCGCCGATCTCTATGCGGTCGGCGACCACCAGGACGACACCGACGAAGCCGAGCAGCACACCCAGCCACTGGCGGAGGGTGACCCGTTCATTCAACAGCGGCCCCACCACGCAGGCGGTCAGAGCGGGCTGCAAGCCGACGATCAAGGCGCTCAATCCCGCCGACAGCCCGGCGTCGATGGACGCAAAGACCCCGCCGAGATAGGCGCCCTGCACCAGCAATCCCGCCACGGCGACGTGAAACACCGACGGCAAATCCTTCGGCCAGGGCGCCTTGAACGCGAGAGCGATCAGAATCAGAAGAACGGCGACGATCGCCATCCGCACGGCGAGAAACGACAATGGCTCGGCGAACGGCAACCCGAACTTGGCGCCGATGAAACCGGTGCTCCACAGAAAGACGAACACCGCCGGCATGGCGGAGATCCAGGCGGACTGCAGGGAGCCGGGTGCATCCGGCGGGCTGGGAGGTGTGGTCACGCGGTTGGCGTCCGGCAGAGGCGGGGAGTCACCATCTGTTTACACCACCGCAAACGATCTCGATAGCTTTGTCCGGCCCGCCTATATATAGGCCATGACTTGTCCGGCGCCTTATGAGCCCCCACGCCATCCGAAGCTCGTCCGTTACGGTTTGATCGGAGGGGGCGCCGTCGCGATTGCCGCGCTGGTCTATACCGTCCTCTGGTTTGCCGGCGCCTCGCAGCTGAGGACGGGCGTCGAGGAATGGATCGCTCAAAGACCCGCTTCGGGATTGTCGGCAAGGGTCAGCAGGCTTGACATCGGCGGTTATCCCCTGGCCTTCAAGCTGATCGCCTGGGATCCCAAACTCGAATTTTCGCCGCCGCCCGGTTCCGGCCAAGCCGACTGGTCCGCCGGGTTTGCGCGCGCGGTTGCGGAAGTGAAGCCGTGGCGCCGGCGGGATTTTCGGATCGAACTCACCGGAGAACACGGTTTCGAGTTCGGTTCGGGTCCCGGCCGGCAGGCGTTGAGAGGGAAGACCGGCCGGGTACGGGCCGCCGCGGTATTCGATTCCGAGGGGTTTCCCGAGTTTCTGTCCCTGGATTTGCGGCGGATCGACCTCGAGGACAGCCGGGGGCGGCCCGCCTATGCCGTCGCGAGTGCCCGGCTGAGCGCCGAGCGGCGATCGGGCGGCGATGGCGAGGGGTCCACTCCCGATCTCCGGTTTACTATCGCCGCCGAAGGAGTGAACGCGCCCGCGCTCGCGCGCCTGCCCCTCGGCAACGCGCTTCAGCGCGCTTTGCTCGAGGCGCGGCTGGTGGGTGACTTTCCGCTGGAAAATGTCCTCGAGAGCCTCGGCGCGTGGCGGGATCAGGGCGGCACGCTGGAACTCGACAAAGTGGATATACGTTATGGACAGCTCGGCGTTCGGGCCAGCGGCACCCTGGCGCTGGACCGGAACCTGCAGCCCATCGGCGCTCTGACGGCGCGCATCGAAGGATTCCTTGGCGCCATCGACGCGCTGCGTGAGGCCGGCATCATCCGTCCGCGCGACGCGGCGATGGCAAAGCTGGTGCTGGGGGTGTTGGCTAGGCGCCCGGCCGGCGGCGGACCCCGGGTGCTCAGCCTGCCGCTGTCGGTTCAAGACCGGAAACTGTCCGCCGGACCGGTGCCGCTGATGGAAATCCCCGAAATCCGATGGCCGGAGCGGGCAGGCGAAACAAATCGGCTGCGCATTCTTCGCTGAGGCGGATTACGCCTGTTTGGCGTCGATGACCCCGCGGCGGATTTCTCGGGTTCGCGAGAACAGCTCGTGCAGGGTTTCGGCCTCGCCCCAGCGGATGGCCCGCTGCAAGGCCGTCAAATCCTCGTTGAACCGCTGTAGAATCTCCAACACCGCATCCCGGTTGTTGAGGAATACGTCCCGCCACATGACCGGATCGGAGGCGGCGATCCGGGTGAAATCGCGGAAGCCGCTGGCCGAGAACTTGATCACCTCGTTGCGCAGGCTTTTTTCCAGATCCGTTGCGGTGCCGACGATGGTGTAGGCGATCAGATGCGGCAGGTGCGAGGTGACGGCCATCACCTGATCATGATGCTCCGGGTCCATCATCTCGATCATCGAGCGGGCGCTCCGCCAGAGGGCCGCAACCTTTTCAACCGCCGCTTCGTCGGCGTCCTCGGGCGGCGTCAGCACGCACCACCGGCCGTCGAACAGCTCGGGAAAGCCGGATTCGGGGCCCGAATGCTCGGTGCCCGCGACGGGATGGGCGGGGATCAGATGCACGCCTTCCGGAACATGCGGGGACAGGTCGCGCAGCACCGCCTGTTTGACCGAACCCACATCGCTGAGGATGGCCCCCGGCTTCAGCACGGGTGCGATGGTCTCGGCGATGGAGGCGTAGGCGCCGATGGGCGCGCATATGATCACGAGGTCCGCATCCTTGGCCGCCTCGGCCACGTCTTCGCCGGCGCTGTCGGCAATCCCGAGCTCGAGCGCTTTGGCGCAATGCCCGGAATTGATATCGCCCACCGCGATGTGGCCGGCGAGGCCGTCCCGCCTGATGACGTGCGCCAGCGACGAGCCGATCAGCCCGATACCGATCAAAGCAATCCGCTGGAAATGGACTTGGCCGCCGGACATCACGCCCCCATGAATTCAGTGAGAATGTCGACCACCATCTTCATTTCTTCGTCCGTGCCGATGGAGATGCGAAGCGAGTCCGGCAAGCCGTAGCCGCCCATCCGCCGGACGATGATGCCCTTGGCGCGAAGAAAGGCGTCGGCGGCCTCGGCGTTCCTTCCCGGTTCTTCGGCAAATCGGGCAAGGACGAAGTTGCAAACGCCGTCCGGGACCGTGATTCCGATTTTGCGCAGCGCGCTGGTGGTCCATTCACGGCACGCGTCGTTGTGCTTGCGGGACATCTCGACGAACTCATCGTCGCCGAGGGCGGCAAGCGCCGCCGCCTGGCCCGAGTTGGAGACGTTGAACGGGCTTCGCAGCCGGTTCAAAACGTCGATGACCATTTCGGGCCCGTAGCACCAGCCGATCCTCAGCCCGCCGAGACCGTAGATTTTCGAGAACGTCCTGAGCATCAGGATATTGTCCGATCCGTCGACCAGATTGATCCCCGGCTCGTAATCGTTCCTGCTCACGTACTCGCAATACGCGGCATCCAGGACCAGAAGCACGTGGTCCGGCAGGCCGGCGCGCAGCCGCCTGATCTCGTCGACCGGAAGGTAGGTGCCGGTGGGATTGTTGGGGTTGGCGAGGAAGAGCAATTTGGTGTTCTCACCCGCCCGTTCCAACAAATTGTCCACGTCGGCCGTAATCCCGTCTTCCGGCGCCGCGACCAGCGTCGCCCGCACGCCCCGGGCATAGATGGGGTACATGGCGAACGCGTGAGCGGTAAACAACACCTCGTCGTCGACCCCGGCGTAAGCCCGGCAGAGGAGGGTGATCAGGTCGTCCGATCCGGCGCCGACGACAATCCGCTCCATATGGATGCCATGCTTGGCGGCGAGCGCGGCGCGCAATTTTTGCGAATCACCGTCCGGGTAGCGGTAGACCTCGCCCGCCGTATCCCTGAGGGCCTGCATGGCCTTCGGCGAGGGGCCGAAGGCGCCCTCGTTGGAAGCCAGTTTGATGACCCGCTCCACGCCCTCGATTTCGGATTCCCCGCCCACATAGGGGGCGATATCCAGGAGGCCGGGAAGAGGGCTGGGGCCGGTCGCACCGCCGGTCATTCGTCTGCTCCAAACAATGGGCCGGACCCCACCTCCCGGGTCCGGGAACGGCGACAGTGATAGTCCTAGGCATCTGTAAAATCAAAGAAAACATTGACACTTACCGGGATGATTCATAGCTATGAGGCCTCTCCGCCGCCGGGTTGGGCTGATTTCGCGCGGCCTGCGCGGGCGGCCGGGACGGTGGAAGCGAATTCTGAATTTGGGCTGACGAGGCAATGACTGCGCCGGACGAGCATTCTGCGGCAGGGTTCGAGGCACCCGAGATTTCCCATCGCACCATTCAATTGGGCGTGGAGGAATCTCTGCGCCTGGATTGCGGGGTGGAGCTCAGGGATTTCCCGATGGCGTTCGAGACCTACGGGACGCTCAACGAGTCCAAGTCAAACGCCATTCTTGTTTGTCACGCGTTGAGTGGCGATCAGTATGTTGCCGGCGATCATCCGATGATCGGCCGGCCGGGCTGGTGGGAAGTGGTCGTCGGCCCCGGCAAAATCCTCGATACCGACAAATACTTCGTCATCTGCTCCAATATTCTCGGGGGCTGCATGGGCACCGTCGGACCCAAGGAGACCAATCCCGAGACAGGCGAGCCTTGGGGCCTCTCGTTCCCGGTGATCACGATCGCCGACATGGTTCATGCGCAGGCCATGCTGTTGGACGCGTTGGACATTCCGGACCTGTTCTGCGTCATCGGCGGTTCCATGGGGGGCATGCAGGTGCTGGAGTGGGCGGCACTTTACCCGGACCGGGTATTTTCGGCGGTGCCCATCGCCTGTTCGGCGCTGCATTCGGCGCAGAACATCGCGTTTCACGAAACCGGCCGCCAGGCAATCACCGCCGATCCCGACTGGCGCTCGGGGGACTACCATCGCCAGGGCGTGGTCCCGCACCGGGGGCTTGCGATCGCGCGTATGGTCGCCCATGTCACCTATATGTCGGAAGCATCCCTGCATTCGAAGTTCGGCCGCAAGCTCCAGGATCGGGATTCCGTGACCTACGGTTTCGACGCCGATTTTCAGGTGGAGAGCTATTTGCGCCATCAGGGCAGCACGTTCGTCGACCGATTCGATGCCAACTCGTACCTCTACATCACCCGGGCGATGGATTACTTCGACCTGGCCGAGCGCTACGACGGGGTTCTGGCCCAGGCGTTCCAGGAGACCAATGCCCGGTTCTGCGTGATTTCGTTCACCACCGACTGGCTGTATCCCACCGCCGAGAGCCGCCACATCGTGAAGGCGCTGAATGCGGCCGCCGCGAGCGTCAGCTTCGCCGAGATCGAGACCGATAACGGGCACGATGCGTTCCTCCTCGACGAGCCGGAATTCTGGCGGGTGCTCCGCGGATTCCTCGATGGCGCCGACGAACAACGGGGCCTCCTGGGTTAGGGGGAGGCCGCGGCGATGAATATGGCACGCAAAGACTCCGAAGCCCGCCGGGACGCCATCCGCGTCGATCTGCAGCTTATCGCCGATATGGTGGAGCCGGGATCCAGGGTGCTCGACGTCGGCTGCGGCGATGGTGAACTGCTCGACTATCTGGTCCACTTCAAACAGGTGGACGGCCGCGGGATCGAGCTATCGACGTCGGGGGTGAATGCCTGCGTATCGGCCGGCCTGCCGGTCATACAGGGCGACGCGGAAACGGATCTCAACGATTATCCGGCAGCCGCCTTCGACTACGTCCTGTTGAGCCAGACCCTGCAGGCGACCATGGCGCCGAAACAGGTGCTTGAAAACATGCTTAGGATCGGCAATCGGGCGATTGTCTCCTTCCCCAATTTCGCCCATTGGCGGTGCCGGGTGGGCCTCGCCCTTCAGGGACGGATGCCGGTGAACGAGTCGCTTCCCGACCAATGGTACGACACGCCCAATATCCACTTTTGCACCATCAAGGATTTCATCCTGCTGTGTGACGAAATGAACATCACCATCGAGCGCAGCATCTCATTGGACAGTACCGGCCGCGCCCGCGGGATCGGCTCCGGCATGTTTTTCGCCAATTTGATGGGCGAACAGGCGGTCTTTCTGCTCCATCGGTCCTAATCCCAAAGGCTACTGGTTGGTCGCGGTGGCGTAGGAGCGCCGCCGGGCAACCTCGCCGGCGGGGGTTGCGGCGTAGATCTGTTTGCTGGCCTCGACCATGACCACGCCGCCGAAACCCTTGAACCACCTGACCCCTACATTCTCCCAGGCGCGCGCCGATGATTGGATCATCCGCGAGCGGGCCGGCGGCACGTAAAGCGCGCCGGCCCGGGAGACCGGTGCGAACATGGTGTCCCGGAGCAGCCCGGAGAGCTGGGAATTGGTGTAGGGACTCCCGAAGCCGAACGGGGTTCTGTCGAGGCGCGCCCAAATTCCGCGGCGGTTGGGCGCGATAACCAACAGCCGCCCATTGCCGGCGAGCACCCGCCAAACCTCGCGCATCAGCGGCCGTACCTGTTCGGCGCACTCGATCGCGTGAACCATGATCAGCCGGTCAACCGACAGATCGGGCAACGGCAGGTCGGCCTCCTCGCAAAGCATGGTTTCGCCCGGACCCTCGATCGGCCAGTGGATGACGCCTTGCGGCGCCGGCATGGCGGCGATCACCCGGCGCGCCTCCTGCCGGTACTGACCGAGATAAGGGGTTGCAAACCCGATCCCGACGACGGTCTGGCCGGTTACGTCCGGCCAGCAATCGCGTATCCGTTCGCGGATCATGCGCCGCGCGACCCGCCCCAGCGGGGAGGCATAAAAGTCCCTAAGATCAATGACATCGAGCCACATGGGCCGAGCATATCACAACCGGTGGCGCAACAGGTACCGCCGCCGATTGCACGCCAACCCGCGCCGCGCTATGGCTTATCCATGACCACCGATGCCGACTCCGTCATTGCCGCGCTCGGCCTGGAGCCTCACCCCGAGGGCGGCTGCTACAAGGAGATCTACCGCCATGCTCCGGCGGCGGGCGGCCGTGGCGCGGTCACCTCGATCTACTATCTGTTGCGCGCCGGCGAGACGTCCGCCTGGCACCGGGTCGATGCGACGGAAATCTGGCATTTTTACGATGGGGCGCCGCTGCGGCTTTCCGTCTCCCATGACGGCGCCGCCGCGGTCAGCCGCATCCTCGGAACCGATCTCGCGGCCGGCCAGGCGCCGCAGTTCGTGGTTCCGGCCGATGCCTGGCAGTCGGCCGAAAGCCTCGGCGAATGGACGTTGGCGGGTTGCACCGTTGCACCAGCCTTCGAATTCGACGGTTTCGAGATGGCCCCGACGGGCTGGCAACCGGGCGACAAGTAGGGTCAAAGGGCCGTCACGGCTGCAAGCACCGCCGAAAACGGCGGGCGCCAACGCGGCCGAAGATAATTGCGTTCGCCTGGCGTGCGGTCAGTCCACGGTCCAGGTGGGGCCGCTGCGCATGAGCGCATTGAGGTCGGGCTTGCCGCCCTTTGACTGGGCCAGTTCGACCTGATTGCGGACCGCGCCGTCGTAGGTCTCGCTGGGATTGCAGTAGAGCACGCCGATGGCGACCGGAAATGCCGGACGCGCCATCTCCACCAGCAGGGTCGCGGCCAGCTTGTTGGTCTCGTCGTGAACCAGAACGTCACCGACGGTGATGCCGTTCTTGCCGACGGTCACCACCTCCAACTCCATGGCGCCGGGCTTGAGGCGGATGCCCTTGTCGCGCTCCTTGCCGAAGACCAGCGGCTTGCCGTGCTCGACGATCAACTGGTTGTCTTCGGCGGCACCCTTGTCGGTGAACGAAGAGTACACCCCGTCATTGTAGACGATGCAGTTCTGGAACACCTCGACGAACGACGCGCCTTGGTGGGTGTGGGCGCGGGCGAAGACCTCAGGCAGGTGCTTCTGAGAAGAATCGATCGATCGGGCGACGAACTTCGCGCCGCAGCCGAGGGCGAAGGAGGCAGGGTTGACCGGCGCATCGACCGAACCCAGCGGGGTCGACGGGGAGCGCGTGCCGAGCCGGGAGGTCGGCGAGTACTGACCCTTGGTGAGCCCGTAAATCTCGTTGTTGAACAGGATGTATTGCAGGTTCACGTTGCGGCGCAGCACATGCATCAGGTGATTGCCGCCGATGGAGAGCGAATCGCCGTCACCGGAGATGACCCACACGTCCAGGTCCGGGTTGGCGAGTTTCACTCCGGTTGCGAGGGAGGCCGCGCGTCCGTGGATGGTGTGAAAACCATAGGTCGCCATGTAGTAGGGGAAGCGCGCGGCGCACCCGATACCGGATACGAAAACGGTCTTCTCCGGCGGCGATTGAAGATCGGCCAGGGTCTTTTGCATGGCGCGGACGATCGCGTAATCGCCGCACCCCGGGCACCAGCGGACCTCCTGGTCGGAGGCATAGTCCTTGGCGGTCAGTTTTTCAGGCGGGGTTTGTACGTTCATGCTTATTTCTCCAGCCGGCTACGGACTGCGTCGACAATCTCGGCGACTTTGAACGGTTGGCCGGAAACCTTGTTCACGCCCTCAGCGGGCAGCAGGTACTCGCTCCGCAGTACGGTCAGCAGCTGACCGGTGTTCATTTCCGGAACCAGGATTTGCTCGTAGCCGCCGAGCAAGCTCTCCAGGTTGGCGGGCAGCGGCCAGATGTGACGGATGTGGATGTGGGACACGTCGTGGCCGTCCGCGCGCAGAATTTGAACCGCGCGGTTGATCGGACCGAATGTCGAGCCCCAGCCGACCAGCGCCATCTTGCCGCCTTGGCTGCCCAGTTCCACCGTCTGGTCCGGGATGTCCTTGGCGATGCCGTCGATTTTGGCATGGCGGGTGTCGGTCATTTTCTGGTGGTTCTCGGGCCCGTAGGAAATGTTGCCCGTGGAATAGGACTTCTCGATACCGCCAATCCGGTGCTCGAGACCCGGCGTTCCGGGAACCGCCCAGGCGCGCGACAGGGTCGTTTCATCCCGCAGGAAGGGATGGAAGTCATCCGGGTCGGTATGGAAGGATACCGGGCTGGCGTCGATGGCTGTCGCGTCGGGGATCCGCCACGGTTCCGACGCGTTGGCGAGATAGCCGTCGGCCAGCAGCATTACCGGGGTCATGTACTTGGTCGCGATCCGGGCCGCCTCGATGGCGACCTCGAAGCAATCGGCGGGCGACTTGGCCGCGATGACCGCGAGCGGACTGTCCGCGTTTCGGCCGTAGACCGCCTGATGCAGGTCGGATTGTTCGGTCTTCGTCGGCATGCCGGTCGATGGGCCGGCGCGCTGGACGTTGATCACCACGAGGGGCAGTTCCACGGAGATGGCGAGGCCGATGGCTTCGGTCTTGAGCGCGATGCCCGGGCCGGAACTCGCCGTCACACCGAGATTACCGGCATAGGACGCGCCAATGGCCGAGCAGACGGCGGCGATCTCGTCCTCGGCCTGGAATGTGATGACGCCGAATTCCTTGAGACGCGAAAGCGTGTGAAGCACCGCCGAGGCCGGTGTGATCGGGTAGCCGGCAAAAAACAAATCGAGTTGGGTCGATTGAGAGCCGGCTATCAGACCCCAGGACAGCGCCTCGATCCCGGTAACCGTTCGATAAAGGCCGGGATCGATTTCGGCGGCCGAGACCGTATAGGCGACCCCGCCATCGGACACTTCCATGGTTTCACCGAACGCATGGCCCGCATTCACGGCGGCGATGTTGGCGTTGGCGATTTCAGGGCGGCTTTTGAACTTGCCGGTAAGCCAGTCGAAGGTCGGTTTGCGGTCGCGGTCGTAGAGCCAATAGACCAGGCCCAGCGTCCACATGTTCTTGCAGCGAAGCGCTTCTTTCTGGCTGAGGCCCTCGTCCTTGACCGCTTCCAGGGTGTTCTTGGAAACATCGATGGCGACAACCCGGTAGTTGTCGAGGCTGTCATTGTCGAGCGGGTTCTCGTCGAATCCGGCCTTTTTCAGGTTCCGGTCGGTGAACGCGCCGGTATCCGCGACGATCAGGCCGCCATCCCGCAAATCGCCAAGGTTGACCTTCAGCGCCGCCGGGTTCAGCGCAACCAGCACGTCCGGTGCGTCGCCGGCGGTCTTGATATCACGGGATCCGAAATGAATTTGAAAGGCCGAAACCCCGAAGGTCGTGCCGGCGGGCGCCCTGATCTCGGCCGGAAAGTCCGGGAAGGTTGCCAGGTCGTTTCCGGCCAGCGCGGTGGTTTGGGTGAATTGACCCCCCGTAATCTGAATGCCGTCGCCCGAGTCCCCGGCGAACCGGATGACAACGTCCTCCACCTCCTCGCGGACCGGTTCTTCCATGGCAATTGCGGCCGTGCTTACCATTGTCGCGTTCTCCCGACGATACTTTTACCGAAGCGGTCCCAGGGGCCGCGTCGTCCGTGCAAAAATCTTTAAAGTTGGAATGTCAATCGGCGTCGATTTTCCAGGCGATCAAACCAGATCGTTCCACCAAAAAACAGCAAAAAAGCGCGCTGTCTTAACACAATGGACACCCCCCGCCAACCATCGTGTCCGCGAAAACCGCTCGATTTTCCGTGAACCCCGAAAGCGGCCGTTCCGGACATTGATTTAATTGGATTTGACGACGATTCCGCGGAATTCCGCAACCACCAGTTCGTATACCCTGCGCTTGAAGGGAACGGTCAACGAGGGCAGTTCATCAAGCCTCGCCCACCGCCAATCGTCGAATTCCGGCTTTGCAACGCCCCGGACGTCAATTTCCGTGTCCGCGCCGAGAAACCGCGCGGCGAACCATTTCTGGGTTTGTCCCCGATACCGGCCCTTCCACACCTTGCCGGCCAACTCGTCAGGCAGGTCGTAATTGATCCAATCCTCCGTTTCCGCCACCAACTCGACGTTTCCCGTCCCGGTCTCTTCTTCCAGCTCGCGCAGCGCCGCCCGATCAGGCGCCTCTCCCTCGTCGATGCCGCCCTGCGGCATTTGCCAGGCGGGTTCCGGCGTGTCGATCCGCTTGCCGACAAATACCCGGCCCTCATCGTTGAACATCAGTACGCCGACGCAGGGACGGTAGGGCAGTTCCTGTTTTGGGTCGGACATTGGCGGAAGGTCAGGGGAGCTATTGCGTTTGACTGCTTTCTCGGGGTCGTCTTCGTCGTCTTTGCCGGCCATCCGCCGCCCATCAGAGGTTTGCCGATGCCTCTTCCGGTTATCCCTTCAGAAGCTGATTGAACAGCGACACACCCCGCAGCAGATCGAGGGCGCGCTGAAGTTGGAAGTCCTGCCGCTCCTCGGTCTGCGCGGGCTGGTCGTTACCATTGCCCTCGCCTTCGTTTTGCAGCGCGCCGCGGAGGTCCGATTCCCGGCGGCGCTGGCCGTTGCTGACCCGCTCGACACGGACCTGTTCGACAGCGATATCAGGATCGATGCCGACGGCCTGGATCGACCTGCCCGACGGCGTGTAGTAGCGCGCCGTGGTCAACCGCATGGCGCCGTGACGGCCCAACGGCATGATGGTCTGCACCGAACCTTTGCCGAAGGATTTGGTGCCGAGGATGATCGCTCGCTTTTGGTCCTGCAGGGCGCCGGCGACAATCTCGGAAGCCGAAGCCGAACCGCCGTTGATCAGCACGACGATGGGTTTGCCGTCGGCCAAATCGCCGGGCCGGGCATTGAACCGCTGATGCTGCTCTTTCTCGCGGGTGCGGGTCGAGACGATCTCACCTTGTTCCAGGAACGCGTCGGAGACGCCGACCGCCTGATCCAGGAGGCCGCCCGGATTGTTGCGGAGATCGAGGACCACGCCTTTGAATTTGTCACCCAGTTCGGTCTTGAGTTTCGCCATGGCCTTTTTGAGGCCGTCGGTCGTCGGTTGGCTGAAAGATGAAATTCGGACGTAGGCGATGTTGCCCTCAACCCGCGAGCGCACCGTCCGGAGCGGGATCACCGCCCGGGTGATGGTGACGTCAAAGGCCGCGGTATTTTCCCGCTTGATGGTCAGCTTGATGTCCGAGCCCACCTTGCCCCGCATGAGTTCCACCGCCTCTCCGAGCGTGAGCCCGAGGACCGGTTTGCCATCCAGGTGAGTAATGAAATCGCCGGGCTTGATGCCGCCCCGCGAGGCGGGCGTATCATCGATGGGCGAGACCACCTTGACGAGGCCGTTTTCCATGGTCACTTCGATGCCCAGTCCGCCGAACTTGCCGCTGGTCTGGACCTGCATGTCCTTGAAGTTCTTGGCATTAAGGTAGCTGGAGTGGGGGTCCAGAGACGTCAGCATGCCGGTAATGGCCGCTTCGATCAGTTCCTCATCCGAAACTTCCTCCACATATTCGGCCCGCACCCGTTCGAACACATCGCCGAACAGGTTGAGGAGACGATAGGTGTCGGCGTTGTTTTTCGTATCGGCCACCGCCGGGGAGCCGATCAACAGGGTGACGGCCAATGCTGCGGTCAGTGCCGAGAAGAAAACCTTTTTCATGGTTTCGCCTTACTTTGTCTGAGCTACGAGCCAAGGAAGGGGATTGATGGGCCGCCCCTTCCGCCGAAATTCGACATACAACGACGGCTTCTCGTGCGCCGCCGGTCCCATGACGCCCACCGGTTCACCTGCCAACAACCACTGTCCCGGCGCGCCGTCGATGCGGGTCATCCCCGCCAGCAGGCTATGATATCCTTCGCTGTGTTCGATGATCAATAGCTGCCCGTAACCCCTGAAATTCCCGGCAAAAACCACCTTGCCGTCATAGGGCGCCACGACCTGGGCCCCCGCAGCCGTTTCGATCTCGATGCCCTTCCGGGTAATTCCGGGGCGAGTCACCTCCCCATAGCGGCCCTTGACCCGGCCAACCACGGGCAACGGCAGTCGTCCCTTGGCCCGCGAAATCGGGCGCCGGGACCCGAGGCCGGTCTCCGGCGGCCCCGCGGCGGCCGAGCGTCCAGCGTCAATTTTGGCCGGTATGCCGGGATTTTCCTGGGGTGTGGGTTGCGCCGCCGCCGTGAGTGCCCGGTCCCGGTCCGCCTCCAGCTTGCGGAACAGGTCCCGAAGATCGGTGACTTTTGCCGTCAGGGCCGCCAGGCGCCCGGCCTCGGCCCGCCGGGCGGAGGCGATCTCATCGCGCTCTCGGCTCTTCTCCTGCTGCAGCGAAGCCAGCTTGCCGCGCTGCACATTAATCTCTTTCCGGGCATCCTCCAGCCGACGGCGGCTCTCCAAGATGTGATCGCGGGTTTCGTTAAGCGCCAACAGATCGTCGCGAATCCGCGACGCCTGATCTTGCAGCCGCGGCACCGTGGATTGCAGCAAAATGGCCGTGCGGACCAAATCGGCGGGTTTCAACGGCTGAACCACGACCGCCTCGGGCGGGAACCGCGACAACCGGTGAATGGCCGAGAGCACCTGCGCGTATTGGGTGCGGCGGTCGGCCAGCAGCGCGTTTTTGACCTCTTCCGCCGCATTGAGATCGCGGACTTCGGATTCCAACTCGTTGATCTTGGTTTCAAGAGTCTGGATCTGGCGCGCGGCGACCACACGCGCCCGTTGGAGTTGACCCAACTCCCGGCCCAGCCGCTTGTCCTGCCGGTCGAGCGACTTGCTCTTGGACTTGCTTCGTTGGAGTTCATTCTCGGCATCTTTCAGGTCGCCGCCGACATTCTGCGCCGCCGCCGCAATGGGCACGGCAAGGCCGAACAGGAGCAATGGAATTGCTTTGAGCGCGGTGGTTCTATTCCGCCGCATGGGTCTCGGGCGCGTCCGCCATGTCGATAAGGCTGGCGCCGGTCATCTCCGCGGGCTGGGTCAGCCCCATGAGGGTCAGGATCGTCGGTGCGATATCGGCCAGTACGCCGTCCCTCGGTGCGCCGGCCCCGGCCGGCGGCCGCACCATGATGAACGGAACCGGCCGGGTCGTGTGCGCGGTGTGAGGCTGGCCGGTTTCGTGGTCGAACATCTGCTCGGCGTTGCCGTGATCGGCGGTGATCAGCATGGTCCCGCCGGCGGCCGTGACCGCCTCTTCGAGCCGGCCGAGGCAGGCGTCAACGGTTTCGGCCGCCTTGACGGCCGCGTCGAAGATTCCGGTGTGCCCGACCATGTCCCCATTGGCGTAGTTGACCACGATGAGGTCGAATTTGCCGCTCGCGATTTCCGTTACCAGCTTGTCGGTCACTTCCGGGGCCGACATCTCGGGCTGCAGATCGTAGGTCGCCACCTTGGCGGAGGGGACCAGGATACGTTCCTCGCCGTCGAACATCTTCTCCTCGCCGCCATTGAAGAAGAACGTCACGTGGGCGTACTTCTCGGTTTCGGCGATGCGAAGCTGGGTCATGCCCTGGTTGGCGACGATCTCGCCGAGAATGTTGTCGAGAGGACGCTGGGGGAACAGGGCCTCGAGAAATTCGTTCAACTCGGTCGAGTACTCGGTCATTCCCCGGCAGGCGGCGAAGTCGACGGTGCGCGCGCGCGCGAATCCGTCGAAGGAGGGATCGGCCAGGGCCGTCAGGATCTCCCGCGCCCGGTCGGCGCGGAAGTTGGCCATCAGGATGGCGTCGCCGTCGGCCATGCCGGTGTAGCCCTCGATGGCCGTCGGCGGGACAAACTCGTCGGTCGCGTCATTGGCGTAGCTTTGTTCGATGGCGGTAATTGCGCCCGGCGCCGTTTCGCCGGCGCCGTCGACCATGCAGTCGTAGGCCAGTTCAACCCGGTCCCAGCGCCTGTCCCGGTCCATCGCGTAATAGCGGCCGCCGATGGTGCCGATGCGCACCCGTCCGCTGCCGGCCACATGGGCGAGCAATGTCTCGACGAATTCCTTGGCACTGGAGGGCGGGGTATCCCGGCCATCCAGAAATCCGTGGATGACGACGTCGATTCCGGCATCGGCGATGGTGTTGGCGAGCGCCGCCATGTGATCCTGGTGAGAATGAACGCCGCCCGGGGACAACAATCCCATGAGGTGGCAGCGCCCGCCGGATGCTTTGAGCGCGTCGATCAGGCTTATCAGGCGCTCGTTCTGGGCGAGGCTGCCGTCGGCGACCGCTCGATCGATTAACGGCAAGTCCTGCATGACCACCCGCCCGGCGCCGATGTTCATATGGCCGACCTCGGAATTTCCCATCTGCCCCTCGGGCAGACCCACATCCAGGGCGGACGCCTGCAGTTTCGAATAGGGGTAGATATCCGTCATTCGGTCCCAATTGGGGGTCCGGGCCTGGAAAATGGCGTTGTCGTCGCCGTCCGCGCGATCGCCCCAGCCGTCCAGAATACAGAGGACGACGGGCCTGGGCCGGCTCTCGGGATTTACGGTGTCAGGCATGGCGACAATATAGGGTCAACGATCGCGTCTGGCTATTTGTGATAGGGGTGGCCGGTGCGGATGCATTGCGCCCGATACAGCTGCTCCATCAGCACGGCGCGGGCCAGCAAATGGGGAAGCGTCAAGGCGCCGAGGGACAGTTTGAAATCCGCCCGGTCGAGTACGGCGCCATCGAGCCCGTCGGCGCCGCCGACGACAAAAGCGAGGAATGAATGTCCGGCGTCCATCCATTGGCCGATTTTTCGGGCGAGGTCGTCGCTGGAGAGCACCCTGCCGGCCCGGTCCAGGACCACGACAAACCCTTTGGCGGGCAGGGCATCAAGAAGCTTCTTCCCCTCGCTGGCCGTCCGCTCGGTGGCCGGGAGCCGGCGCCGTTCCTCGACCTCCTTCAATTTCACGGGCATCGCGAGCCGCCGCGCATACTCGTCGCAAATCTCGCGTTCCGGACCGCTTTTCGCGCGCCCGACCGCGGCGACAATAATTTCCATATTCGTGTCCGTCCCTGCGCGCCGGCGGGGCGCGCCCGAATCAGGCGACCTGTTCCGGTTGCGGCGCCGGTTTGGCCTGCGGGCGCTGCATCGGTTCGCCCCAGATCTTTTCCAGGTCGTAGAACTCTCTAAACTCCGGGCGAAACAGATGCACGACGACGTCACCGCCGTCGAGCAATACCCAGTCGCAGGCGGGTGTCCCCTCGATGGAGATTCCTTTGACGCCTTCGGCTTTGAGTTTTTCCCGGAGGTGCTGGGCCATGGTGTTGACCAAGCGTTGCGAGGTGCCGGTGGCAATAACCATGTAGTCCGCGAAATCGGTCTTGCCGGCGAGGTCGATGACCACAACGTCCTGCGCCTTGTCGTCATCGAGAGAGGCTTCAATCAGCTCCAACATGTTATCGGGAGTGGGAAGCTCAACTTTGCGGTCGGTTATGGCGATCTTCTCCTTTGCTTGCACGACAACTAGGTTCGCGGCCAATCCGCTTCCTCCTCGGCGCGGATGCGGGTAGCCGATACCGCGTCGGGCCGGGTGCGCAGAAAAACCCACGCGGGCGGCTTCATGAGAGCCAAGCTTGAGGCCCGGATACCGCTTACCCGATAACGGGCGAATCGGCGGGCCGCCCTTCCGGACAACGCACGTCTAGAATATGTAGGCCTGGGAAAAATCGCAATGGGGATGGCGCGAAACAGCGCGCGCCAGCGTTTCCACTTGGGAAACTGCACGAGATTGTCCGCGCCCATCAGCCACACGAACCGGTCTCCGGCGAATCGCTCCCCCAGCGCGGCAATCGTGTCGACGGTGTAGCGGGTTCCCAATTCATTCTCGATATCGCTGACAACGATCCGGGGATGGTCGGCGATCTCGGCCGCGTGCTCCAGGCGGCGGTCATAACCGGCGAGGCCGTCGGCGGACTTCAAAGGGTTTTGCGGCGACACCAGCCACCACACCTCGTCGAGGTCCAAACGGTCCAGGGCTTCAAGACTGATCTGACGGTGACCATGATGAGCGGGATTGAACGAGCCGCCAAGCAATCCGATGCAGCGGGGACGAGCCAACAGCGCGGACTTTCCTAGGGCCGTACCTGGCCGCTGCCGCGCACCACGTACTTGAAGGTGGTGAGTTGCTCGAGGCCGACCGGCCCGCGCGCGTGCATCTTGCCGGTAGCAATGCCGATCTCGGCGCCCATGCCGAACTCGCCGCCGTCGGCGAACTGGGTCGAGGCGTTGTGGAGCGCGATGGCGCTGTTGACGCCGGTCAGGAACTGGTCGGCGGCCGCGGCGTCCTCGGTGACGATGGCGTCGGTGTGCTCGGTGCCGTGGCGGTTCACGTGCTCGATGGCCTCGTCGACGCCGGAGACCTGTTTCACCGCAACGATGCTGTCGAGATATTCCGTATCCCAGTCCGCTTCGGTGGCGGGAATTACCCGGCTGTCCAGCTTCCGGGTCTCGGCGTCACCGCGAACTTCGCAACCGGCATCGAACAGGGCGTCCAAAATGCGCGGCAGATGATTGGGCGCGGCCGTCCGGTCGATCAGCACCGTCTCCGTCGCGCCGCAAATGCTGACCCGCCGCATTTTGCCGTTAACCACGATATCCCGGGCCATGTCGGGCTTCGCACCTTCGTTCACATAAATGTGGCAGTTGCCTTCCAGGTGGGAAAACACCGGCACCCGCGCCTCGTCCATGACCCTTTGCACGAGGCTCTTGCCGCCCCGGGGCACGATCACGTCGATGGATTCCGCCATTGTCAGCATCTCGCCGACGGCCGCCCGATCGGTGGTCGGGACCATCTGAATGCACGCTTCCGGCAGGTTGGCCATGCGCAGCCCATCCTGCATGGAGGCAAGGATGGCGTCCGACGAGTGGTAGCTTTCCGATCCGCCCCGCAGGATCGAGGCGTTGCCTGATTTGAGGCAGAGCCCGCCGGCATCCGCCGTTACATTGGGCCGCGATTCATAAATGATGCCAATGACGCCGAGCGGCGTGCGGACCCGTTCGATATGAAGACCGTTGGGACGATCCCATTCGGCGATCTTGGTGCCCACCGGATCTTCGAGGCCGGCGATGTCCTCAAGGCCCCTGGCCATCCCCTCGATCCGGTCGTCGTCGAGTTTCAACCGGTCGAGGAGCGCCGCGGTCAGGCCCTTTTTCTCGCCCCCCGCCATGTCCAGGTCGTTGGCGGCTTTGAGATCGGCCGCCTTGTCGCGGATACTCGCGGCCGCTTCGCGCAGGGCCCGGTTCTTGGCGTCGGTGGAGGCGGTGAACAATTCCCGCGCGGCCGCCTTGGCGGCATCGCCGATTTGACGCATCAGGGCAGGAATGTCCGTTGTCGCTTCGGTCATTGGTCCGTTCCGAGCTATCCGACCACCAGATCGTCCCGGTGGATCATCTCGTCGCGGCCACGGTAGCCGAGACGTTCCTCTATTTCACGGCTTTTGTGTCCGGCGATCAGCCGCGCATCGTCGGACGAATAGGCGCTCAGGCCCCGTCCGAGGTCGGTGCCGTCCTGAGCCCGGACGGCCACCGGATCGCCTCGTTGGAAATTCCCTTCCACCGACGTGACCCCGGCGGGCAACAGGCTGCGGCCCGATTTCAGGGCGTTGACGGCGCCGTCGTCGACGATCAGCGCCCCGACGGGTTGTAGCGCCCCGGCGATCCAGCGCTTGCGTTCGGATTGGGGTGTGCCGCTCGGGCGGAACCAGGTGCAGGTGGCGCCGTTCTCAAGCGCCGACAGGGGGTTGAGGCCGCGGCCCTTGGTGATTGCCATGGCGCAGCCCGCCGCCAGTGATTGCCTGGCGGCCGCCAGTTTCGTAACCATGCCGCCGGAACTATCCGATGACGATGCCTCACCCGCCATGGCGTCGATTTCGGCGGTCAATTCCGTCACTTCGGGCACCAACCGGGCCCCGCTATCCTTGGCCGGGTCCGACGTGTACAGGCCGTCGATGTCAGACAGCAGGACCAATGCATCCGCGCTGATCATGGCCGCCACTCGGGCCGCCAGCCGGTCGTTGTCGCCGAAACGGATCTCGTCGGTGGCGACACTGTCGTTCTCGTTGATCAGGGGGACGGCGCCGATGCCCAGCAATGTGGTCAGGGTGTTGCGGGCATTGAGGTAGCGCCGCCGGTTTTCGCTGTCGTCCAGGGTGAGCAGGATCTGCGCGACGGTGAGATCATGCCGTCCCAGAGCCTCCTGATAGGCGTGGGCGAGGCGCACCATCCCCGCGGCGGCGGCGGCCTGTTTCTGTTCAAGCGCCAGATCACCGGTCTTGAATTCGAGATAACGCCGTCCGAGGGCTATGGCGCCCGACGACACGATGACGATTTCGCGGCCTCGTCCGGTCCACGAAGCCACGTCATCGGCCAGGGAATCCAGCCACGGCTGATGGAGGGTGCCGTTCTCGGGATCGACCAGCAGGACCGAACCGATCTTGACCACAATCCGCTTGGCCCCGCCGAGAATATCGCCGGTCGCGCTCATTCGGCCGCCTCCGCTTCCGAAGCGCGCACCTCGTTGATTACCGCACGCAGTTTGCGGAGCGTTTCCGGCACGCCGAGGGATGACGCGCTGGACAGTGCGACGACCTCCCTCCCGCAATGGCCGGTCAGGGCGCCCACCCGCTCCGCCATGGCGTCCCCGTCCAGGGCGTCGCATTTGGAAAGGGCAACCAACTCCCGCTTATCGCCCAGGCCGGCGCCATAGGCCGCCAATTCTTCCCGCACCATGTCGTAGTTTTGGCAAAATGCCTCGTCGGTGCCGTCGACCAGATGCAGCAGGACGCCACAGCGTTCAATGTGGCCGAGAAACCGGTCGCCCAATCCGGCGCCCCCGTGGGCGCCTTCGATCAGGCCGGGGATGTCGGCGATCACCATCTCGGCATCATCCGCGTAAGCAACGCCCAGATTTGGGTGGGTGGTGGTAAAGGGATAGTCGGCGATCTTGGGCCGCGCCCGGGTGACGGTGGCCAGAAAGGTGGATTTGCCCGCATTGGGCAGCCCCACCAGTCCGGCGTCGGCAATCAGCTTCAACCGCAGCCATATCCAGCGCTCCTCGCCCGGGTAGCCGTCGTCCGCCCGCCGGGGCGCCTGGTGGGTGGACGACTTGAAATGGGTATTGCCCCGTCCGCCGTCGCCGCCCTTGGCGAGCACGATGGATTGCCCGGCCTCCGTCAGGTCGGCGAACACCGTTTCCCGGTCCTCATCCAGAATCTCGGTGCCGACGGGAACCTTGAGCACCCGATCCTCGCCGGACCTGCCGGCGCGGTTCTTGCCCATGCCGTGGGCGCCGGGCCGGGCCTTGAAGTGCTGCTGGTACCTGAAGTCGATCAACGTGTTCAGATCGGCCACGCATTCGGCAATGACGTCGCCGCCCCGGCCGCCGTCGCCCCCGTCGGGACCGCCGAACTCCACATATTTCTCGCGGCGAAAGCTGACGCACCCGGCGCCGCCGTCACCGCTCCTTATGTAGACTTTCGCTTCGTCGAGGAATTTCACCGGTCCGATCCTGTTGGGCCATTCTAGACTGGGTGCGTAAAAAAAGGGGAATGGCCGGCCATTCCCCTTCGGTTCGGAACGGTCGGCCGGCTATTTAGCCGGCCGGCTCCACCGCCACGTAGACCCGGTCGGACTTCCTGCGCCGGAACGCCACCTTGCCGTCGGTCAACGCGAACAAGGTGTGGTCGCGGCCCATGCCGACATGGTCCCCGGGGTGATACTTGGTGCCCCGCTGGCGGACGATGATGTTGCCGGCGATGACCGCCTCGCCGCCGTATTTCTTGATGCCTAGGCGCCGGCCGGCCGAGTCGCGGCCGTTGCGGGAGCTGCCGCCTGCTTTCTTATGTGCCATCTCGAATGCTCCTGGGAGTCCTAGTCGTCTTTCTTCGCAGGCGCCTTTTTCGCTGCCGGTTTCTTGGCTGCGGGCTTCTTCGCCGTGCTCGACTTGGCGGCTGCCGGCTTCTTCGCGGCGGTCGATTTCGCCGCCGCGGGCTTCTTGGCCGCCGGGTTGGCTTGGGCCTTCTTGGCCGCGGCCTTTGGCGCTTCCTTCCCGGTGGGCTTTGCGGCCTTCTTGGCGGCGGGCTTCTTCGCCGCTTGGCCGCCCCCCTTGGACCCTTGGCCGTTGATCCCCGTGATCTTCAGGACCGTCTGAAGCTGGCGGTGGCCCTTGGTCCGGCGGTAGCCCTGACGGCGCTTTTTCTTGAATACCGTAATCTTCTCGCCGCGGCCCTGCTCGACCACTTCGCCGGTCACCGTCGCGTCGGCGATCATCGGCGTGCCGACGGCCGGCGCCTTGCCGTCTTCGCCCAGCATCAGCACGCTGTCGAAGATGACGGCCGAGCCCTCATCGGCGGTCAGTTTCTCGACCACGATGATGTCGCCGGGCGTCACCCGATACTGCTTCCCGCCGGTCTTGATGACTGCGAACATTGTCTTTGTAATCCATATGAATTGGGCGCCCCCGGCAGGCGCCGAAGGCCGCGGAAACTACCGCCCGGACGCCACCCTGTCAAATGGTTTAGGGGCGTGGTTTCAGGCGTTTCCGGGCGGCCGCCAATTTGCCCTTTCGGATCGGGGCGAAATCCATTAACACTCGCGCTCCCAGGTGAGGTGCCGGAGCGGTCGAACGGGGCGGTCTCGAAAACCGTTGTGCCTTATGGGTACCGTGGGTTCGAATCCCACCCTCACCGCCAGCCTTCGCTCTTCGAGCTACGGACGGCAGGCCGCCTTACGGCGTAATGAACTCCCAACGGGAAAGCCTGGCCTCCGCCGTATCGCAATCGTCCACAAACAGGGTTCGCCAGCGATCAGCGCTCGAGTAGGTGACGGCGGAGACAGCCCCGACCGCGAGGCACAGGTTGGAATTCTTGAGGACCAGCCTGCCGTCGGGTTTCAGCTCGAAACGCTGAAAATTGGCCGCGTTGAAGAAGATGGTCGAGGCGCCGCAATCGGCGAGCATCGCGGCGGCGCCCGGCAGGGCGCCCCGGTTCACGCCGGCGATGGTCACGCACTTGTCGGGCGCCGGAAACCGGATATGGCCTTCCCGCGTAAACACGACGGCCGCGTCCGGCGGCAGCCCGGCCTTGCAATTGTGGGCGAACAGCGGGATATCCGTGCGCAGATTGCCGGGGGTGCCCGGAATGTCGATGCAGTACCCGTCCCGAGGCCGGTCGAGACGGTCGATGAGGCGCAGATGCTGCTCGGCGGCGGCTCCGGCCTTTGCGCCGACGATGGTCAAAAGACCGCCGATGAGGCCACTAGCGGCAATCGTGTGAAGAACCTTCAGGAACCTCTTCAGATGAATTCTCAACTAGCCTCTCCAAACGGGTGCGCAACCACGGGCAGAATACCAGCCCCGCCGTTGGCGGCAAGTTCGAGGGCCGGATATCCCGATTGTGACTTGCGGCAGGGCCGATCGCCGGCAATGTTTCGGGAATGAGATGGGTCGTCGCCGCCGTTGTCTTGTTTCTGTCACTCCCCGCCGCCGCGGACGCGGCCCGGTTCGCGGGCGTTGTCGAACGCGCGCGGGAACTGCCCCGGCTCCATTCGATGATGATCGCGCAGGACGGTGAAACAGTCCTCAGCCATGCCGCAAACGGCCGCAGCGTCGACCGGGCCGCCAACATCAAGTCGGTCGCCAAATCCATCTTATCCGCCCTGGTGGGCATGGCCATCGACCGTGGGCTGATCAAAAGCGCCGACCAGCCGCTGGCCGAGCTCATGCCATTGCCGCCGGGCGCCGACCCCAAGCTCAAGGCCGTCACCGTCGGCAATTTCCTCTCCATGCAAACCGGTCTCGAACGCACCTCCGGGCGCAACTACGGCCGCTGGGTCCAATCCGAGGATTGGGTGTCGTTCGCGCTCTCACGGCCTTTCATCGACGAGCCGGGCGGCGCCATGCTCTATTCGACGGGAAGCTCCCACGTGATGTCGGCGCTGCTGACCAGGGTCTCCGGCAAGAGCACCTGGGCGCTGGCCAACGCATGGCTCGCCGAGCCTCTCGGCATCTCCATCCCCAAATGGCAAACCGATCCCAAGGGCATTTATTTCGGCGGCAACAACATGACGCTCAGCCCGCGGGCGCTCCTGACCATCGGTGAACTCTATCGGAACGGCGGATTACACAAGGGCCGCCGCGTGCTTTCCGAAAATTGGGTCAAACAGTCCTGGGAGCCCCGGACGGCGTCGAGATTTACCGGTCACCCCTACGGCTATGGTTGGTTCATGCGCCAGATCTGCGGCCACACCGCCTATTACGGCCGAGGCTTCGGCGGCCAGTTTCTCTATGTGATCCCGGGCCTCAAGGCGAGCGTCGTGATCCTATCCGATCCCGGCCGGCATTCCCGGCAGGAAGGCTACTGGTGGAGCATGTCGGAACTCATGGACGATCATGTCGTGCCCGCTTTGGCACGCGCCGCAAGCGCGGAAACCGCCTGCCGGGGCTAATTAGGCCCGCTTGACGTCCGAGCAACCGGATAGATAGGTAACACTATGGACCGGTTACATGGGTAACAGTGTTTGCGGTTTGTTTTGCTTGGGGTCGCCGTGAAACGCTATTCTTTTCGACAGGACCAATGCCGGTCTAAAATATTGGTCGGAGGCTGATCAGACGGGTGCAAAATCGTCATAATTTTGAATTAGTTTTCAAAATGAATCTGAATTTCGAAAATATATATATAAGATATTGAAAAAACTATAAAAAATATATTATGAAATAGTAATTGAACCTCATTATCGGGTATAGTATGACCTTTGAATGGTTGTTCGTTACGAATTGCCCGACAGTTGGATCAAGTACGATATTCTTGCTGTCTCTCATCACCTCATCGAAGCGAAAGCTGCCGTGCTCTCTCTTCGGTCAATTCCCTATCAACGATCTTGGGCAGATAAGCTTCAGGAAGTCCAACTAAAGCACGAAGTGGCAGGTACATCTCGTATTGAAGGCGCTGTCTTCTCCGAATCTGAGCTCGATGCCGCGCTCAAGGATGAAACGCCCGAAGAACTACTCAATCGGTCACAAAGACAGGCACGGGCTGCCGTACGGACATATCGATGGATCGCAAGACTTCCCGATGATCGTCCCATCGACGAGGAATTGGTCCGAGAAGTACATAGACAAATCGTCACTGGATTTGATGACGATCATTGTCCGCCCGGGAAGTTGCGAGGGAGCGACCAGAACGTGATTTTTGGTGCGCCGCGGCATCGCGGGGCCGAGGGCGGGGCGGAGTGCGAAATCGCATTTCAGCAGCTGATACTAGCCGTCCAGACAAATTTCTTGGCTCATGACGAATTGGTTCAGTCTCTCGCATTTCACTATCACATTGGCGCAATGCACCCGTTCCTCGACGGCAACGGCCGGACCGCTCGTGCGGTCGAGGCGCTAATTCTTCAACGGGCTGGATTGAGAGACGATATGTTCATTGCGATGTCCAACTACTACTACGATGCAAAGCCCAAGTATCTGGAGTCTCTCAGCAATACCGCGGCCTCAGGCCACGACTTGACCGAGTTCGTAATTTTTGGCCTCAAGGGCATTTGCCAGCAATGTGAGCGCCTGCGAACAGCAATCCAAACCGAGGTTTCAAAGTCTCTGTATCGAGACGTCATGTACAATCTTTTCAATCGGTTGCGGACTCAACGCAAAAGAGTGATCGCCGACCGCCAAATTCAAATTCTTCATATTCTCTTGGGTACGGACAGAATTGAGTTTGAGGCACTTTACGACATTGTGGAAAAGCACTATCAGCAGCTGAAAAAGCCCTATAGCGCTTATATTCGTGACCTTAACAATCTGCTTAGACTCGGAGCTATTTCTTACGATCAGCCGGACGAAAACCTCTATATACTGTCGGTTCGACTGGAATGGCCTACACAGATAACTGAAACCAAATGGTTTGAGGTCATGAACACCTTGCCAAAGGCGAAAACCTATAAACTGTTTCAAGAAGACGACACCGATTACGAAGTTTAGTGTAGGCGGCCAAGCTCGGCGAAGCCTGGTTGACGAGCTATGACGGTTTCTCCAGCTCCAGCACCACCATCCGGTGCATGACCCGGGTTTGTCCGGGGTAGTCGTTCATTGCGTAGTGCATGGAGCAGCGATTGTCCCAGATACCCAGCATGTCCACCCGCCATCTGTTGCGGAAAGTGAATTCAGGCCGCACCGCGTGGGCATAGAGGTAATCCAATATGGGTTTGCTCTCTTCCTCCGTCATTCCTTCCAGGCGCAGCGTGAAGCCGGGGTTGACGTAGAGCACCTTCCGGCCCGAATCCGGGTGCACCCGGATCACCGGATGGATGACCTCGCTGTCATAGTTGTCCCGGTAGGCGATGGTGTCGGCATCCACCTTGGTGACGCCGGTCTTGGCTTCCTCGCGGGCGACGTTCCGTTTGTAGGTCTCGGGAAATCCGTGGATGGCGTTCATGCCGTCGAGCATCTCCTTCATGCCGTCCGACAGGGTCTCGTAAGCCATGTACATGTTGGTGAACAGCGTATCGCCGCCGTGGGTCGGGATTTCGCGGGCATAGAGCGAATTGGCCAGTGACGGCCGGGGCAGGTTGGTGAAGTCCATGTGCCAGAGATTGCCGAAGACATGGCTCTCTTCGGGCTTCTTGCGAAGCTCATGGACCTCCGGCGCGCCCTCCAGCGGCTTCATATAGGGGTGGGGCAGGGGCTCCCCGAAGCGGGCGACGAACCGGCTCATGGTTTCCGGGGTCAGCTGCTGGTCCGGGAAGAAGATCGCCAGATAATCGGTGAACGCCTGGTGGATGGCGTCGAACGTCCGGTTGTCGAGGTCGCCCGACAGGTCGCATCCCGAAACCAGGGCGCCCATGGAGCCGGCCAGCGGTGTCACCTCGATATTGGATTGCGCCATGGTCCCCTCCTTTGCACGAGAGTTTAGCGAGGCGACTTCATCGGGATCAACCGCCGACGATCATCCGCCACATTTCGCCGATGCGCGGCCGGCCGTCCTCCCGTTCTCCGTCCCACCTCACGTGATCGTCGGGCCCCGCGGCGGGGGATACCTCGATCGACCACAAGGGGTCGACGGTATTGGGCAGAAAGGAATAGCGGACATCGATCACCGTATTGGGCACCGTGGGATCGAGCGCGACATAGCCCTGGCTGAACCAGGCGAAACGGTTCACGTCCCTGTATTGCTGGCTCTCGGGATCGAGCCAGGGGAAGTCGCGCCGGGTGTCGAGTTTGGCGATCGAGGTGCCCGGGTATATCCGGGGCGCGATTCCGGCCCGAACCGCATCCACGTAATACCGGTCATCCACCGTATAGATGGTCTTCCAGACCAAAATGTTGCCGATGCTCGGTTTGACCGCAATGTCTTCCGGCGCGTGCCCCCGGCTGGCCGCCAGATTCGCGGCCATCTCCCTTGCATTGAAGTGCTGGAGCGTGCCGAGCGACAAGTAAAAGACCGCCCAGGCGACGGCGAGGCGGCCGAGCTTGGGCGACTTCCAGGCCATGGCCGAGCCGACCAGGACCGCGATCGGGACGGTGAACAGCGGATCGATGATGGAGATGATACTGGCCGACAACCGGAGGTCGCTGAACGGCCAGAAAAGCATGGTGCCGTAGGAGGTCGCGAAATCGAGCAGCCCATGGGTGGCGTAACCGAGGGTGCAGTAGAGGAGGGTCAGGCGGAACGGCAATCGCCACCATCGCCGGAGCACGAGATGAACGATCGCCGCGGCAATCAATCCGCCGAACGGAATGAAGAAAATCGAATGGGTGAACTGGCGGTGGAACTCAAGCGCCAGCAGGGGATCGGTCGAGGAGCGGATGAATACGTCCGCATCCGGCAGCAGTCCGGCGCCAAAACCGGCCACGCCGGCCAAAACCACCGATTTCTTCCGGGAGGCGGCCTGCGGCAGCGCCGCGCCGACGATGCCCTGACTGATGGGATCCATGATCGCCTGCCGTTCGTTGTGTACCGCTACGCCTTGCCGAGCACGCTCAGCAGGAATGCGTAGACCATTGCCACCTCATCCAGACGGTCGAAGCGCCCGGCGGCGCCGGCATGGCCGGCTTCCATGTTGGTCCGCAGCATCAGCGGATTGTCGTCGGTCTTGAGTTCCCGCAGCCTGGCCACCCATTTGGCCGGCTCCCAGTAGGTGACCCGGGGATCGCTGATCCCGGCAGTGACGAAGATCGGCGGGTAATCCTTGGCCTCGACATTGTCGTAGGGCGAATAGGAGGCGATGTAGTCATGGGCCTCTTTGCTCTCCAGCGGGTTGCCCCATTCGGGCCATTCCGGTGGCGTCAGCGGCAGGTCCTTGTCGCACATGGTGTTGAGCACATCGACGAAGGGCACTTCGCCGACCACCGCGCCCCAGAGATCGGGGCGCATGTTGGCCGCCGCCCCGACCAGCATCCCGCCCGCGCTGCCGCCGTGGATGGCGATCCGGCCGGCGGAGCTGAAACCTTCTTCGGCCAGCTTTTCCCCGGCGGCGACGAAGTCCTCGAAGGTGTTCTTCTTTTTGGTCAGCTTGCCGTCCAGGTACCACTGATAGCCCCTCTCGGTGCCGCCCCGGATATGAGCGACGGCGTAGACGAAGCCCCGGTCGACGAGGCTCAGGCGGTTGGTCGAGAAGCTCGCCGGCATGGACATGCCGTAGGAACCGTAACCGTAGAGCAGCGCCGGCGCCGAGCCGTCCAAGGGCGTATCCTCGGCGTGCAGGACGGAGATCGGCACCCGGGCGCCGTCGGGCCGTTCGGCGAATATGCGCCGGGTCACGTAATCGCCCGCCCGGTGCCCGCTCGGCACCTCCTGCTCCTTCCGAAGCTCGCGGGTGCGGTCCCCCATCCGATAATCGAAGGTCCGCCGCGGCGTGGTCATGGACGAATAGGTGAACCGTAGAATGTCGGTGTCGAATTCATAGCCCGGGATCATGCCCAACTCGTAGGCCTCTTCATCGAAGGCGATGGCGTGTTCGCTGCCCGAGGCGAGCTCGCGAACAACGATCCGAGGCAGGCCGTCGATGCGTTCGTGCCGGACCAGGTAGTTGCCGAATTCCAGAATCGAACGAATGAACCGGCCGGGTTCGTGCGGAATCACATCGGTCCAGTTCTCCCGCCCCGGTGCGCCCAGCGGCGCCTCGACGATCTTGAAGTCGACGGCATCGTCGGCGTTGGTGCGGATGAACAGCTTGTCGCCCACATGGGCGATGTCGTATTCGACGCCGGGATCTCGGGGTGCGACGACCACCGGTCCGGCGTCCGGATTGCCGGCGTCGATCAGATGCACCTCCGAGGTGGTGTGGTCGTGAGCGGAGATCTCCACGAATTTGCCGCTCTGGCTCTTTCCCGCTGCGACGAAGAAGCCCGGGTCGGTCTCCTCGTAGACCGTGACGTCGTCGCCCGCCTCGGCGCCCACCCGGTGCCGGTTGACCCGGTAGGGGCGGTGGTTGTCGTCGAGGACCGTGTAGTAGAGGGTCTCGCCGTCGTTTCCCCAAACTATATTGCCGCTGCAATCGGGAATCCGGTCATCGAGATCGCCGCCGGACGCCAGGTCACGGATTTTGACGGTAAAGATTTCCGAGCCGTTGGTGTCGAGGGCATAGGCCAGCCGCGCATGGTCCGTGGAATGGCTGCAGCCGCCGACCCGGAAGAACGATAGGCCTTCGGCTTCCTCGTCGCCGTGAAGCAGCACCTCGCCGTCTCCCGTGTCGCCGGTGCCTCGGCGGCAGAACAGCGGGTGCTGCCCGCCGGTCTCGTAGCGGGTGAAATACTCGAATTCGCCGTCGGGGGCGGGGACCGAGGAATCATCTTCCTTGATCCGTCCCTTCATCTCGCCGAACAGCAGCGTCCGGAGATCTTCGGTTTCGGCGAGCAGGGCTTTGGTGTACGCGTTCTCGGCTTCCAGATAGGCGCGGATATCCGGGTCCAGCTTGTCGGGATCACGCATCACCTCCTGCCAGTTCTCGTCCTTCAGCCAGGCGTACTCATCGGTCCGGGTTCGGCCGTGGAGGGTGATGGTCGTCGGCTTTCTTGGCGCGGTTGGGGGGGCGGAGACCGCATCGGGCATCTGTCTATTCTCCGTCGCCGCCCTCGACCTGTCCGGAGGAACTGGGGGCCGCGGAGGGCGCGCTGGCGGTTGGGGCCGGTTTGGCCGGTTCCGCCGGTTTGGTCCGGTTGCGCCCGGTTTCCATTCGTACCGGTGCGGCCGGCGCGCCGCCGTCCTTGTCCTCGCCGAAATAGATGGTCTGATGGGGGAAGGGTATCTCGATGCCCAACTCATCGAAACGGCGCTTGATCCGGCGGTTGAACTCGCGGCCCACCGACCATTGCTCGATCGGCATGGTCTTGAACCGGGCCTTGATGACGATGGCCGAGTCGCCGAAGGAATCCAGACCCAGGACTTCCAGGGGTTCGAGAATTTTAGGACCGAAGTCTTCGTCGGCCCGGATTTCCTCTCCCAATTGTTCCAGTACGCCGATCACCTCGTCGACATCCTCGCGATAGGCGATGCCCACCTCGAAGACGTAGTAGGACCACTCCTTGGTCATGTTGGTGACCGTGTCGATGGCGCTGAACGGAATGGTGTGGACGTTGCCCGACAGGTCCCGCAGCCGGATCGACCGGATGGACATGTCCTCGACCTTTCCCGCCGTTCCGGCGACCCGAGCGACGTCGCCGACCGCGACCGCGTCCTCGAACAGCATG
Source organism: Rhodospirillales bacterium (assembly GCA_022822205.1). Lineage (GTDB taxonomy): Bacteria > Pseudomonadota > Alphaproteobacteria > Rhodospirillales > UBA2165 > JAJDXO01. The sequence goes on along the minus strand of JAJECC010000047.1, from coordinate 70,256 downwards.
AAGGCGCCGGTGATCACGTCCTGAACGAGTTTTTGGGAGCCGAACCCGATCGCCAGGCCCGCGATGCCGGCACCGGCCAGCAGCGGCCCGATGTTGACCCCGAGTTCGGCCAGCACCACCAGCACCACCAGAACGGCGATGAAGAAAAACAGGACGTTGCGCAGGAGCGGCAGCAGGGTTCGCGCCCGGTCGCGCCGGGCGAGCGCTTCCGCGCCTTCGTCCGCCTGGTCGAGGTAGCGTTCTATGGCGGCGCTGGCGGCTTCCCAAACCACCAATGCGACAATCAGGACAATGGCGATGCTGGCGGCCGCCGATACGACCCGCAACCCGGCCGGGCTTTGCAGCCAGGCGGCCACATCGAGGCCCCAGGCCTGGAGGATCACGGTCAGCGCGATGATCAGGACGAAGACGCGCAGCACCCGCTCCATGACCGGCAGGTAGCGGTTGGCGCGCTGTTCCAGGCCCGGATAACGGGCTTTCATCTCGTCCTTGATGGAGAAACCCCGTTGGATCGCCCGGTGAATACCGTGACCGACCAGAATTGCGGCCACGATGGCAACCACCGTGATCACGGATGAGCCGAGGAAGTTCTCGAAACCGTCCTCGATCCGGAGCGCCCAGATGCCATAGACCGCGGCGACATAAATGATCGCGAGCGCGTGCCAGATATCGGCGATCCGGTTGCGGAGCGCGGTCAAGGGGTGGCCGCGCTCGGGACGCTCGTCGCCCGCGTGGAGGAACTCCCCGAACGGCCGGCGGTTCTGGAGGACGAAGATAATGGCCATGGCGGCGATCAGCAGGCCGAGGAAGGTAATGGCGAATTCCTGTCCGCCCCGGGGCAGACCCAAGAACCCCGCGGCGGCGATCCCGAAGGAGCCGTAAACCCAGATGAACGTAAATCGCCGTACCCAGATATAGAGGTAGTTGGAGGTCTCGCCGGAGGCGGGAATGAACCGCAGCCCCTGTACCCGGGGCGCGAGGATCATGCGCGCGAAGACCATAACGGCGCCGGCGAGGACGTAGGCATTGATGACGGTGACGACCACCAGGCGCGTGAGATCGGCCGGCTCGGTGATCGGGAGGATGGCGTAACCCGCAACCGCCGCCGCCGCGACCGGGATCAAGTCGAGCAGCGTGCGGATCGCGAGGAACAGCAGGCGCACGAGCACGGACTCGCTGGATTGCTGTTCGATGGCGTCCCGCGGCCGGCGCAATACCCGCCCGGCGGCGATTCCGGCCGCGACCGCGGCAAACGCCACCACAATCAGCTTCAATATGATCCGCAGCCAACGCTCGCGGGCTTCGGTATCCGTTACCTGATCCGATAGCCAGTCCAGCAGTTTGGGCGCGTCGTCCAGGGCGGTGCCCGCATCGAGAAACGCCTCGCTGGCATCCTTCACGCGCTGGGCGAGCGTGCCAATGACCCTGGTGCCGACGGACGCGGCCGGTTTTGGCCCGTCGCCCGCCGGCTGCCGGGCGGCGATCAGCGCCTTCAGTTGATCGATCAGTTTTTGCCGCTCGGCGTCGTTCTCGACGGACTTGAGCAGGGACTCGAGCTCCGCTTGGCCGACGGCCGGTGCGGCAGGCGCCTGCTGCGCCGACGCGGCAGCGGCGCCCGCGAGGACAGCCGCCGCGAGGAACAAGGCTGACAGGGGTTTCAGCATTCCGGGGATCGATGTCGAAGCCATGCGGCGGAGATTAGCCAGCCGCCCCGGAAGAGTCACATGATTTGCGGCATCTGCAACTAGCCGCTTTGCCGGGTGCCGCTCCGGGAGGCGATGATTTCGTGGAGCATGGCGTAATCATCCTCGCGGAACGCATCGAGCGTGTCGGCGCTATCCTCGGCGCTGATGCCGATGGCGCGGATAATGATGCCGCCGAGCTGAAGGCTGGCCTCGAGGGTTTCCGGAACCACGGCGGTTGCGCCCAAATCCTCAAGCTGGCGGACGTGGGTCAGGTCCCGGGCGCGGACGTAAATCGCCAGGTCCGGATATGCGGATCGCAGTTCCCGCACTGCCCGGCTGACATCCTCCCGCTCGTTGATCGTGATGACCACCGCCCGGGCCCGGGCCGCACCCGCCGCGGTGATTACCGAGATTTCGGTGGCGGCGCCGTAATAGACCTCGGTTCCGTGATGCTGACACTGGGCGACCAGCCGGTAATCCCGGTCGAGGGCAATGTGGGGGGTGTTCGTGGCATTGAGCACCATGGCGACGGTCTGACCGACCCGCCCGAACCCGATGATGATGATATGGTCTTCCAGCTCGCCGCCGGCCTTGCTGACGTCCGAGGCGGGCGGGACCACGCCGGGGGTCAGCCATTCGGCATACCTGTCGCCGAAATAGGCCATCAGGGGCGTCAGCGCCATGGTGATGGTCACCGCGGCGAACAGTATGGCGCCCATCTCGGGGGAGAGGATGCCGGCTGCCATGGCCGCGCCGAAGATGACGAAGCCGAACTCCCCGCCCTGGCCAAGGATCAAGCCCACCCGCCCCGAAACGGTGGTCGACAGGCCGAAGGCCCGGCACAGAAGGCCGATGACGATCGGCTTCCCGATCAGCAGGCCGGCGACGATGCCGAGGATCGGCAGCCACTCCGCGATGACCACCCGGAAATCGACCACCATGCCTACCGACATGAAGAACAGGCCGAGAAACAGCCCGCGGAACGGCCGGATATCGGCCTCGACCTGATGCCGGTACTCGGTCTCGGCGAGCAACAGTCCGGCGAGGAAGGCGCCCAATGCCATGGAGAGGCCGACCACGGAGAAGACCCAGCCCGTACCCAGTACGACCAGCAGGGTGGCGGCGACGAACAGCTCGGTACTGCCGGACGCGGCGATCAGCCGGTAGACCGGCCGCAGCACCAGCCGGCCGGCGACGACGGCGACGACCAGTGCGAGAACGGCCTTCAGGCCCGCCTCGCCGATCGCCGTCAGCAGGGAGGAGCCCTGCTCGTTCAGCAACGGCACCAGGATCAGCAACGGCACGATGATCAAATCCTGGAACAGCAAAACGGCGAAAGACATGGTGCCGTAGGGTGTGGCCCGCTCGCCGCGCTCGGTCAGCAGTTGCAGGACGAACGCGGTCGACGACAAGGCGAGGCCCGCCCCGATGACGATTGCCGCGTTGACGGAAATCCCGAACGCCAGCGCGGTCCCGAAGATGATGGCGCCGGTGAGCGCGACCTGGGCCGTGCCCAGACCGAACACATAATTCCGGAGCTGCTTGAGCCGTCCGAAGGACAATTCAAGGCCGACGGTGAACAGCAGAAATACCACGCCGAACTCGGCCAGCGCCTGGGCGCCCTCGGCATCGCCGATGAAGCCGAATCCGTGGGGGCCGATGAGAATGCCCGCCGCCAGGTAGCCGATCACCGGGCTCGATTTCAGACGTTTGAGGAGGGGGACGATGACGACGGCGGCGACCAGGAAGATCAGGACGTCTGCCAGGACCGGCGAGTGCTGCATCTCAGGCGGCGCCCGTCGTCACGGTTGTCTGTTCGAGCGCTTCGATAGCCGCGTCGACCGCCAGCATGATGGCGCCATGGCGCGAGGTGGCGGATTTGGCCGGCGCCAGGGCGGCAAGCGCCGCCCATTTGCCCTCGGGGGGCGGTCCGTCGCCGGCCAGCATGGCGGCCATTCGGTCCCGCAAAGCACCGAGTTCCGTCAGATCGGACCCGATGACGTGCTCGGCAATCACCGACGCGGCCGCCTGACCCAAGGCACAGGCCTTGATTTCCTGCGCATAGTCGGTGACCACGCCATCTTCGATCCCGAGGTCGGCAACGATGCCGCTGCCGCACAGCGGTGCGGTCCGGGTGACGCTGACATCGGGGTCTTCCAACCGGCCGATGCGCCCGATATTTCCCGCCAGCCGGAGCACGTCCTTGTTGTAGATTTTGTCGATCATGCGGTCTCCATGACCCCAAAATAGTTCGCATCCTTGGCCGTGCCCAGCCTGGATTGATCGTCAAAGCGGTTCTCGCCCGGGCCGGTTTGGGATAGGGTCCGCGCCGCCACATCAACGGCCCGAACCATGCGTCTCGACGAATTCGATTTTGAGCTGCCCGCCTCGGCAATCGCACAGCGTCCCGTGGAACCGCGTGACGCCGCGCGGCTGCTGCATGTGTCCGGCGGCTTGGCCGATCACCGGGTGAGCGACCTGCCCGGCCTGCTTCGTCGGGGGGACCTGATGGTTTTCAACGACACCAAGGTTATTCCCGCCCGCCTGCGGGGATCGCGCGGCGACGCGTCCATCGAAGTCACCCTTCACAAAGAGGAGGGGGAAGGGATTTGGGCGGCTTTCGCCCGGCCGGCAAAGCGTCTGAAGGAGGGTGATGCCATTGCGTTCGCCCCCGGTCTGCGCGCGGCGGTAACCGCGAAGCGGGATGCCGGCGAGGTGGTGCTGGATTTCCAAACCACCCGGAACGGCCTGTTTGCCGCCCTCGAGGCGCATGGCCGGATGCCGTTGCCGCCATACATCAAGCGGGAAAAGACCGGGGACGACGAAGACAGGGAGGATTATCAAACCATGTTCGCGGCGCGTGAGGGCGCGGTGGCCGCCCCGACCGCCGGGCTGCACTTCACTCCTGCGCTGATGGAGCGATTGGCCGATGCGGGCATCGATCATTCGACCCTGACGCTCCACGTGGGCGCCGGTACGTTCCTGCCGGTGAAGGCGGACGACACGGACGGCCACGTCATGCACGGGGAGTGGGGCGAGGTGTCATCGGGCGCGGCCCGGCGGATCAACGAGGCGCGTGCCGCCGGCGGCCGCATCATCGGGGTGGGCACGACGGTGGTGCGGCTTTTGGAGAGCGCGTCGGACGGGCATGGGCGGATTCATCGCTTTGACGGCGAGACGGATTTGTTCATAACCCCCGGATACGAATTCAAGGCCGTCGATCTGATGCTGACCAACTTTCATCTGCCCAGGTCCACCCTGTTCATGTTGGTGTCCGCCTTCGCCGGAATGGAGCGGATGAAAGGCGCGTACGCCCACGCCGTCGCGTCGGGTTACCGGTTCTATTCATACGGCGACTGCTGTCTGCTGGAGCCGCATTCATGACCGGTATCGGGTTCGAACGGTTGGCGGTCGACGGCGAAGCGCGCCGGGGACGATTGACCACCGCGCATGGCAGTGTCGAGACGCCGGCCTTCATGCCGGTGGGCACGGCGGCGACGGTCAAGGCGATGACGCCCGAGGCGGTGGCGGCGACCGGCGCCCAGATTATTCTCGGCAACACGTATCACCTGATGCTGCGTCCCGGCGCCGAACTCATCGATGATTTGGGCGGCTTGCATGAGTTCATGAACTGGCCGGGACCGATCCTGACCGATTCCGGCGGCTTTCAAGTGATGTCGCTCGCCAAACTCCGCAAGATGTCCGAAGACGGCGTCGAGTTCCAATCCCACATCGATGGCGGCCGCTACAAGCTGAGCCCGGAGCGTTCGGTCGAAATCCAGCATCGGCTTGATTCCGATATCACCATGGTGCTCGACGAGTGCGTTGCCCTGCCGGCGTCGGATGAGGACCTTCTGGCCTCGGTCGGCCTGTCGGAACGTTGGGCGGCCCGCTGCAAGGAGGCGTTCGTCGAGCGGGACGGTTACGGGCTGTTCGGCATCGTCCAGGGCGGGATCAACCCGGACCTGCGGCTCAGGTCCGCCGACGGGTTGGTGAATATCGGGTTCGATGGATATGCGGTCGGCGGTCTTGCCGTCGGGGAGGGGCAGGAGGCCATGTTCGCGACCCTCGATGTCACCGTACCGGCGTTACCCGGGGACCGGCCCCGCTACCTGATGGGGGTCGGCAAGCCCGACGATATCGTCGGCGCGGTTCTCCGCGGCATCGACATGTTCGACTGCGTGCTGCCCACCCGTTCGGGGCGTACCGGTCAGGCGTTCACCCGCCGGGGCGAGGTCAATATCCGCAATGCCCGCCATGCCAGGGACCCGCGCCCGCTGGACGAAACGTGCCGATGCCCGGCATGCACGGACCATTCCCGGGCGTACCTGCATCATCTGGTCAAATCGGACGAGATTCTCGGCGCCATGCTGATGACCCGGCACAACCTCCAATATTACCAAGACCTGATGACCGGGCTTCGGGACGCCATCGAGGCCGGCACGCTGCAAGCCTTCGCCGACGATTTCGCCAATGCCCGCGCGCTCGGCGACGTGGAGCCGCTCTAGGCGGACGCCGCTTCGCTCTTCTCCCGCCGCCGGATGATCCACCAGACGATCACCGCGCCGGCCAGCTTGCTCAGCGTCTGGATCAGCACCGCGAACGGCGAGCCGAACCCGGCCATGTAGAGAAACACCGCGCTGTCGACCGGGGTGGCGACGATGCTGGAGAGCAGAATCCGCTGGGACAGGGTCCGGCCGGTGAAGCTGTAGATGGCCCAGTCGATGAATTCGGCGACCAGGAAGGCCGCGACGCTGGCCATGGCGATCTGGGGGCTGGCCATGAAGAAGCTGATGGCGCCGCCGACAAGCATGGCGATGATGACCCAGTGCCCGATTGCCCGCTGGGCGAAATCCCGGGAGACGAAAATGAACCCGACGATCAGGGAAACCGGCGGCCATGCCGCGCCGTTCGGCAGGATGACGGGATCGACCACGGAGAACGCCCAGTTCACGGCGACGATCAACGCGATGTAAATACCGGTCTGAAGAAATTTCATTTCCGGGCCCAACTCCTGACGTCCGGCGAATGCCACGGGCGGCTAAATAGCACACCGGTGTGTATTGTCGAGCCTACAAAGACATTGATTTTGCCCGCGTCCCGACCATAGTGCGGCCACGCCTTATCCAAGGTTTAACTCTTTCCGGTCACTCATTCGTCTTCATGATCATCGCGCTGCAAATCATCGGTGGATTCCTGTTGTTGCTGGGCGGGGCCGAAGTCATGGTCCGCGGCGCCGTCGCGCTGGCGCGGCGGTTCGGCATTTCGACCTTGGTTATCGGTATGACCGTTATGGCCTTCGGGACTTCGGCGCCCGAGCTGCTGGTGTCCCTGAACGCGGCGCTGTCGGGTGCGCCGGGGTTGGCCGTCGGTAATGTGGTCGGCTCGAACATCGCGAATATTCTGCTGATTCTTGGTGCGGCGGCCCTGGTGACGCCCATCGCCTGCGTGTCCACCGAGCTTCGCCGGAACGGACTCATACTGCTGGCCGGCACGCTGATTTTCTCGGCGCTTTCATTTCGCGGCGTGGTCGACGTCTGGTCGGGCGCCGTCCTGCTGATCGCCTTCTCGTATTTCCTCTGGAACTCCTACAAGCGCGAGGCCGCCGGCGAGGGCGCCGCCGGCGGCATGGCCGGGGATTCGGGGATGCCGCCGGCAAATCTGCTCGTCGCGGTCCTCATGTTCCTTGCCGGTCTCGCGGCCCTGCTCGCCGGAGCCGAGTTGGTGGTGCGGGGCGGCGTGGCGGCGGCCCGCCTGTTCGGCGTGAGTGAAGCGGTGATCGGGTTGACGGTGGTGGCCCTCGGCACCTCGCTGCCCGAACTCGTCGTGTCGGTGGTTGCCGCCTATCGCGGCCACCCGGATGTGGCGCTCGGCAATGTGGTCGGCAGCAACCTGTTCAATGTTCTGGGGGTCATCGGCGTTGTCGCCGTGATCACGCCGGTCACGGTCGAGGCCCGGGTGATCAATTTCGACCTCTGGATCATGATCGGGGCGACGCTGTTGCTGCTGCCGTTCATGATGGGCGGCCTGCGTCAGATCGGCCGGGCGCCGGCGCTCGCCTTCCTGATCATGTATATCGCTTATATCGGCGCCATCGGCCTCGGCATCGATCGTGTTATTCCCGCCTGATCTTCCCGGGACCGACTTCCTTGCGCGGCGGCGCGGGACTTTTATGCTGCACCCATGACCAATGAACCTGCCGGTACCGTCCTGATCACCGGCGCCGCCCGGCGCATCGGCAAGGCTATCGTCGACGCGCTGGCCGAGGACGGCTGGCGAATCGCGCTCCACTACGGCGGCTCGGCCGGCGAAGCCGAGGCCGGGGCGGCCGATCTCCGGGCGCGGGGCGCCGAGGTAGCCCTCTACCGGGCCGACCTCCGGGACGAGGCTCAGGTCCGGGGACTGATCCCACGGGTCGTCGACGAGATGGGCGCCGTCGACTGTCTGGTCAATAACGCCTCGGTGTTCGAGCGCGACGCTCTCGGTGATACGGACCGGGAAAGCTGGGATGCGCACATGGAGGTCAATCTGCGGGCGCCGTTCGTTCTCACGCAAGCCTTCGCGGGCCAGTACCGGGGCGAAAACGGCAATATTATCAACATTCTGGACCAACGGGTGTGGAACCTGACGCCGCATTTTTCATCCTACACGTTGAGTAAGGCCGGTCTCTGGACCCTGACCCGGACCGCCGCGCTGGCGCTGGCGCCCGCCATCCGGGTCAATGCGGTCGGACCGGGCCCGACCCTGCCGTCGCCGCGGCAGTCGGAAGACCGGTTCCGGGCACAGTGGGAGCGTACCCCTCTCGCCCGGCGGGTCCGCCCGCAGGAAATTGCCTCGGCGGTGCGCTTTATCCTTGCGACGCCGTCGATGACCGGGCAAATGATTGCTCTCGACTCTGGACAGCATCTCGGCTGGGCGTCCCCGGCCGCCGATGCCGGTGACGAAGACGAATAGACCAACCGGGACGGGCCGATCCGACCATGCCGCCATCCGATTCAAATGTGGTTCATGCCTTCCGGATTGCCGATGCCAAAACATCGGTCCGGCACGTATTTATCCGCGACCTTACGCTGACCTGCTTCATCGGCGTCCATAAACATGAACGCAAACAGAGCCAGCGCGTGCGGATCAATCTCGATCTGGCGGTGCAAGAGGGTATCGCCGCGATCGGCGACAGACTGGAGCATGTGGTGTGCTACGAGGACGTGGCGGAGGGCATTCGGGCGCTGGTGGCGGACGGCCATGTCAACCTGGTCGAGACCTTGGCCGAACGGATCGCCGACATGTGCCTTTCCGATGAGCGGGTTACCGTCGCCCGGGTCCGGATCGAAAAGCTCGACGTATTCGAGGACGCGACAAGCGCCGGCGTGGAGATCGAGCGGTCCCGCATTTCCTGAGCCGCTTTTTCGGCAACGGGGCGCAACCCATTGCGATTATGACATTTTATTGACGAAAGTGGCGCAAGTTGTGCACAGGATGCAGGGCTTTCGGGTTTGATTCCCGTATTGTGACGATGCCCCTTTTTTGACAGGGATGTGAAGGAATCTGATCAAATAATCCATTAATATCAGAGAGTTAAAAAAACCGCACCAATTTTGTGCATATTGTGCCGTCAACAGAAATGTTAATCCGCGGCGGGCAGCCGCACTGTTTTCAACAAGCTTATTCACAGCGTTGGCGGATATAATTCGACCGGAGCAAATCCCGGGTGGATGGACTTATCCACGACGGCGTATTTGCGGTGGAATATATTGACAGAGCGTTTCACGTGAAACGACATGATTCGCTCCAGGGCAACGCCGAGGGTGACGCGAAAGCATGTCTAAGGACGGCAACGAGATCGTCGGACCGCGCCGGACGGAATACCGGCTCAAGACCGAGCCGAAGGCGGACGCGTCCGCGCCCAAGGGTGCCGAAATCATCAAGTCCTGTCTGCCCAAGGCGCCGGCCACGCCCGGCGTTTACCGGATGATCAACGAGGCCGGCGATGTCCTCTACGTCGGCAAGGCGAAAAACATCCGCAAGCGGGTGACCAGCTACGCCAACCCAAATCGCCAATCCCCGCGCATCCGGCGCATGGTCGCCCAGACCCGGTCCATGGAGTTCGTCTCCACGCACACCGAGGCCGAGGCGCTGCTGCTCGAAGCCGACCTGATCAAAAAGCTGACGCCGCGTTACAACATCCTGCTGCGCGACGACAAGTCCTTTCCGTTGATTCTCATCACCGCCGACCATTCCTTCCCGCAGGTGCTGAAGCATCGCGGGGCGCGCAAGCGGGAAGGAGAATATTTCGGGCCCTTTGCGTCGGCCGGTGCGGTCAATCAGTCCCTGCACGTCATGCAGCGGGCCTTTTTGCTCCGCACCTGCACGGATTCGGTTTTTGCGGCACGCACCCGGCCCTGCCTGCTGCATCAGATCAAACGTTGCGCGGCGCCGTGCGTCGGCCGAATCAGCGAGAGCGAGTACGGCGACCTCGTGGCCCAGGCGCGCGATTTTCTCACCGGCAAGTCGGCGGAAATTCAGCGCGAACTGTCCCGCCGGATGCAGGCGGCCAGCGACGCCCAGGCGTACGAGAAGGCCGCGGAAATCCGGGACCGGATCAAGGCCATGACAAGCGTACAGGCACGCCAGGACATCAGCGCCCAGGGCCTGGAGGACGCCGACGTCATCGCCCTCCATCAGGCGGGCGGACAGAGCTGCATCCAGGTGTTTTTCGTCCGGGGCGGCTACAACTTCGGCAACCGCGCCTACTATCCGTCCCATGGCAGCGAGGCGACCAAGGACCAGATCCTCGAAGCCTTTGTGGGGCAGTTCTACACCAACAAGGAGCCGCCCCGGCTGCTCCTGCTCAGCGGTCAGGTGACCGAGCCGGTCCTTTTGGCGGCCGCACTGACCGAAAAGGCCGGCCGCAAGGTGCGGCTGCAGGTGCCCAGGCGCGGCGGCAAGTTGGGCTTGGTCGCCTTCGCCCTCGAAAACGCCGAACGGGCGCTCGGCCGGCGTCTCGGCGAGAGCGCGACCCAGCGGGAGCTGCTCGACGGCGTGGCCGAGCTGTTCGAGTTGGACAATCGCCCCGAACGCATCGAGGTGTACGACAACAGCCATATCTCCGGCGCCAAACCGGTCGGTGGAATGATCGTCAGCGGTCCCGACGGGTTCATGAAGAACGCCTATCGAAAGTTCAACATCCGCTCGGCGGGGCCCGATGGCGAGGCTGGCGACGCCGAGGCGGGCGACGACTACGCCATGATGCGGGAGATGCTGACCCGGCGATTTGCCCGGGCGCTGAAGGAGGATCCGGATCGGGCGGAGGGGCAATGGCCGGATCTGGTGCTGATCGACGGCGGCGCCGGACACCTGAGCGCCGCCAGGGAGGTGTTCGACGAGCTCGGCGTCAACGATGTCGCGCTGGCCGCGATCGCCAAGGGCCCGGACCGCAATGCCGGGCGAGAGCGGATTTTCGTCCCCGGGCGCCGGCCCTTTCGCTTGGACAACCGCGACCCCGTCCTCTATTTTCTCCAACGTCTCCGGGACGAAGCGCACCGGTTTGCCATCGGCAGCCACCGGGCGCGGCGTTCCCGGGATATCGAACGATCGCCCTTGGACGAAATCGAGGGTATCGGCGGCGTCCGGAAGAAGGCCCTGCTGCATCATTTCGGGTCCGCGAAAGCGGTTTCCCAGGCGGGGCTGGCCGATCTGGAGGCGGTCGAGGGAATAAGCAAGGCGATGGCGGCCAGAATTTATGGCTGGTTCCACGCCGAGGACTGACGAGACCGGGCATCCCGGCGAGGGGAAGTAGGTCCGATGCTGACACAGTTGCCGAACATGCTGACCATGTCGCGGATTGCCGCGATCCCGGTCCTGGTGGCGAGTTTCTATATGGACTCGCCCTTCGGCAATTGGCTCGGACTGGCAATTCTGGCACTCGCCGGCGTCACCGATTTCTTCGATGGATACGCGGCCCGCGCGCTCAGGCAGCAATCCCTGTTCGGAAAATTCCTCGATCCCGTCGCCGACAAGCTGCTGGTCTCGGCGCTGTTGCTGATGCTGGTCTGGTCCGAACGGGTCGATGGACTGGCGGTGCTGCCGGCGGTCGTCATCCTGTGCCGGGAAATACTGGTGTCGGGACTGCGGGAGTTCCTGGCCGGTGTCCGGGTCGGCGTGCCGGTGAGCAAGCTGGCCCGCTGGAAGACGACCTTGCAGATGGTGGCCCTCGGCTTCCTGATCGTCGGCCCCGCGGGCCCCGATTTCGGCCCGTTCTCGACCACTCTGATCGGTGAAATCGGCCTGTGGCTCGCGGCGCTGCTGACATTGGTGACCGGCTACGACTACCTGAGGGCGGGGTTTCGCCATATCGAGGCGGCGGACAACGAACAAACCGCGGCCAAGGACGCGGGCTGAGAGACCGGTTCATGCGGATCTTCGGCATTATCGGTTGGAGCGGCAGCGGCAAGACGACGCTGGTGGAGAAGCTGTTGCCCGAACTGATCCGCCGGGGAAACAGCGTTTCGACCCTGAAGCACGCGCATACCCAGTTCGATATCGACCGTCCGGGCAAGGACACCTTCCGTCACCGCGAGGCGGGGGCGACCGAGGTGATGATCGGCACGTCGAGCCGTTGGGCGTTGATGCACGAGCTTCGCGGCGAGGAAGAACCGACCCTCGATGAGCTGGTGGCGCTGATGAGCCCCGTCGATCTGCTGATCGTCGAAGGGTTCAAGTACAATCCCCACCCCAAAATCGAGGTCCACCGGCCGAGCGTGGGCAAGCCGATGATCCAGGGCGAAGATCCCTACATCGTCGCGATCGCCAGCGACGAACGCCTGGAGGACGCCACGGTGCCGGTGCTCGACATTAACGATGCCGGGGCGGTGGCCCGATTTATCATCGAGCATTGCCGCCTGAAGGCCGCCTGAGGACGGCATGAAGTCGCCCACCTTCAACGATTGTTTTGCGACATCGGGCGCCCGGATGACCGTCGCCGAGGCGCTTGCCCGGTTCTCCGGGATGCTGGTGCCGATGGCGGGGACGGAGGAGGTGGCGACCCGGGCCGCGGCCCGCCGGCTGCTTGCCGAGGACATCGTTTCGGCGCGCCAAATTCCGCCCCACGACAATGCCGCCGTCGACGGATTTGCGGTAATTTTCGATGACCTCGACCCGGAAGCTCCAACGACGCTCGGTATCGACGGCACCGTCGCCGCCGGCCATCCATTGGGCCGATCCGCCGAACGGGGCAACGCCTACAAGATTTTCACCGGCGCGCCGGTGCCCGACGGCGCCGATACCATCTTCATGGTCGAGGATTGTGAAGTCTCCGGTGGCCGGGTGACGCTTCCCGACGGGATCAAACGCGGGGCCAATCTGCGCCGTGCCGGCGAGGACGTGCGGGCGGGCGATGTGGTGATGCGCCGGGGTACGCTGCTGCGGCCCCAGGAAATCGGCATGGCGGCGTCCCTGGGGCTGGAACGGCTGCCGGTCTACCGCCGTCTCGGGGTGGCCGTGTTCTCAACCGGGGATGAGGTGCGGGACCCGGGTGAGACGCTGGATGACGGCAGCATCTACGACATCAACCGGTACACCTTGTTGAGCCTGCTGGACGGATTGGGCTGTGCGCCCACCGACCTTGGGATTTTCAAGGATGAAGCGGACGTGATTCGCCGGGGTCTCGCCGATGCCGCGGCGGATCATGACGTGGTGATTACGTCCGGCGGGGTGTCCATGGGCGAGGAAGACCATATCCGCGGCGCGGTCGAGGACCTGGGCAGCCTGTTTTTCTGGAATCTCGCCATCAAACCCGGCCGGCCCATCGCGCTCGGCTGCATCCCGGGCGGCGGCGGCGAGGTGCCGTTCATAGGACTTCCGGGCAATCCGGTGGCGAGCATGGTTACGTTCATGCAGATTGCCCGCCCGATCCTGCTGCGCCTCGCCGGGGCCGAGAATCTCGCGGCGGCATCCTATCGGGTACCCTCCGCCTTTGACTTCAAGAAGAAATCCGGGCGCCGGGAGTGGCTGCGGGCCCGGCTGGAGGCGCAGGCCGACGGCACGCTGGCGGCGGTCAAATTTCCCGAAGAAGGGTCGGGAATTTTGACATCCATGGTTCAATCTGATGGGTTGGTGGTGCTCGACGAGGCCTGCGAGGCGGTGCAGGCCGGCGAGCTTGTCGAATTCGTTCCGTTCAACGAGGTGCTGCGGTGAAATTGGTGTATTTCGCCTGGATGAAGGAAAAGGCGGGCATCAGCGAGGAGACCGTGAACCCGCCGGCCACCGTGACCGATCTCGGCCAGCTCGTCGACTGGCTGAAGGAAAGGGGCGAGCCCTACACCGGCATGTTCCAAAACATGGCCGCGATCCGCGCGGCAATCAACTACGAGTACGTGAAAATCGACGCCGCGGTCGGCCCGGACGACGAGGTTGCCTTCTTTCCGCCGGTAACCGGGGGCTAGCAGCATGATCCGGGTGCAGGCCGAGGACTTCGATCCGGGAGCCGAGCTTGAGGCGCTTACCAAGGGCAACGCCGGGATCGGGGGCGTGTGCTCGTTCATCGGGCTGGTGCGGGACATCGCCGACGGCGAACGGATCGGGGCCATGACCCTCGAGCACTATCCCGAGATGACCCGCCGCCGGTTGGAAGAGATCGAAGCGGAGGCCATGCGCCGCTGGCCCCTTGAAGGCTGCACGATAATTCACCGTCACGGCCGGCTGGAGCCGGGCGACCGGATCGTTTTCGTGGCGACTGCTTCGGCCCATCGCCGGGCGGCCTTCGAGAGCGCCGCATTTCTCATGGACTGGCTGAAGACAAATGCGCCGTTCTGGAAGCTCGAGGAAACCGGCGACGGCGAGCGCTGGGTCGCCGCCCGCCAATCCGACGATGACGCGGCGGCGCGATGGGCCGACAAGCCCGCCTCCGAGTGACCAACCTCCATCGACAAGGGAGGCCGACATGGCCAAAGCCCGCAAGAGCCCGGTAAAGGCCTACCGGAACGAGCGGTTTCTCGATAGCCCCGATGCCCGTTCACTGCGTATCCAGGCCGAGTACCTGGAACCGGAGGCCCGCTTCCACCACTACGACGTGAAGGACACGATCGTATTTTTCGGCTCGGCCCGGACCCTCTCCCGGCGGCAGGCCCGCGCCCAACTCCGGACCGCCCGTGCCGGGGGCGGCGACGTGACTGCCGCCGAACGGGATTTGAAGATGTCCCGCTACTACGAGGAGGCCCGGGAGCTCTCCCGCCGGCTGACCGCCTGGTCAAAGGAGTTGGACGCCGACGGCCGGCGGTTTGTGGTCTGCACCGGCGGCGGCCCGGGGATCATGGAAGCGGCGAACCGAGGCGCGTCCGAGGCCAAGGGCCTGAATATCGGGCTCGGTATTTCGCTGCCCTTCGAGCAGCACGAGAACCCCTACATCACCAATCATCTGGGGTTCGAGTTTCACTACTTCTTCATGCGCAAGTTTTGGTTCATCTACCTCGCCAAGGCGCTGATCGTCTTCCCGGGCGGGTTCGGGACGCTCGACGAATTGTTCGAGGTGCTGACCCTCAATCAAACCGGCAAGCTCACCAAACCGGTGACCGTGGTCCTTTATGGCAACGACTATTGGGACAAGGTGATGAATCTGGAGGCGCTGGCCGAGTTCGGCACGATCAGCCCTTCCGATCTGAAGGCGGTTCGGCGCGCCGACACGGTCGACGATGCGTTTGCCTATATCACCAGGGATTTAAGCCGCCGGGCGCTGAAATCACCGGGCGGCGTGCTTTAGAAATCGCCGCCGCCGGAGAAAAACCCGGCGATCGGCCGCATCAGCCAGACCTCGGTATTCACCGGCAGTTTGTCGCGGCGCACGTCGATGGTGGTGGCGTCGAGAAGCCTGACGGCGTAGCGGTCCTTGACCCGCTCGGTGAACTCCATGGCCAGACCCATGCTGAAGAAGTGCATGGGGATGATCACCCGCGGCTTGAGTTCACCCAAATTGTGGAGAATTTCCTCGATGCTCTGCGTGACCCGCCGATCGACCGGCATCAGCACCACGTCGATGCGGCCCATCGCCTGAAGCTGCTCGGCATTCAGCGCGTGCCGCATATGGCCCATGTGGGCGATGCAAAGTCCCCCCATCTGGAAGACGAAGATCGAGCTGTCATTGGTCGCGCGGCCGCCGAAATCGGAGATATTGGTCGGGATGTTGTAGACCCGGACATCCTTCAGCCGGATGTCGTGGCGCGGCAGGCCGGTGCCGGTGTTCCAGCCGCGCAGCACGTGCTTCACGCCCGGGTCGACGTTGTAGGAGGAGTGGTTGCCGCGATTGATATTCATGGTCGCGATATCGGGCGGGGTGCGCGGCGGGTAATTGTCGTTGTAGTCGGTAACGGCCCGGACGCCCCGGGGCGAGCGGAGATCGAACGATGCGTGTCCGATGAAGGTCAGCCGCACCTGATCGGCCGTCACATCGGCGAGGGTGAAACCAGCCTGATGAAGCAGGGGATGGGTGTTGTGAACAAAGCCGACGCCGCAAGGGAATGTGGGCTGCGGCTTCTGGACAAGTTGCTGGGCGTTTGCCGAACCTCCCGCCAGAACGGCGGCTCCGGCGACTGCGGCGAATATGAACGAACCAGCGCGTATCATGATATTCCCCTTTTCAGCCCCTTTTCAGCATATGGCCTGATATTCAGGTTGAACGGCCATCAAATCACGATTCCGTCGATGGTGACACGAGAATCCGGATCGTCGATATCGACGATCCAGATGTCGGGGTCGAAATGGGCCTGTTTTTCAAGGATTCCAGGGAGGTCCTCATTCTCGGCAAGCCGGCGTTCCGACCATTCGAGGGCGCCCTCGGGATTGCGCACCTCGCTAAGGATGCTCGGGCTTCCCTCCCGCCGGTCGATGACGATCAATAGCGCGCCTGCGTCGTCGTCGCCGCTGCGCCGGACCACGGCGCTGATGTTCTGCCGGTCGAAATGGCGGATCAGCGCTTGGACCCGCATCCGCGATTTGAGGCGATCGGTTTCCCAGCCGCTCAAGACCTAGGCGGCCGACGCCGCGTCGACATCGGACTTGCCGACGAGCTTGTCGTAATCGGCCATCAGGGTCCGGGTGATCTCGCCGACGGTAAAGGCGTGGTCGTCGATGGCGCCGACGGGCGTCACCTCGGCGGCGGTGCCGGTCACGAACACTTCCTCTGCGGCGCCGATTTCCTCCGGCATGATACGCCGCTCGATGATGTCATAGCCCCGCTTCTCCGCCAGCTCGATGACCGAGCGGCGGGTGATGCCGTCGAGGAAGCAGTCCGGCGTCGGCGTATGGATTTTGCCGTCCTCCATGACGAAGAAGATGTTGGCGCCGGTGCATTCGGCGACCCGGCCCTGCCAATCGAGCATCAGGGCGTCATCGTAGCCTTCGGCTTCGGCCGCGTGCTTCGACATGGTGCATATCATGTAGAGCCCGGCCGCCTTGGCGTGCACCGGGGCCGTATCGGGCGCCGGACGCCGCCATTCGGTGGTCTTCAGACGGATACCCTTCATCCGCGCCTCGGGCGAGAAATAGGATGGCCAGTCCCACACTGCGATCGCCAAGTGGATCTTGGTGGCCTGCGCCGAGACACCCATCATCTCGCTGCCGCGCCACGCAACCGGCCGCACGTAGCCGTCGACGATATTGTTGGCCTCGCAACACTGGATGCAGGCGGCGTTGATTTCTTCGACCGAGTACGGGATCTCAAAACCCAGTATGCGGCCTGAATTGATCAGCCGTTCCGTATGCTCGGTGAGTTTGAAAATTTTACCGCCGTAAACCCGGTCACCCTCGAAAACGCTGGAGGCGTAATGAAGGGCGTGTGAGAGAATGTGGATATTGGCGCTTCGCCATTCCACCATTTCGCCGTCGTACCAGATGAGGCCGTCGCGGTCGTCAAACGTAGAGCCAGCCATGAAATTATCTTTCTAAGTCAACTTAACCCCAGGAATCATATTGCGTTTTTTATCAATCCCTGGCATATATGTCAATAACACTGACATATATTTTCGGCTCTAATTTACCGGACGATTACTTAGGCGCCCCATGGATACTCCGCTTACCGATCAACCGGACGACGCCGCCCCCGACGCCGAGGAGGAATTACGGGCGGGTATGGAGCACCTGTTCTTCGCCTACCGTGATTTCATCGCCCGGCCGGACAGAATCCTGACCGAGTACGGTTTCGGGCGTGCCCATCACCGGGTCATTTTCTTCGTCGGCCGGTACCCGGGCATGGCCGTGCGCCAACTTCTCGATATTCTCCAGATCACCAAACAGAGCTTGTCGCGGGTGCTTAGTCAGCTGATTCGGGAAGGATATGTGGAACAGCGCCAGGGTGAGACCGACCGCCGGCAGCGCCGTCTCTATCTGACCAGGCAAGGGACCGAACTCGAGCGCCGCCTGTCGGAGGATCAGCGCCGGCGTTTCGCCCGCGCCTACGGCACCGCGGGACCGGACGCGGTTCGTGGATTTCGCACCGTTCTCGACCTGATGATCTCGGGGCCGCCGAAAGGAGGCGGCGGAGGCTAGATGGGCGCTCTTTTTCTCCGGGTCTCCATGCCGGACTGGGGAGACCATTTTTGAGTCCCGTCAACGGAGATGATCTATAGTGAGCCATGGGCCTCGACAATAATCATATTCTGGTCGTCGATGACGACGACCGGCTGCGGGAATTGCTTCACCAATACCTGAGTGATGCGGGGTTCCGTGTGACGGTGGCCGAGAGTGCCGAAGACGCCCGGCAAAAGATGGAAAGCCTCGCCTTCGATCTTGTTGTGCTCGATTGGATGATGCCCGGCGAGGACGGGATCGACTTTGCCGCTTCCCTGCGGGAGCTGGGGCGCACGCCGATTCTGATGTTGACGGCACGAGGTGAGGCGGATGACCGGATTGCGGGTCTCGAAGCGGGGGTCGATGACTATCTCGCCAAACCCTTCGAGCCGCGGGAACTGGTGCTGAGAATTGAAAGCATCCTGCGCCGCTTACCCGCCGATACCGAGGTGCCGACGGAAACCCGGATGGGCGATGTGGTGTTCGATCACCGCCGCGAGGAACTTCGGCGTGGCGCGTCGACGATCCATCTTACGGCTTCCGAGGGCAGGCTGCTCAAGGCCCTGGCGGAGAATCCGGGGTCTGTCTTCAGCCGGGCCGAACTGGCCAAACGGTTCACGCCGGGCGGCGGCGACCGGGCCATCGACGTCCAGGTCAATCGGCTGAGACGCAAAATCGAGCCGGAGCCGCGGGCCCCAAGGTATCTTCAAACCGTTCGCGGAAAAGGGTATGTTTTGCGCCCCGATTGAAGCGGCGACGCTTAGGAGAGGCCAAACGTGATCAAGCGGTTTCTGCCTCGAAGCCTGCTCGGCAGATCGGTGCTCATCATCGTGACGCCCCTGATTTTGCTGCAGGTCGTTTCGGCGGCGGTATTCTGGGAGAGCCACTGGGACAAGGTGAGCGTGCGCCTTGCGCGTAACCTTGCCGGCGATATCAGCGCGCTGATTTTACTGCTGCGGGAACAGGATGCGCCGCCCGGCCGAAACAGCACCGTCGGCTTGGCGGCCCAAACCATGGGCCTGAACATCAACATGCGGCGCGGCGAAATTCTCGCCAACGCTCCGGCCAAGGTATCCAGCGGCTTTATCGAAAGCGTGCTGTTCGAGGCTTTGGATGAGGTGGTGAAGAAGCCGTTCGTCATCGACATGGAAGCCGTTGACCGCCATGTCCTGGTTTCCATACAACTCCAGGATGGGATTCTGGACATTGTTGCCAGCCGCAAGCGGCTGTTCAGTTCGACCACTTATGTTTTCGTCATGTGGATGGTGGGTACGTCGCTGATCCTGTTCGCCGTCGCCATCATCTTCATGCGCAATCAGGTGCGGCCGATCCGGCGTCTGGCGACGGCCGCGGATAGTTTCGGCAAGGGCCGGGACGCCCCGAATTTCAAGCCCGAGGGCGCTGCCGAGGTGCGGCGGGCGGCGTCGGCGTTCCTCGCCATGCGGGACCGGATTCAGCGCAATATCGCGCAGCGGACGGACATGTTGTCCGGCGTATCACACGATCTCCGGACGCCGTTGACACGGATGAAATTGCAATTGGCGATGCTCAAGGACAGCCAGGCGGCGGCGGATCTCAAGGAGGACGTCGCCGAGATGGAGCATATGCTGGAGGGTTACCTTGCCTTTGCCCGCGGCGAGGGTGACGAAACTCCGGAACTGACCGACATCGGCGGCATGCTCGACGAGGTGGTCGGGCAATCCCGGCGCAGAGGCGCCGCCGTCGACCTCCATACCGAGGGCGATATACAGGTCGCGGTGCGCCCGAACGCGTTCAAGCGCTGCGTCACCAACCTGGTCGAAAACGCCGGCCGCTACGGCGAGCACGTTTCGGTGCGGGCGGGCCAGCGCGGCGAGACCATCGAGATCACCATCGACGATGACGGTCCCGGCATTCCCGAGGATCAGCGGAGCGACGCGTTCAAGCCGTTCTTCCGGCTCGATAATTCGCGGAACACCGGTACGGGCGGCGTCGGGTTGGGGTTGTCGATCGCCCGGGATGTGATCCGAGGGCACGGCGGCGATATCGATCTCGATCAATCGCCCTCGGGCGGTCTGCGCGCCCGGGTTATTCTGCCGATCTGAGTTCTCGAATCAAAAGAGCCGGCCGCCGAGCGGGACCTCACGGTCGGCGCCGATCAGCACCACTTCGCCCTCTTCGTCCGGGACCCCCAGGACCAGGCATTGGGACATCATCGGCCCGATCTGCTTGGGGGGAAAGTTGACCACCGCCAGGACCAATCGCCCGATCAGCTGTTCGGGCTCGTAATATTTGGTGATCTGCGCCGACGATTTCCGGGTGCCGACCTCGGGACCGAAATCGACTTCCAGAATGATGGCCGGTTTGCGCGCCTCGGGGAACGGCTGAGCGTCGATCACCTTGCCGACGCGGATATCGACTTTCAGGAAATCGTCGTAGGCAATGTGATCGGACATGCCGCCGGCGCGCTCAGCTCTCCTGGGCGGCGTTGGTGCGCGGCCGCCGGAACGGTCCCTTTTCGAGCATGTCGGCCCACTGGCCGGCACGCCGGAGATTCTTGTCCAGCGCGGCCATGGTCGGTGCGAGATCGTCCGTCTCGTCGGTCATCCAAATTCGCGCCGTCGCCAGGTAGACCCCGATCAGCCCGTTGACCTTGAGCCGGCCGAGGCGGCCTCCCGTATTCACCGGCGCCGCGTCGAGGGCCATCCGCATGGAACCTGCGAGGCCGCAGGCACCCGCCAGCGTCGCCCCGGGGTCGATGCCGACGGTACCGCGCAGCATCGAGAGAATGGCCGCCTTGTTGGGCTGCAGCGCGTCGAACCGGGCCATCAGAAGCTCGAAGAGCCGGTCGCGAACCGTCTCTTCGGGGTCCGCCTTCCCCGCCGATTTGACCATGGCCTCGTCGATCATCGAATTAATTCCGCCGAGAATTGCCGATTTCGACCGGAATTCCCTGGTGAGGACGTCCATCTTGACATTGGCTTCCTCCGCAATGTCGTCCATGCGGACGTCCCGCCACGGATTGTCCGCCGCCAGCTTGAGCGCCGCCGTGATGATCCTGTTTCGGGGTGACGGCCGTTTCGCCATTTTTCCGAACCCTGGTGCTGTTTTGATGACCCACTCTATCGCGTATTCCGGGGGGCACCAAGCGTTCCCATGCCCGCATCGGCCGGACCCGCGGATTGCCGCAATTTCCTATGGGGTTGGCGGCGGAACGGCGATATGATCCCCGACTTGAGGAGGCGGGCCCGTTTGCCGGTCCGGTATCATCTCATGACGCGTGATCGCCGATCCCTGCTGGATGCCGGCCGCGCCACCGCGCCGCTGGAACGCGAAGAGGAGCGCCGCCTCGCGCGCTTGGCCGGCGAGGGGGATTCGGACGCCATCGACCGGCTGATTACCAGCCATGTCCGCTTCGTCGCCAAGATCGCCGCCAATTACCGGCAATCCGGGGTTCCCATGCCCGATCTGGTGCAGGAAGGCATGGTCGGCCTGATCCAGGCGGTGAATCGGTTCAACCCCGACAAGGACGTCCGGCTTTCGACTTACGCGGCGTGGTGGATCCGCGCCGCTATCCAGGATCACGTCGTGCGTTCCTGGTCGCTGGTGCGGCTCGGCACGACCTCGGCCCAGAAGTCGCTATTCCTGAACCTGCGCCGCATGACTTCGGAGCTGATCGACGGCGCTGACGCCCTCGGCGAGGACATCGTGAGCAAGCTCGCCGAACGCTTCGAGACCACCGCCGCCGAGGTGCGCGGGCTTGCCCGCCGGGTCGCCCAGCGGGATCAGTCGCTCGACGGCGGGACCGGTGACGAGGCCGGACGGTCGTGGCTCGACGCGCTGGTGTCTCCCGAGGCATCGGCCGAAGACCGGCTGGCCGAGGAGGGCGATGCAAAGACGCTCAACGATTTGTTGGCCAAGGCGCTTGAAATGCTGCCCGACCGGGAGCAGTTCATTATCCGCCGCCGCTACCTGGACGAGGCGCGTCACACCCTCGCCGCCCTGGGCAAGGAACTGAACCTCTCCAAGGACAGGGTCCGGCAATTGGAGGCCAAGGGTTTGGAGATGCTGCGCGAGTTTCTGGAACCGGCCATCGCCGAGGCCAACGTCCGGCTCCCCAAATAACCTTTACCCGGCCAGTTCCCGGGAGCGTTCCGTCGCCCGCCGGATCGCTTCTGTGAGCAGCGGCTGCATGCCGTCATCGGCCATCAGGGCGCCGAGGGCCGCTTCGGTGGTGCCGCCCGGGCTGGTCACATTTTCGCGCAGGGCCGCCGCCGGGGTGTCCGTCCGGTGCAGCATTTCGCCCGCCCCGGCCACCGTCGCCCGGGCGAGCTGCCGCGCCAGGTTACCCGGGAGGCCGGCCGCCACGCCCGCCTCGGCCAGGCATTCGGCGAGCAGAAAGATATAGGCGGGTCCGCTGCCGGAAACGGCGGTCACCGGATCCAGGAGCGACTCGTCCTCGACCCAGGCCACTTCGCCGACGGCGGACATGAGCTTTCCGGCCGTCTCGCGCGCCGTGGCCGATGTCCGTTCGTTGGCGCAGAGCACCGAGATGCCGCGCCCGATTGCGGCCGGCGTGTTGGGCATGGCCCTGACAATCGCCGGCGATCCGCCGATCAGGCCGCTCAGTTTGCCGATCGTCGTTCCCGCAACGATGGAGAGCGTGGCGGCGCCGGCGGCGAGGTTCGAGAACGCCGGCACCACGTCTTCGATTCCCTGCGGTTTCACCGCGATGATGATCATGTCGGGCTTGAACGCGGCGGGTATTTCCTTGGCCGAGCCGACGATATCCGGCCCAAGCGCGGCGGCCGCCGGCGCCGGGGCCGGATCGACGCCGACGACATCACCCGGACTCACACCGGTATCGAGCCACCCGGCCAGGAGCGCGCCGCCCATGTTCCCGCAGCCGACGAGTAGGAGTTTCATGGCTTCATGGTTCCCGGGAGGCGCCGCCTAGGCCTCTCCCATGGGCTCGATCATCGACGCCTCGATGGCTTCGTCGGCCGGCTTGCCGCCCCAGATGACGTACTGGAAGGCGGGATAGAACCGTTCGCACTCGAAGACCGCCACGTCGAGCAGATCCTCGATCTGCTGTGAAGAAATACTGGCGCCCCGGAGCAGCACGGCGTGCCGGTACATGGGCAGGCCCTCGTTGTTCCAAAGTCCGAAATGTCCCAGCCAAAGGCGATCATTGACCAGGGCCAAGAGCTGGTGAACCGAGGATTTGCGCGCCTCGGGCACCCGCATATCAAAGGCACAGGTGAAGTGGATGGCGTCGACTTCGGTCGACCAGGCAAAATGGACGCCGTAGTCGCACCAATTGCCGCGGTACTCGGCCGACACTTCGTCGTCGCAGCTGCGGTCAAAACGCCAGTTTTGCTCCTGCATCACGTGTTCGACGACGTCCAGCGGATGAGAGGAGTAGGTGGTTGTCTGTAGATCCAAATGTGCCATGGCGGAAGCCTTCCGGAAGCGGTGGCGCCTGCTGTTTCGAAGGACAGGTGAAATACCCCCATATATATGGTTATTACCTACATATAGGGGGTGTGGGACATCTATCCTACAAGGGTTAGCCTGCCAGAAGGCGTTACGGCGCGCAACAAGAACCTCCGCGGGAGGCGCGGAAATCTGTGGATAATTAGAGCAGTATCCGGCCAGATTGGATCAATTTGATGGCGCTCATCGGTTGGCCGGGCAGGCGCGGGCCGAAGTGCGATGTGTGTGCATCGGACGAGGCCCGCAACGCACCCGGGGGACCGGGGAGCGCCACCGGAGGCCGGGTTCCTTCGCGCCGTGGCGGCGTTGCGTCACTCCGTCGATGGCCGCCGATGGGCCTGCATCGCCGTTCGCGGCGCGCCTGGCCACGACACGAATTAATCCCGGTCAAATGGTTCAATCTGGCCCGATACTGCTCTAAGTTTCGTCCATGAAATTTGACGATGTCCGCGCCGCATTGGACGGCATTCCGTACCTGGGCGTCGATGAGGGCTGGGAGCTTTACCAGTTCGTCGTCAACCATCGCCCCGAGCGGTGCCTGGAACTGGGCCATGCCCATGGCGTGTCATCGGTCTATTTGGCCGCGGCCATGGAAGAGGAAGGCCGCGGACACCTCGATACGGTCGACCTGCTCACCGCCGGCGAGCGGGACCCCAATCTCGAAAGGTTGCTCGAAAGGACCGGGCTCGGCAGCCGGGTCACCATTCACCGGGAAAAGAACTCATACACCTGGTTTCTGAAAAAGCGGATCGAGGCGCGTTCCGGGAACGGGGTGTGCGAGCCATGCTACGACTTCTGTTTCATCGACGGCGCGAAGAATTGGACCATCGACGGGCTGGCGTATTTTCTGGTGGACAAACTCCTGCGGCCCGGCGGCTGGCTGTTGTTCGACGACTATGCGTGGACGATGGGAAAACATCCCGGCCGGATGCAGAGCGACGGAATTACCGTGCGGAGCCTCAGCCGGGAGGAGGTGTCGGTTCCCCATATAGAGGCCGTCTACCGGCTGCTTGTCACCCAGCATCCGGACTATGGCAATTTCGAGGTGCAGGACAATTGGTGGGCCTGGGCCCAAAAATTGGGCGCGGAAGCGGCCGGGACCGATCGGACGATCCGGGAGACCCGTATGAAATGGCATGAACGCGAGGAATTGGGCGTCAACGACTGACCTTGGTATTATTGGTCACGGTGGTTGTTGAGCGACAAGACCGTTCATATATATGGAGTATGAACGTGATCGAAAATCCGGGCAAAGATAGCGGCGCACCAGGGCCGAGGGACAACTGCCCGGTTCCCGTCGTCGGCCCCGTGCTCAGGCCGGTGTTGATTGGCGCGGGCGTGTTCTTTGTCGTCCTCGGCGCCGTCGGCACCGTTGTCCCCGGATTGCCGACGACAATCTTCCTGATTATTGCCGCTTGGTGTTTCGCCCGTTCGTCGGCGCGATTTTATGGCTGGCTATACAGCCGGCCGCGTTTTGGCCCGTTGTTGATCAATTGGGAACGGCACAGAGTTATCCCGGTCTACGCCAAGGCCCTGGCCATCGGTTCCATGACCGCGAGTCTGGTCTATGTGAGCCTGTTCGTGGCCGAGGATTGGGTGGCCCCGGCATTGATGTTCCTGGTCATGGCGCCGGTCTCGATTTACATCCTCACCCGCGCCAGCCGGGCGCCCGCCTCAGAGCTTGCGTAGCCACAGGCTGGTTTCAAGGGCCCCTTTGTTGAGGGGCAAGCCGGCCGCTGCCGTTTCCTCGAAGGAATTTTTCAGCCGCGTCACCGCGTAGCGGCTGGAAAATAGAATTTCGTACGCGCCGCCCTGAAGCAGCGCGGCAACACCCAATTGCTCGTTGTACCCGCGCCACGTCCAGCTATCGGGGTAGGGGTCCGGCAACAGAATGTCGTGGATGTGGATCAGAACGCCGGACGGCAGGCGGGGCAGAACGGAGTTGAACAGGTAATCGACATCGGTACCGGGCATCAGGATGTGGCTCGAGTCGATGAACAAAATGTCTCCGGCTCCGAGTTCCCCGAACAACTCCGGGGGAACCTCATGGACCAGTTTGGAGACCGTCTCCACATCCAAGCCGTCGATCGTTGCGCGCGGCCCCGGATCGACGGCTGTTATTCGGGTCGGAAGAGCTCCGTCCCGGACCGCCCGCGCCATAAAGCGGGTGGAGTGGCCGGAGCCGACTTCGATGATCCGCCGCGGCTGGAATTCACGCACCATGACATAGGCGGCCACGGCGTCCATCCGGGGGAACCAATCCTGATTCCAGCGAGGTTCCGGCGGATTGTTTTCGTCAAGTTTTTCAATATCTTCAACGTATTTCTTTATGTTTGTTACGAATTCCCGCTGACGCTCGCCGGCGGCATCGAACAGTTCCTCGATGGCGGGATAGGCGGTCGAGCCCGGCGGCGGCATGTCCGCCGCATAGCGGTACGGAATGAAATACCCCTTCGGCTGAATTCCCAGCACCGTCGAGATCGCCATATGGAGGAGCTTGAAAGCGGATCGGGCCAATTCCGGCACCCCGGCCGTTGAGGATGAGAGGGCAAGACGGCGTTGGGAAGCCGCCCATTCCGGCTGCGGCATCCAGTTGTAGATTCTTTTCTTCGTCCCGTGAACTGATATGATTCCGGGCAAACGGGACAGGGTTAAAGACTGGGAGCGCGCGGCATGGCCGGGGAGGCGGACGAAGGACGGTTTTTGCGGCCGATCGATGAGATCGGCGCGCTGCTCGACATTCCGGCGGATGCCCTTGAATCCTACGGTACTCGAAAGGCCAAACTCTCCTTGAAGTTTCTAAATCGCCTCGACGGGCAAACCGACGGCAAACTGATTCTCGTCACGGCGATGACCCCCACCCGCTACGGCGAGGGAAAGACGACCACCAGCATCGGATTGGCGGACGGTCTCTCAAGGATCGGTGAACGGGCGGTCGTTTGCCTCCGCGAACCCAGCCTGGGCCCCGTCTTTGGCATGAAAGGCGGGGGGACCGGCGGCGGCAAGTCGACCATCGAGCCGTCGGACGACATCAACCTGCACTTCACCGGGGATCTCCACGCCGTAACGGCCGCGCATAATTTGTTGGCGGCGATGATCGACAATCACATCTATTGGGAAAACGGGACCGGCCTGGACTCTCGGCGGGTCAGTTGGCCGCGAGTCCTCGACATGAACGATCGGGCCCTTCGGCAGGTCGCCCTCTCGCTCGGCGGGGTCTCGAATGGATTTGCCCGGGAGGGCGGGTTCGATATCACCGCGGCTTCCGAGGTCATGGCCATCCTTTGCCTCGCCGAAGGATTGGATGATTTCACCCGGCGGCTGTCCCGCATTGTCGTCGGCCGGACCCGGCGGCGGGAGATGATCACCGCCGGGGATATCGACGCGGCGGGAGCGATGGCGGTCCTGCTGAAGGATGCCATCCGGCCGAACCTGGTTCAGACCGCCGGGGGCACGCCGGCCCTGGTTCATGGCGGCCCCTTCGCCAACATCGCCCACGGGTGCTCGTCCGTCGCGGCGACGCGCGCGGGCTTGAAGCTCGCCGACTTTGTGGTGACCGAAGCCGGTTTCGGCGCCGATCTCGGTGCGGAAAAGTTTATCGACATCAAATCCCGGCTTGCCGGTCTTCGCCCGTCGGCGGCGGTGATTGTCGCGACAATCCGCGCCCTCAAATCCCATGGCGGCGTGGGATTGGGCGACATCGAAACCGAAAACGCCGATGCCGTCGGCGCGGGGTTTGCGAACCTGGGCCGTCACGCGGAAAACATGCGGAAATTTGGGCTGCCGGTGATCGTCGCCCTAAATCGCTTCGCGGCCGATGGAGATGCCGAGGTGGCGAAACTGGCCGAACTCTGCGCGGCCGACGATTTTCGCTTCGAGGAATGCACGCACTTCGCGGACGGCGGCGCCGGCGCCAAAAGCCTGGCCCGCGCCGTCGTCGAGATGACGGCCGGGGAGCCGGCCGAGCCCGACTTCACCTACGATCTGGAGGCCCCCATTGCCGAGAAAATCGGCGCCATTGCGCGCAAGGTTTATCGGTCCGGCGGCATCGAGCTTTCGAACGCGGCGGCCGCTCGAATTCGGGATTTGGAAGCTGCCGGGTGGGGCAATGTGCCGGTGTGCATCGCCAAAACCCAATTCAGTTTCTCGACCGACCCGAAAGCGCTCGGGGCGCCGACGAATTTTCCGTTCCCGGTGAGGGAAATCCGGCTCAGCGCCGGGGCCGGATTCATCGTCGCGGTCTGCGGCGACATGATGACCATGCCCGGGCTGCCGCGGGAACCGGCGGCCAATGCGATTTCGATTGGTTCGGACGGCGAGATCGTGGGGATGTCATAGGGCCGGCTAACTCGCCGGGGTCCAATCGAGCCCGATATTCGCCGCGGGCGCAGAGTGGGTCAGCCGCCCTACCGATACGTAATCGACGCCGGACGCCGCCACCGCCTTGATGTTGTCCAGGGTCACGTCGCCCGAAGCCTCGGTGGTGCAGCGGTTATCGATGATTTCGATGGCCCGGCGCATGCCGTCCGGGCTCATGTTGTCCAGCAGAATGCGCTCCGCGCCAGATGCCGCGGCCTCGGCGACCTGCTCCAACGTGTCGCACTCCACTTCGACATGCTTCAGGCGGGCATCGATGGCCCGGCGGACCGCCTCGCCGATGCCGCCCGCGACCGCCACGTGGTTGTCCTTGATCAGCACGCCGTCGTCGAGGCGCATGCGGTGGTTGGTCGCCCCGCCCATCCGGGTCGCGTATTTCTCCAACTGCCTGAGGCCCGGAATGGTCTTGCGGGTGTCCAGAAGCATCGTGTTTTCGGAGGCAATGGCGTCGGCGTAGACCCGCGTGA
Source organism: Rhodospirillales bacterium (assembly GCA_022822205.1). Classification (GTDB taxonomy): domain Bacteria; phylum Pseudomonadota; class Alphaproteobacteria; order Rhodospirillales; family UBA2165; genus JAJDXO01. The sequence continues at coordinate 41,698 of JAJECC010000047.1, read as the reverse complement.
GCGTTGCAATGCCGGAAAGATGCTGGACGAAATTTATGGCCGTGCGTTCCGCGGCGAGAAGCTCGCCCGCGGGACCGGAAATCCGGGCCAGGGCGGTTCCCGTTTCAACCGCTTCGCCCTCGGCGACGAGTGCATCGAATGAAATCTCAGGGGAAAACTTTTCGAAAACCAGCTGGGCGATCCCCAGCCCGGCGACGACAACGGGTTCCCGTGCCGCCATGACGCCCTCGAAATCCGTTTCCTCGGGAATGACGGCCCGGGATGTGATGTCGCCCTTGCCCACATCTTCGGCGATGGCCGCATCGACAATTCGGTTGACCTCGTCGGCATCAAGGTCGGCTGGCAGATTGGTGGTCATGAGAATCCCGTGAGCGGCGTAGGAATAGCAACTTGGCCCATGGAAACGGCAAGTCAAGGCCAAGGCGGTGGTTGAGCAAACGGCCCGTATTGGCCAAACTCCCGGGGCATGGTCTGGAACGGGAAATACGATGGCGGTCATCAAGGAACTCGACGCCCTCAAGGACGAAATGGCGTCCTGGCGGCAGGATATTCACGCTCATCCGGAAACGGCGTTTGAAGAGCATCGGACGTCGGATTTGGTGGCCGAAAAGCTCTCGGCATTCGGCATCGGGATCGATCGGGGCATGGCGACGACCGGCGTCGTCGGTACGCTGGTCAATGGCGACGGACCCTCCATCGGCCTTCGCGCCGACATGGACGCTCTCGACATGCCCGAGCAGACCGACCTTCCGTACAAATCCCAGGTGCCCGGCAAGATGCATGCCTGCGGGCACGACGGGCACACGACCATGCTGTTGGGCGCCGCCAAGCACCTCGCGGAGACGAAAAATTTCAACGGCACCGTTCATTTCATCTTCCAGCCGGCAGAGGAGATGGCGGGCGGCGGCCAGGTGATGGTGGAGGAAGGGCTGTTTGACAAGTTTCCCGCCGACACCGTCTACGGCATGCATAACTGGCCCAACATGCCGGCCGGCAAGATCAGCATCGGTGAGGGGCCGGGAATGGCATCGGCGGCGAAATTCGAGATTGTCGTGAAAGGGCGCGGCAGCCACGCAGCCGCCCCCCACCAGGGGATTGATCCGGTGGTGATCGGTGCGGAAATCGTCTCGGGACTTCAGACCATCTCGAGCCGGGCCACCAATCCGATCGACGCCATCGTCGTATCGGTAACGCAGTTCCATGCCGGTGACGCAATGAACGTGATCCCCGATCAGGCGGTGCTGGGCGGAACGGTCCGGTCCTTCGCCCTGGATCCGGAGAAGACCATCAAACCGCAGATCGAGCAGATCGCCGGCGGCATCGCGTCGGCCCACGGCGGCAGCGCGGACGTCTCGTACGAGCAGCTCTATCCGGTGTTGGTCAATAACGGCCCGGAAAGCGAGATTGCCCGTTCGGTGGCGGTTGACGTGGTCGGTGAGGAAAATCTGGAACAGGCCTATCCGCCGACCATGGCGTCCGAGGATTTCGCGTTCATGCTGAATGAGCGGCCGGGCACCTTTGTCCGCCTTGGCGCCGGATTCCCGGACCGGGAAACATATCCGCTCCACAATACGCGCTACGAGTTCAACGACGAGATTCTTCCCATCGGAGCATCGTTCTGGGTGCGGTTGGTTGAGAAAGTGCTGGGTTAGGCGGGACGGGCTCGGGCGTCGGGGTTTTCCTCAGCGTCCTCGTCTTCGATTGTTCTTGGACAAATATTACCGAATAGTAATCCGCCGGACAGGTAGCGGTTAGACGGCAATAGCTAGTCTCAATTCTCGACGGCATTGGAAATTAAGCGAGTTTGCGCTTCCGATGCCCGGAAATTCTTTCGATTTCAAGGAGAATTGAGATGCGAAGACGACTCTTACCTACACCGAAGTCAAAACTTCTCGGCGTGATGGCAATCACGGCTCTCGCGACCGGCACGATCGCCGGCGGGATCGCATTCGCCGACCAATTGGACCGGAAATCCGCGGTGAATTCCGCCGAAGCGGTGAAATCCGTCCAGGCGGCGCCCGTCCCGGCGATGCCGGTAAATATCGCCGATGTGGTGGAGCGGGTGAGCCCTGCCGTGGTCACCATCCGGGTCGAGAAACGGGCCGCCGGTCCGGCGTTGTCGTCCGGCCAGATGCCGCCCCAATTCGAAGAGTTCTTCCGGCGCTTCTTCGGCGAAGACGGAAGCAAGCAATTCGGAATGCCCGAACGGCCCAAATTCCGAGGTGAGTCGCGGGGGCCTCGGACCCAGGGGCTCGGCTCCGGCTTCATCATCGAAAAGGACGGGCTGATCGTCACCAACCACCATGTCATCGATGATGCCGACGAAATCACGGTCGTCATGCATGACGGCAAGACGTACGAGGCGAAGCTCGTCGGACAGGATGACAAGACCGATCTCGCGCTTTTGAAAATCGACGCCAAGCGTGATCTGCCGACGGTTTCATTCGGATCCTCCGCCGATATGCGGGTCGGCGACTGGATCGTGACGATCGGCAACCCGTTCGGCGTCGGCAAGACGGCGACGGTCGGAATTATTTCGTCCCGCGATCGTGACATCGGCGCGGGACCGTTCGACGACTTCCTGCAGATCGACGCGCCGATCAACCAGGGCAATTCCGGTGGTCCGGCCTTCAACCTGCGGGGCGAGGTGATCGGGGTAAATACCGCCATCTTCTCGCCGTCGGGCGGCAACGTGGGTATTGGGTTTGCCATTCCTTCGTCGCTCGCCGAGACCGTCATCGAAGACTTGAAGGACGATGGGAAGGTCCAGCGGGGCTGGCTCGGCGTTCATATCCAGGCGGTCACCGAAGAACTGGCGGCCAGTCTCGATCTTGAAGAGGCCGCCGGCGCGCTGGTGTCCCGGGTGACCGATGACAGCCCGGCGGATGAGGCCGGACTGAAGCGGGGCGATGTGATCCTGGAGGTCAACGGCGAGACCGTCGGGCGCCTCAAGGATCTGCCCCGGATCATCGGTTCCCTGCAGGCGGGGGACGAGGCCGAGATGGAGATCTGGCGCGACGGCCGGAAGCGTACCATCGAGGCGCGTATCGGAAGCTCGCCCGAGGCCGAACCGGTTGCCAAGGCGGAGACCGGCGACGAGCTGGGCCTCGGTTTGGCGGCGCTGGACCCGCAGACCCGCCGCGCCTTCGGGCTGGACCGGGATACGGAAGGCGTCGTGATCACCGCCATCGAGCCCGGCAGTCCCGCGGCGCGCCAAGGCCTCAGCCGGGGCGACGTGATCCTCTCGGTCGCCGGCCAAGCGGTCGAAACCCCCGGAGATGTCGCCGATGCGATTGAACGGGCCGGCGCCGTTGACCGATCCGCGGTGCTGCTGCTTATCGAGCGGCGCGGCAATGAGCGCTTCGTCGCGCTGCCTCTCCGCAACGCCTAATACTGCCTCGGGACGGGGTAGCGGTGTCCGGCGCCCGATCGGGGCCGGGCGCCGTCCCCTTTTAGGCCCAGGTGAAATCCGCCGAAAATTGAACTACCTTAGGGTAGCCCGGAGAATGAAAGCCGCCATGCGTATTTTGGTGATCGAGGATGATCTGGAAGCCGCCGACTACATGCGGCGGGGCCTGTCCGAGAGCGGCCATGTGGCCGATCATGCCGCCGACGGCGAGGAGGGTTATGCCCTGGCGGCCGAGGGCGGCTACGATGTTTTGGTGATCGACCGCATGTTGCCCAAAATGGACGGCCTGAGCGTGGTCAACCGGCTGCGCGCCGAAGGCATAGACGAGCCCATCCTGTTTCTGAGCGCCCTCGGCGATGTCGACGACCGGGTCAAGGGACTGAAGGCCGGCGGCGACGATTATCTCGTAAAGCCGTATGCGTTCGCCGAACTGTTGGCGCGGATCGAGGCGCTCGTCCGGCGCCGCAATCCCGAGCAGGTGGAAACCCAACTGTCCGTCGCCGATCTGGAAATGGATCTGCTGAGCCGCCGGGTCAGGCGTGCGGGAGTGGATCTCACCCTGCAGCCCCGGGAGTTCCGGCTCCTGGAGTATCTCTTGCGCCATGCCGGTCAGACGGTGACGCGGACCATGCTGCTGGAGAACGTCTGGGATTATCACTTCGATCCCCAGACCAACGTTATCGATGTCCATATCAGCCGGTTGCGGGCCAAGATCGACAAGGACTTCGGCCGGCAATTGCTTCATACGGTCCGGGGGGCGGGGTATTGTCTTCGTGAACCTTCCTAAGCTGTTCAAGACGTCGACCTTTCGGCTGTCGCTGATCTACCTGTCGGTGTTCGGCGCTTCGGTCTTGTTGCTGCTTGGCTTCATTTACTGGTCGACCGCCCGGCTCACCACGTCGCAGACCGATGAAACCATCGCCGCGGAGATTACCGGCCTGTCGGAACAGTATCGCCGTTCAGGGCTGGTGGGGCTCGCCGACGTCGTTCGGGAGCGCAGCCGCAATCAGCGCCAGAGCCTCTACCTGCTGACCGACGGCAACCGGTTCGTGATTGCCGGGAACCTGAACGCCTGGCCCGAGGTGGAAACCCGGCCGGGCGGATGGCTGGAATTTCCCTATCGGCGGCCCGTCGGGGGCAGGGTCGAGACCCACCCGGCCCGCGCGCGGCACCTGATCGTTCCCGGTGAATTTCAGCTGCTGGTCGGCCGCGACATCCACGGCCAATCCGAGGTTATCGAGTTCATCCGCACTTCGCTCGCATGGGCGCTGGCGTTGACCTTGGCGCTGGGCTTGGCGGGCGGCATTCTCATGAGCCGCAATCTGCTGCGCCGCGTGGAGGTCATCAACCGGACCAGCCGGGAAATCATGGCCGGCGAACTGGATCAGCGAATCCCGGTTCGGGGCGCCAACGACGAGTTGGACCAACTTGCGCTTAATCTCAACGAGATGCTCGACCAGATCGAGCGGCTGGTGAACAGCCTCCGCGAGGTTACCGACAATATCGCCCACGATCTTCGCAGTCCCTTGAACCGGCTCAGAAGCCGTCTTGAAGTCACGCTCATGGGCGAGGGGAGCGCCGAACAATTCCGCGACGCGCTCGAGGCGACGATCGCCGAAGCCGATGATCTTCTGGCCACCTTCAACGCATTGCTGAACATCGCCAAGGCCGAGGCGGGGCAACTGGAGATTTCCCCGGAGACAATCGACCTCGGCCCGTTCATCGACGATCTCGCCGAACTCTATGAGCCGTCGGCAGCGGAGAAGGGCCTCGGCCTTTCGGCGGCGGTTCACGGGAAAATCGACTTCGCGGGCGACCGGCAGCTGCTGTCCCAAGCACTGGCCAATCTCATCGACAACGCCATCAAGTATTCGGAAAACGGCGGCGCCATCGTGATTCGCGCCGATCGGTCCGGGGACGCGGTCGAAATCTCGGTGACCGATTCAGGCCCGGGAATTCCCGAAAACGATCGCGAGCGGGTAACTCAACGATTTGTCCGGCTCGAAGCCAGCCGCAACAGTACCGGCAGCGGCCTGGGCCTGAGCCTGGTCCGCGCGATCGCCCACCTGCACGATGGAGAGCTCCGCCTCGAAGATGCCCGGCCCGGCGTGAAGGCGTCCCTGCGTCTCCCGTCTCGAAACCCCGGGGAATAACCGTATACTCCGCACATGACCGGCGAGCTCAAATTCCGGCGTGACTTCGATGCCGAGTATGCGGTGATCGAGACGGTTTCACCGCTGATCCGGCGCATCGTCGCCCGCAATCCCGGCCCGTTCACCTACAAGGGGACCGGGACCTACATCGTCGGCCATGGAGAGGTGGCGATCATCGATCCCGGTCCGGACCTGGCGGAACATATCGACGCCCAACTGAAGGCGCTCTCCGGCGAGACCGTGTCGCACATCGTCGTCACCCATACGCACCACGATCATTCCCCGGCGGCCGGACCGGTGCAGGAGGCGACCGGCGCCATGACCTATGCCTATGGCCCTCACGGTTCGGGCCAGACGGGTGACAGCCCGACGCTGGAGGAAGGAGGAGACCGGGACTTCATCCCCGATGTGGAGGTCCGCGACGGCGATGTCATCGAGGGCGGGGGGTGGAGCCTGGAATGCGTCTTCACGCCGGGCCACACCTCGAACCACATGTGTTACGCGCTCCCGGAAGAGAACGCACTGTTTCCCGGGGACCATGTGATGGGCTGGTCGACCACCGTCGTCTCTCCGCCGGACGGCGACATGGGCGCTTATATGGCGAGTCTCCAACGTCTCACCGAACGGGATGAAGCCATCTATTGGCCGACCCACGGCCATCCCGTGGACAATCCGAGGTCATACGTCCGGGCGTTGATTGCGCACCGCCGGCAGCGGGAGACCCAGATCGCCAAGTGCATCGAACGGGGGTTGAATCATATTCCCGAGATGGTTAGTTCCATGTACCAGGGGCTCGATGAGCGGCTTATTCCCGCGGCCCGGCGTTCGGTTCTCGCCCACATCATCCATATGGTCGACACGGGCCAGCTGGTGTCCGTGGGAGAAATCTCGCCGGATGGGGAATACCAACTGGTGTAGGTCATTTATCAGCGGAGCGGGAGCACACTGTTGCTGATGGAGAGCACGCGATGAAGAAGATTATCTTGTGGTTCCTTTTGGGCGGTGTCGCCGGCACCGGTTTCGGGTTTGCGGCCGGCATCTTCGTGTTCCCGTTCATATTCCAGTCGGATATCGTTGCCGATGAAGCCATAGCCGACACCAAGGCGGTGGTCGCAACCGGCACGTTCATTCACGCAAATCCCGCCGATCCGGTGCATTTCGGCTCCGGCAAAGTGACGGTCTTCGCCGACGAGGTTCATCTGGGCAAGGATTTCAACGTCGGCCCCGGGCCGAAGTACCACGTCTATTTGTCGAAGGCAGCCGGCATCAAACGTTCGGCGGACGTCAAGAACGCCGAGTATTTCGACCTCGGCGGGCTTCGCGCCTTCAAGGGCAGCCAGAACTATGGCATCCCCGCCTCGGTGAACCTGAAGGACTTCAAGAGCGTCGTCATCTGGTGCGAAGCCTTCGGCGTCTTGATCTCGCCGGCCCTGCTGGACTTCAATAGCTGACCGAGCGACGGACAACCGGGGCGGCCTAATTTGGGCGGCCGCCCGCGGGTGCTAATGTCCGCCGCGAACAACAATCGTCCATCGCGGGTGAGGAAACATGGCTATTGTAGGTGTCGATCGCGTGGTCTTCGGCGTTGAGAGCATGAAGAAGGCGCAGCAGTTCTATACCGACTTCGGGCTCAAGAAGATCAAGAGCTCGCCGAAGCATTCGATCTACGAAGCGTCCAATAAATCCCGCGTCGAAATTTTTCCGCGGACGGCGAAGCACCTGCCGCCGGCCTTCGAGAAAGGCTCCACCATTCGGATTTTGGTCTGGGGCGTCGATACCCGGGACAACCTGAAGGCGCTCAAGGCCGATCTCGCAAGGGATCACGAAATCACCGAGGACGAGGACGGCACGTTCTATGTGACCGATCCGGTTGGGTTGTGCCTCGGCTTCCGGGTCAGCCGGCGGATCAACGTGAAGCCTGTGATCATCCCGATGAACGGTCCGGAAAACGTCCACCGGGTCGACGAGCGCGCGATCTATTACGACCGCGCCAAACCGGTGGGAATCGGTCACATCGTCTTTAATGTCCCCGACCTGAAGGCGATGGAGAACTTTTACCGCAAGCGGCTGGGATTCCACCTCACCGACCGCTACACCGGCCGCGGCGTGTTTCTCCGGTCGGCCATCCGCGCCGGACATCATCAAGTGTTTTTTCTTCACGACGATGCGCCGGGCCTCAACCATCTGGCCTTCGCGGTGCGCGACGTCAGCGAGATGATCGGCGGCGGCCAGTATATGCAGAAGAACGGCTGGGAAACCGCTGTCGGACCCGGCCGGCATATCGTCTCGTCGTGCTACTTCTGGTATGTCCAGAGCCCCGTCGGCGCTCCCAACGAATATTTCTGCGATGAGGACTTCTGCACCGAGAACTGGAAGCCCAAGAGCTACGACCCCCATCCCGATACCTTCGCCGAGTGGTTCCTGACCGGCTTGCCCAAGGGCAAGCGTCTGCCGCCCACCCGGACCAAGAAGGATGTGACCGAAGCCAAGGGCCGCGTTTCACGGGTCAAGGCGGCGCGGAAACAGTCCGAGGTCCGAGGTTAGCCGGCAACGGATGCCGCGCCGGGCGCCGGACTCCCGCGATCGCCTGCGGGATGAAATGGGCTTGGCGGCGTCCATGCGATCCGTGCTCGCCGAAACGGTTCCGGCCAAGTAAAACGCTTCCATGAACGACACGACACCTGCACCGGCCCCCGACCCCGCATTGCGAACCCGCGGGGGCTATGCGACTTGGGTCACCGAGCGAATCCGCTACAACGATCTCGACCCCAACAACCATGTCAACAACATCGCCATCAACCAATTCTTCGAGGACGGCCGGGTCGACTTCCGTATTGTCAAGATGCCTGGCGACGCCGTGGATATTCTCGCCGGCTTCGTGGTGGTGAAGTTCACCGTGGAATATGTTTCGGAGTTGAGCTACCCGGGTGAGGTTGATGTGGGAACCGTCGTCCTGCGGGTCGGCGGCAGTTCCTATACGATGGGGCAGGGGATATTTCAGGGAGACAAATGCATCGCCGTCGCCGAGACCATCACCGTCAGCGTGGATGCGGAGACGGGGAAGGCATCGCGGATCGAGGGGGACCTGCGAACCGCGCTGGAAGACAACCTACCGGCCTCCTAGCCGCCTGCTAATCGATTGACCCGACGCCGTTGCGCCGTTTGGCGGCCCGTTCCCGCGCCGCGTCCCCGAAGGCCTTGAACAGCTTTCTCGACAGTTCATGTTCGCCGGGCTTCCATTCGGCGTGCCATTGCACACCGATGGCAAACGACTTGGCGCCCACCAGGTTAATTCCTTCGATGACCCCGTCCGGCGATACGGCTTCCACCTCCAAGCCGCCCGCGAGCCGGTCCACGCCCTGACCGTGCAGCGAATTGACCATCACCTCGTCTTTGCCGACGAGGGAATGAAACAGGCCGCCGCTCGTCAGTTTGACGGTGTGTTTGAGACCCATGACCTCTTCGGTGGTGACGTCGTCGCCCCGCGGCATCCGGTGGTCCAACTTGCCGGGCAGCAAATGAATCCGGTAGTGCAGGCTTCCGCCGAGAGCGACATTCATCTCCTGCAGGCCGCGGCAGGTTCCGAAGACCGGCACACCGGCATCGACGCAGCCGCGGATCAGCGGCAGGACCACGTTGTCCCGATCGGGATCGATGGGTTCGTCGTCGGGAAACGGCGGCCCCCCGTAGTGATGAGGCTCGATGTTCGCGCGCCCGCCGGAGAGCAGCAGTCCGTCGATCTGTGCGCAGGTTCCTTCGACGTCGAGGTCATGCGCGCGGGCGGGCAGGAGGACGGGCATCGCTCCGGAGAACACAGCCGCCGCCTCCGGGTAGTTCAGGCCGATGTAATGGGCCCGATGACTGCGGCCGGTAATCTCCATGACGCTGGTGGGAATTCCGACAAGGGGTCTCGGCGTAGGGCTGGACATTCAATTTGGCTATCACTTCAGCGGGGGAGCGGCAAGCACTTGGCGGCTGTCAGGCAGGGTCGGGGGTGATCACCGTCTCGATGGGGCCTTCGGCGCGGCTGTGGATGAACTGATCGAGATAGGGGTTGTCGGCGGCATCCACCTGATCCGTTGGTCCCTGCCAGATGATCTTGCCGTCATGGAGCATGGCGATACGGTCGGAAATCTTCCGGGCGCCCGACATGTCCGACGTGATCGACAGCGTCGTCGCGCCTAGCCGGCGGACCCCGTCCAGGATCAACTCGTTGATGATATTGCTCATGATCGGATCGAGGCCGGCGGTGGGCTCGTCGAGGAAGACGATCTCGGGATCGCCTGCAATCGCCCGGGCAAATCCGACCCGCTTCTGCATGCCGCCCGAAAGTTCCGCCGGCAACAGGTCGGCGACCTCCGGGTCCATTCCTACTTGTGAGAGCTTTTCCACCGCCAGCCGGCGCGCCTCGGTACGCGGCACCCGATTGCTTTGAATCAGCCGGAAGGCGACGTTCTCCCAAATGCTCAAGCTGTCGAACAGGGCGGACTGCTGAAACAGCATACCGACCCGCCGCAATAGCGGTTCCCTCTCGTCGGGGGCGAGGCCGACGGTTTCCTCGCCGTCGATCTTGATCGAACCGGAATCGGGCGGGATCAGTCCGAGTATACATTTGAACAACAGGGTCTTGCCGCAGGCCGACGGGCCGACAAGCACCACCGACTCGCCGTCGCCGACTTCCAAATCGATGCCGCGCAGGACATGCTCGTCACCAAAGCTCTTGGTCACGCCCTCGAGCCGGATCTTGGGATTTGCCGTTTCGTTCACCTGTCTGGTTTAGCGCGTTTCCCGGGCCGTGACCATGGCCGCGCCTGTCGGGATTTGTCGATCGGCCGGGCCGAATCAATCGCGTTCCATGCCCGCCATGTTCTCCAGTACCGCGCAGACCGAGGCGGTATCGCTGTTCTCCCATCCCTGGGACAGCGCGGCCTTGTACAGGTCCAGCGTTGCCTTGAATAACGGGGCGGGCGCGCCCACGCCGTCGATGAAAGCGTCGATGATCCCCATGTCCTTGTCCTGGGTGATCATGGTGGCGGACACCTTCGAATCGTAGTCGTTGGCCACCATCATCGGTCCCCGCATTTCCAGCATGCGGGAGTTCCCGGCGCCATCCTGAAGGACAGCCAGCAAGGTTGCCGGGTCCAACCCCGCCTTTTGTCCCAACACCAATGCCTCGGCGGCCGACACGTTGTGGATGGCAACCAGCAGGTTGGCGACGTATTTGGTCTTGGAGCCGTTGCCGAAGGCGCCGACATAGTGTGCGTTTCGCGAAAAGCTCTCGAGTATGGGTTTTGCTTTCCGGAAGGCCGCCTCGTCGCCCGACCCGAGTATGGCCAGATCGGCGTTGGCGGCCTGCGCGCCGGTACCGCTCACCGGACAGTCAAGCAGGATGACGTCATGGGGCGCGAGGGCATCGAACGCCGTCTGCTTGTCCTCGACGGTGAGGGTGCAGGTGTCGGCGACCACCAGACCGGCCTTGCCCGACGAGGCGAGACCATTCTCCCCGGTCATCACCGCGTGGAAAGCGGCCGGCGAGGGAAGGGAGGTGACCACCACGTCCGCTTGGCGGGCGACGTCGGCCGGAGACCCGGCCCGCGTCAGCCCCTCCTTGGCCAGGCCGCTCAATTTGCCGTCATCGATGTCGTAACCGACGACCTGTACGCCGTTCTTCATCATATTTCGGCTGAAGGCCGATCCCATGATGCCCAAGCCGATGATGCCCGCCACTTGTCCCATTCCGTTTATCCTCAAAGTTCGATATGGCTTCAAATTCCGGTTGAATTAGCGTTCAATAGCAGGCAAATGTCCACCCGAAGAAGAGTGGCCAAGTATCGAACGCATGTGGACGGCCAACTGGGAGCCTTAGGTCATGGCAAGTGACGATCGCTTAGTCGAAATCGGTGAGCTGCCGGTGCTCGATATCGGCCCCTTTCTCGCGGGCGGGGAGGGCGCGCTGGAAGCATTGGCCGATCAATTCCGCGATGCGTGCGAGAATGTCGGCTTCTTTTTCATCCGCAATCATGGCGTCGGTGACGACCTGATCGAGCGGATATTCTCCGAGACCCGGCGCTTTCACGATCTGCCCATCGAAGAAAAGATGAAGCTCGAGATCAACATGAATCAGCGGGGCTATATCAAGCCCGGCTTCACCATGGTCAAGCACTCCACCTACAACGAGAACACCAAGTTCGACAGCACCGAAGTGATGGTGTTCGCGACCGAATATCCCGAAGACGACCCCAACCGGCAGGCAGGCAAATTCTTCTACGATGAAAACCAGTGGCCGGACGATCTGCCAGGTTTCCGGGAAACGGTTCGGGACTACATGACCACGCTGACGAATCTCGGCAAGACACTGTTGCCGGTTTGGGCGACGGCGCTGGATTTGGAGAAGGACTTCTTCAAACCGTATTTCGAGAACAACTACACCTATTTCCGGATGGCTCACTATCCGCCGGTGCCGGATTTGGGGGACAACGAGTTCGGCCTCGGCCCCCATGCCGATACGGGTTTCATGACCTTTCTGCCGCAGGCCGACGTGGACGGGCTGGAAATTCTCGACGTGGACGGCAACTGGTTCCGCCCGCCGCGCATGGACGACGCCATTCTGGTCAATACCGGTCAGTTTCTGGAGCGCTGGTCCAACGACCGGTTCCGCGCCACGCCCCACCGGGTCATTCCGCCCAGGGACGCGGACCGCTACTCCATCGCGCTGTTTGTGAACAGTGCGTTCGAGCCGGTGTGCGAATGTCTGCCCACCTGTACCGGGCCCGATAATCCGCCCAAGTACCCGACCGAGTCCTACTGGGAATTCTATCGCTGGTACATGGCCAACACCTATCCCCATTACGGCGAATTTGACGCCGCCGAATAGCCCGGCTCCGCGGACCGGATGCGGCGGAACGCACCGCCTGGAACGTTATCGCCAAGGCTCGATCCCTGCTCTAAAGTGGAGACAGTCTCAGGATCAAGACCTGAGTGAAACGTGGAGAATTAAATGAGCTTAGAAGAAAAACTTGCCGCCATCCGCGAGGCCGGCGCCAAGCGGATGCCGGAAGAGGTTCGGGCCGTCATGGGCGCCGCGACCAAGGAACTGGCGGAATCCGGTATCCTCGATACCTGCATCCAGGCCGGCGACACCCTGCCGGCTTTCTCGCTGCCCAATTCGCGGGGCGAGACGGTGAATTCGGCCGATCTGCTGGCCAAGGGCCCGGTGGTCCTGACCGTTTATCGGGGGGAATGGTGACCCTACTGTAATGCGGAGCTGTATGCTTTGCAGGAAGTACAGGACCAGATCGAAGCCGCCGGCGCGACCTTGCTGGCGCTCTGCCCCCAGCTGGCCGAAAAGACCCAGGCCATGGTCGAGAAGCACGACCTGACCTTCGACATCCTCACCGACGCCGGCAACAACTATGCCGCCGAACTCGGCATCAAGTTCCAGGTGCCGGACGAAGTGAAGAAGATTTACGAGGGTTTCGGTCTCGACCTTCCGGGAACCAACGGCGACGACAGCTGGACGCTGCCCATACCTTCGCGGCTGGTGATCGACGGCTCCGGCGTCGTCCGGGCGGCCGATATTCACCCGAACTACACGACCCGGCCCGAGCCCGAAAAGACCCTGGCCGATCTCGAGGCCCTCGGCTGAGCCGCCTCTCCCTCCCTGACGGAGAGGCTTAAGGAAAAATTCCCCTCCCCCTCGAAGGGGGCGGGTTGGGGTGGGGGTGAAGAAGAGTGTGGGGGTGATAAAGAAATTCCCCCTCACCCAGCGCTGTCCATATCGCCGCACCACTCCTACGGTGTCTCAATCGAGTCCTGAACCTAGACCGCCTTCTTGAGCAGTAGGCCGGCGCCTTCGCCCTCCAGCGACCACTCGTAGCGGGTGGCGTAGCGCTGGACGTCGAAGACCTGGAACGCCGCCGGCAGGTCCGCCGCCGGGATCTTGGTGATTTCCTCCACTTCGGACGCCGTGAACTCGGCTTTCTCCGGGTGCCGCAACAGCCAGCATAGGGCCGGCCAGCCGGTGAGGTTGCCGAGCCGGCTGGGTTCCGGTTCGAACTTGCCCCTGTCCTCCGGCGCCCCTTCGATCTCGACGCCGTTCCAGAACGCCACCCGGCCCTTGATCTCGGTCGCCTGCTCGTAGGGTTCATCGTAGTACCAGGCCGCGCATTCGTTGGCCGCTTCGCCCACCGTTACGTCATAGTAATCGGCGAAGCCCTTCCAATGACAAAAGGTGCGGGGGCTGTCGCTCTTGGTCAGCACCCCGTCCTTCACCGAGCCGATCGGGAAATAGGGATTGGCCTCGACCATGACGATGTCGTCGCTCTCGGCGATCACCTCGCCGTTCCAAACAGCCTTTGCCATTGGCGGTCCTCCTAGTCGTTGAAGAAGGCGAGAGTGCGGACCTCGATGCTTTCCCGAGGGGCGACGCCCTCAGGCTCGGCAATGCGGGCGGCGCCGTGAGCATTGAACCGGGTACGGTCGGTCTCGGTGTCGAAGCACTTGATCAGAACCGCTTCGCTCATGGTCATCTCGGGGAAGAAGTACCATTTCTGGCCGTCCGAATGGGCGACCCGGAAGGTTTCGCCCCGCCGATAGCTGTAGATATGATCGGCGGCGATGAGATCGCCTTCGCCGAGGGTCGTCGCATCGCAGAGAACCAGGGGATCGGTCATCACCGGCTCCATGATCGGCCGCCAGACATTGACGCTCACCACCCGGCGGGTCAGCCGGTCTTCGGCCTCGTCCTCGGGAAAGATGTCATGCACCCGTTTGCGTCCGGACCAGTCGGTGAAGTCGTTGTGCACCGACGGCACCGGCGCGCGGACATCCATCGCCTTGCGCTTTGCCTCGTCCTGAACCCGGATGGTGTGGTCGATGACCACGATCTCATCGGCGCCGGTATGTTCCTTCACGATGGCCATGCATTCGTCGTAGTAAGCGCCTTTGACGGCGTCTTCGTCGTAGAAATCGGTGGTCGCCGTCTTGCTGTCGATCAGCAGGAAACCTTCGGTGTCGAGGCTGAGCCGATCGCGGATCAGGCGCCCGTTGTGGAGCTCAACCTCCCGGTCTTCATATTTGCCGGTGGCGCGGGTCGGGTCGTTGACGTCCTTTTCCGGGTAGGTGACCGGTTTTTCGCCGATATCGACGGCGAAGGTGAGAGTCCCCGTGATGGTTTCCGGCTGGTCGAGCATTTTCCGTTCCTTCTTGCGTGGATGCGGTGAAAAGACTACCTCCTGAGCAGGTAGTCTCACAATATCGCTCACGCCAGCTTGATCGGCCAGCTTGATCGGCCAGCTTGATCGCTCAGGGGGATAGGGAATCCAGGAAATGTCCGAAAAGCGTACGCTGACCCAGGTTCACGCCGGCATGCCCACTTCAGATGGCGCCGGCGTCCAGCTGACCCGAATGATCGGCACCCCGTCCCTCGACATGGTCGACCCGTTTCTCATGCTCGACAGGATGAACAATGACGACCCGGACACCTATATGGCGGGGTTTCCGGACCATCCCCACCGGGGGTTCGAGACCGTGACCATCATGTTCGAGGGGCTGGTGCGGCATAAGGACTCGGTGGGCAACGAGGGCGTGCTGGGCCCGGGCGACATCCAGTGGATGACCGCGGGCAAGGGCATCATCCACTCCGAGATGCCGGAGATGATCGAGGGCCGGCTGCGCGGCTTCCAGCTCTGGGTCAATCTGCCGGCGGCGCTCAAGATGACCGAGCCCCGCTATCAGGATATTCCGGCGAACGACGTGCCCTCGGCCCATGTCGAAGGCGGCGTGGTCCGGGTGTTTGCCGGGGAGTACGACGGCATCACCGGCCCGGCCCGGGCGCATACGCCGATCCGTTTGCTGGATGTAACCCTGGAGCCGAACGCCGACTGGACGGCCATGACCGATACCGGCAATGGTCTCTTCATGTGCGTTCATGAGGGATCCATCACCGCCGCCGACAATTTGGGACGGGATCAGCAGGCGCCGGCGCCCTCGGTGGCGGTGTTTCACGGCGAAGGAGAGGTCAGCGTCACGGCGGGACCTGACGGCGCGCAAATCCTCTATTGCGAGGGCCGGCCGATCAATGAGCCGGTGGCCCGTTACGGGCCGTTCGTCATGAATACCCGCCGGGAACTGGAGCAGGCGGTGCGGGATTTCCAGTCGGGCGCGCTGGCCTAGGTTCCATGCTCGGTATCGAGTTCGCCGCCTACGTCACCTACGTCCTAGCCTGCATCGCCATCGTCCTGGCGCCGGGGCCGACGCTGACGGTGATCGTCGCAAACTCCCTCCGCCACGGCCCGCGTGCGGGCATGCTCGTTGTGGCGGGAACGCAGGTCGGCCTGCTGTTGCTGTTGGCGATACTCGCGGCCGGATTGGAGGTGGTCGTCCGGCAGGCTGCCTGGGTGTTCGAGATAATTCGATTGGCGGGGGCCGCCTATCTCATTTGGCTGGGCATCAAGCTCTGGCGTTCCGGCGGATTCAATCCGGCCGAGGGTGACGGGTCCGACGCACCCAAAACCCATTCCCTGGTCTGGCAAGGTGCGCTGGTACTGCTCTCCAATCCCAAGGCGTTGCTGTTATTCGGGGCGCTGATCCCGCAGTTCATTACGCCCGGCGGCGGCGCGCTCGCCCAAACCTTGTTTCTGGGTGTCACGTTCATGGTTATCTCGACGATTTCCGACGGCGTTTACGCCTTGGCCGCGGGCGGCTTGGGAAAGTGGCTGACCGCGCCGCGGCTGAAACTGCTGGAGCGGATCAGCGGCACGTTCCTGATCGCCGGCGGCGTGTGGCTCGCGTTTTCGAAACGCCAGTCATAGTCACATTTCCAGCGGCTTGCCCTCCAGCCAGGCCTTGCCGTGCGCGTAAAGCGCTTCGACCTCCGGCCCCTTGAGGCCGGGCATGTCCCGCTTGACGTCATAGCCGAGACCGGCCTGTAAATAGGCCAGATGCCGGTAGCCGACGGGATAGCTGTCGAGAATGGATTGATCCAGCGTGAGCGTCGCGCCCGGGTCGAGAGGCGCGATCCAGTCCTTTTCGTAGATCGGCTGACGCACCACGAACCCCCACCTGCCGTCCCGCTTTTCCAGGAAATCATAAAACCGGCCGAGACAGACCACGTCGCACCACACACCCTCGACCTCGGCCCGCTGGTTGATGGTCATCTTGGTCTGCGCAATGGCCCGGTTGCCGGCGATATCCGATGTGGTGCCACCCAGAAAGTGGATGATGCTGACGTCGCTCTCGAACACCTTCCTGGAACCGGCAATGAACGTATCGCGATCGGCCTGAAGCCAGGTCGCCATCATCCGCCCGTCATCGTGCCAGACCGTGCGGAACCGCTCCCAATCGCCCGAATCCCGCCATATGGCCCAGTTTTCCACAAGCTCGCGGATCGTAAGGCGCTCGATCATTTCGTCGCTCATCGGCATCTTTTCGTTCTCCCGTGGTTCGTCGGCTTCGCTTATAGAGACCCCGCGTCTCCGCCGAAATGCGGCTCTCCCGGATGTCCGCCGGGCGGCTTGATAATCCGCGCGAGCCGCCTAAAGTGCCGGCCAACGCGCAAACGAAATCCCTGGAGGGGAAATGGCTCAAGCCCGATTGAAGGAAGTGGTTACCGCTTCCACCCGCACGGCCGTCGCCGAGAGCGACGGCGGCGTCCAAAGCAGGATCACCACTCCGACCGGTCACTCCTGGATCGTCGACGAGCCGCCGTCCCGGGGCGGCCGGGATGAAGGGGCCGCCCCCCTCGAGCACTTCACCGCCTCGTTGGCGTCGTGCCAGATGGTTCAGGTGGTGAAGGTCGCCGAAGCCATGCGCTTCAAGCACGGCGCCATAAGGATTACCGCCGATATCGGCACCAACATGGTGATCCGCGACGAGGAGAAAAACCTGCTTCTGCGCTTCACCGAAGCGGAAATGATTATCGACATCGAAACCGAAGAGCCGGATGCCAAACTGGAGCGGCTGGCGGTCCTGGCCGAGGATCGCTGCCCGGTCGGCACGCTGCTGGGCGACGGCGGCATCGACGTGAAATGCACCTGGAACCGGCTGCCCCTCCCGGAAGGCGCGCCGACGAACGCCTAGAGCTAAACCCGGCGATGGATGAGAGCTTCCCGCCGGGCGGCATAGACCGTGCTGACGAAAATAACCGCGGCGCCGATCCACACCCACATGTCCGGGATCTGGTCGAAGAAGATGAACCCGATCACCGCGACCATGGGTATCCGAATGAAAAGCACCGGCGAGACGATGCTCGCCTCGGCGTTGATATAGGCCTTGGAGAGGGAGAACTGCGCCCCGAAGGATAAGATCACCATCGCCAAAATCCACGGCCAGTCGGACAACGCCGGTGTGGTCCAATGCATGATCGCCAGCGGCAGCAGGAGCGGCACCTGAACGGCAAAGCCGAAGAAGATGATGGAGATGGTTCCGTCGGTGCGGGCGACCTTGCGCAGGAAGGCGTCGCTAAATCCGTAAAAGGCGGCGGAGGCCACGGCCACGGTCATTCCCAGGCTGATCCCGATGATGCCCGGCCGCAGGATGACCAACGCACCCGCAAACCCGATCATCACCGCGGCCCAGCGATGGGGCCCCGGCCGCTCATTCACCACCAGCATCGCAAATATGATGGCGAAAAACGGTACGGTCGATTGCAGGGTCAGCGCCTGAGCAAGCGGAATCAGCGTAACTCCCCAAAATGCCAGGACGAGCGCGACCGCGTTGGTGGCCACACGGGTCAGATTGGCGATCGGCTGGCGGGTACGAATGCTCGACAGTCCGTGGCGAAGGATAATCGGCAAAAAGACCAGCGTCCCGAAGACCTGGCGAAAGAAAGCCTGTTGGAAGGCGTGGATATCGCCGTTGTCGGACAGGTGCCTGACCACGCCGAACGAGACCGAGAAAAACACGGCGGCCGCCGCCATCCACAGGACGCCGCGCAGGGGTGATTGCTGGTGGAGGGGGCCCCCGGACGCGGGTTCGTTCATCGGTCACTCTAAACTGGGGTTCGGTTGGACGGGAAGCCTAGGCCGATCGGATACGGCGGGCAATGAAGTCCCGCCCAAAGAGACCGGCGAACGGAACAAATCCGGCGGTTCCCGTGAACGCAAAAGATGCAGCATTCGCCGTCGTCCACATAAGTGGTTTCGCTGCACGACCGGCAGGTCCAGAACCGGAAAAATGGGATGGACGCCTGCCACCCGCTGACGCTGGAAGGCCGAAGGAGGGTGGTGAACCCTCACAGGCCGACGGCATTAAGGCGGTGGAGGAGTTCCAGAAGACCCGCGACCGCAGTGCCGCACCGTCATCAGAGCGGTTTGCCCAAATCCTCGAAATACTCGCGCGTGACCTTGAACACCATCGGCGCGAGCAACAGCAGGCCGATCAGGTTGGGCACCGCCATCAGCCCGTTGAGCGTGTCGGCGAGGTTCCACACCAGGTCCACCTTCACGTTCGCGAAAGCGAGAGCCGCCAGCACCCACAGCGCGCGATAGATCACCAGGCTCCGTTCCTTGAACAGGTACTGCCAACACCGCTCGCCGTAATAGGACCAGCCGAGGATGGTGGTGAAGGCGAACACCGCCAGCGCGACGGTGACGATGTACTGCCCGCCCGCCATCGAGGTCTCGAAGCCGGTCGAGGTCAGCACCGCCCCGGTCAGCCCGCCGCCGTCCGAGCCGGTCATGACCCAGGCGCCCGAGGTCAGGATCACCAGTGCGGTCATCGTGCACACCACGATGGTGTCTATGAAGGTGCCCAGCATGGCGATGATGCCCTGCCGTACCGGGCTGTTGGTCTGCGCCGCGGCATGCGCGATGGCGGCCGAGCCAAGCCCCGATTCGTTTGAGAACACGCCGCGCGCGATGCCGAAGCGGATCGCCGCCGCCACCGCCGCCCCGGCAAAGCCGCCGGTCGCCGCTGCCGGCGTGAAGGCGTGGGTGAAGATCAGCCCGATCGCGCCAGGGATCGCCGTCACGTTGATCGCGAGGATCACCAGCGCTGCGCCGAGATAGAGCACGATCATCGCCGGCACCAGCTTTCCGGCCACTTCGCCGATGCGCCGGATGCCGCCGATCACGACGACGCCGACCAGCGCCGCGACGACCACCCCGGTGGACCATTCCGGAATGCCGAAGCTGTTGTCGAGCGCAGCGGCCATCGAGTTGACCTGGACTGCGTTGCCGATGCCGAAGGCCGCCACGGCGCCGAAAATCGCGAACGCCAGTCCCAGCCACTTGCCGAGTTCGGGCGCGAACTCGCCGACGCCGTTGCGCAGATAGTACATCGGCCCGCCGACATACTTGCCGTTCGCGTCGACCTCGCGATAGGTGACCGCGCACACCGCCTCGGCGTATTTCGTGGCCATGCCGAACAGCGCAATCAGCCACATGTAGAAGATGGCGCCCGGGCCGCCAAGCGCGATCGCGGTAGCGACGCCGGCGATGTTTCCGGTACCCACCGTGGCGGACAGCGCCGTCATCAGCGCGTTGAAGGGCTTGACCTCGCCCTCGCCCGTCGCGCCGTCCTTGTCGAACAGCAGACGGAACCCGTACCCCACCTTGCGCCACGGCATGAACATGAGGCCGAGGGTGAGCAGCAAGCCCGTCACCCCCAGAATGCCGAGCATGGGCGGGCCCCATGCGAACGCGTTAATCTCGCTGATGATTGCGTTTAACCGGTCCATCCCATCCCCCATCGTTTCTCCGTTACAGTCGAACGACACCTCGGCGCGCTATCCCGGTCGACCGCGCCCGTCAGGACTCCTACCTCAGGAAGGCTAGCCGCGATCCGGATTGATGTCCAGAATCCTCCGCGCGCTGCGGAAGTTCCCTATGGCCGCAGACGGGGCAGGTGACGACGGCGAGGGTTTTGACCAAGACCCGCGCAGGTTCGGCTAGTTGGTGAACGCCTGGATTCCGGTAATTGCACGGCCGAGGATGAGGGCGTGGATGTCGTGGGTGCCCTCGTAGGTGTTGACCGTCTCCAGGTTCATCACGTGCCGGATGACATTGAACTCGTCGACGATGCCGTTCCCGCCGTGCATGTCCCGCGCCGTCCGCGCGATGTCGAGCGCTTTGCCGGCGTTGTTGCGCTTAAGCAGCGAGATGATCTCGGGCGCGCACCGGCCTTCGTCCATCAGCCGGCCCATGCGAAGGACGCTTTGCAGGCCGAGCGAAATCTCGGTCTGCATGTCGGCAAGCTTCTTCTGGATCAACTGGTTGGCGGCGAGCGGCCGGCCGAACTGGGTCCGGTCGAGGGTGTATTGCCGGGCCGCATGCCAACAGAACTCGGCCGCCCCCAACGCACCCCAGGCGATGCCGTACCGCGCCTTGTTGAGGCAGCCGAACGGACCGGAGAGACCGGAGGCGTTGGGCATCAGGTTCTCTTCCGGCACCTCGACGCCGTCCATGACGATCTCGCCGGTGGGGGATGCCCGGAGGCTGAATTTTCCCTCGATCTTCGGCGCGGACAGCCCGCCCATGCCCTTTTCGAGGATAAAGCCGCGAATGCGGCCGTCGAGCTTGGCCCAGACCACGAATACGTCGGCATAAGGGCTGTTGGAGATCCACATCTTGTTGCCGGTGAGCTTGTAGCCGCCGTCGATCTTCTCGGCGCGGGTTTTCATGCCGCCGGGATCGGAGCCGTGATCGGGCTCGGTGAGGCCGAAGCAGCCGACCAGTTCGCCGGAGGCGAGGCCGGGCAGGTACTTCCTCCGCTGCTCTTCGGAGCCGTAAGCGTGGATGGGATGAATGACCAATGAGGACTGGACACTCATTGTCGAGCGGTAGGCGGAATCGACGCGCTCCACCTCCCGGGCGGCGAGCCCGTAGCAGACGTGGTTCAGGCCGGCCCCGCCATATTCCTCCGGCAGCGTGGTGCCGAACAGACCGAGCTCGCCCATTTCATGGATTATGTCTCGGTCGAACGTCTCATTGCGGTTGGCCTCCAGGATGCGCGGCATGAGCTTTTCCCGGGCATAGGACCGGGCCGTGTCGCGGACCAGGCGTTCGTCTTCCTCCAGCTGATCCTCGAAGAAGAACGGATCGTCCCACTGAAAATCCGCCTTTTTGGCGCTCACCGTCTGGTCCATGGCTACTCTCCTCCGGCGGGGATCACCGCCGTCGCTTCAATCTCGATCAGGGCCTCATCTTCCAGCAGGGCGTCGACGAATACCAGCGCCATCGCCGGATAGTGATCGCCCATGAGGTCCCGCCAAATGGGGCCGAGCGCCTTGCGCGCGGTCAAGTAGGCGGGTTTGTCCGTGCAGTAGGCGGTCATCCGGCAGATATGCTCGGGCTTGCCGCCGGCTTCCGCCAGCACCGCCAGGATATTTCTGACCGCCTGGCCGAACTGGTCGGCCATGTCGCGGGTTTCGAACTTTTCCTCCGCCGTCCAGCCGACCATACCGGCGATGAACACCGGCCGGCCGTTCACCGGTCCGGCGATGCCGTTGGCGTAGCCGACCGGCTGCTTCCAGCCGTCGGGCAGTAGTTGTTCAAAATCGCTCATGGTGCACTTTGTGCCTAAAGAGGCAGAAAAACTAGTCTCTTTGGCGGAATCGGTAAAGCGTGAGCTTCAGTTCTCGATTTTCTCAATCGATCCTTAACGGCTTTCCAAAGTGCCTTCTATATCATTTGATTATATTTTTGTTTTTTTTAGAAAAAATTAGATAATTAATGAAAGTATATCAAACA
This sequence comes from Rhodospirillales bacterium, assembly GCA_022822205.1. Taxonomy (GTDB): domain Bacteria; phylum Pseudomonadota; class Alphaproteobacteria; order Rhodospirillales; family UBA2165; genus JAJDXO01. The sequence goes on along the minus strand of JAJECC010000047.1, from coordinate 19,448 downwards.
GTTACGATAATTTCCCGAGGAAATTTTTTTTGTATAATGTCAGAAAAATAATGTTATTATCTGACATTATTAAAGAAGGAAGCATCATGCGTTCCACCGTTACCGATAGAATTCTTCGCCGGGTTCGCGGCAAGGGCCGCGGGTGGGTCTTCACTCCAAAAGACTTTTTGGATTTCGGCAGTCGCGCGGCCGTGGATCAGGCTTTGTCGCGCCTTGTTCGGGCAGGCAAGATTCGTCGCATTGCACGTGGGATCTATGATTTCCCGAAGGTCAGTAAGCGTCTCGGCGTACTCTCCCCTTCCGATGTCAGCGTTGCTATGGCTATTGCGAGGAAAACAAATAGCAAATTGTATGTATCCGATGCGCAAGCCGCCAACGCTCTTGGATTGACAACCCAACTATCCGCAAAGCCCGTCTATCTTACGGATGGCCCGTCAAAGAAGTTGCAAATCGGTAATCGCCAATTCGTATTTCAACATACGAGAAGTGTCGGTTCCGGGAACAAGGATAGGTGGGTTCAATTTGCTCGGCAGGCTTTGAATTTCGTTGGGCGAGATGGTTTCGACGATCAGGTGGCTGACAGAATTCTGCGGATTGCCCACTCCCGGCAGGTTACAGGTCTCTTGCTTAGAAATGTTCCATCCTGGGCTCAGACAAGGTTCTTTGATCGGCTGAACGCCCGGGACTCGGCTCCTACCCAAGGCGCAGCAAGTGGATGAGGTCGCGGGGTGGTCCCTGGATGATCGCCGCGATCTATTCAACGAGGTTTCGGCGGCAAAAAACCTTAGAGCCGAAATCATCGAAAAAGATTTTTGGGTGTGTTGGGTGCTTAGACGGCTATTTGCCGATCTTGATCCCGGCATACACCTTATTTTCAAGGGTGGAACTTCCCTTTCGAAGGTCTACGACGTGATAAAACGATTCTCGGAGGACATCGACCTCTCGATAGATCGGAGCCATTTCGGTTTTTCGGCGGAAAGGGACCCGATGAATGAAGACCTTTCCGGCAACGAGCGGGCACGTCTACTGAAACAAATTGCCGCCGCGTTGAATGAAAACGTGGAGAAGGTATTGATGCCCAAACTCCAGGGAATTATGGCTGGGCTTTTGGGTGAAGATGGCTGGGCGCTAAAGTTATCTGAAGATGATCCGGCGACCATACTCTTTCACTACCCCATAGCGACGAATTCGATTGACGGATCGAATTACCTTCAGCCGGCAGTACGTCTGGAGTTCGGAGCGCGTGGCGAAATCTGGCCGTCTGATAGGCGCTCAGTCATACCTTATGCGGCGGAAGCATTCCCGGATCAATTCGAGAAGCCCGATACGCCAGTCACAGTCCTGAGAGCCGAACGGACGTTCTGGGAGAAGGCAACGATCCTTCACGCGGAATTCCATCGGCCCGAGGCGAAGGCCGATGCCGACCGGCAATCAAGGCACTACTACGATCTGGTCATGATGGCGGCGACTGCTATCAAAACTGAGGCGTTGGAAAACATCGATTTGCTGACTGCGGTCGCCGAACACAAGCAAGTATTCTTCCGGTCAGGTTGGGCGAACTATAAGGCAGCCCGGCCTGGATCATTGCATTTGACGCCCCGCGACGACCTGCGAAACATGCTTGAGCGGGACTACAAGACAATGATCGACAATGGGATAATTTTCGACGCCCCACCGGAATTTGGCGAATTCATAACCCGGCTCACGAATCTTGAGGACGAAATAAACGCCTAACGAAACGGCCAGCGGTGCTCAACCGGCCAATTCCTCCGTGAGGCGGCGGGCCAGGGCGCCGACGACCCGGCGGCGGTACCAGGGCGCGACGGTGGTGGTCCGCATGGGCTTGGCCTGCTTGCGGACCAGTTCGCGGATTTCATCGAGCGCTTCGCCGGTGAGCTCCCTGCCCACATAGGCATCGGTGCCCTTGACGATCTGCGGATAGGGGTTCACCGCGGTGAGCGCGACGACGAAGTCCTTCACCGTCTTTCCGTCCGTCTCCAGCCGGACGGCGGCGCCCGCCAGCGGAAAATCGATGGAGCCGCGGACCCGGGCCTTTTCGTACCTGGACGGTGATCCGGCCAACGCCTTCGGCAGGTGGACCGCGGTCAGCATGTCGCCGGCCTCGAGGGTCAGGTGCGCCATGCCGTCGTTGCGGTAGAGATCGGTGAGCGGCATCCGGCGCCGCCCATTGGGGCCTACCACATCGATTTCGGCTCCGTAGACCAGAAGCGAGGGCGCAACGTCGCCGGAGAACGCCGCGAAACAGCGCTTGCCGCCGGGCGCCACGTGACAGGTATCGCCCCGCTCCTTGAGGCAGTAGTCATTGGACTGCCGCCACCATTCGGACTGGTTATAGAACAGGCATCTGGTGTCGAGGCAGAGATTGCCGCCGACGGTGCCGTACTCCTGGTGGGTCGGTCCCGCCACGGCCCGGGCGGCCTCTGCGACCGCCGGGTAATCACGGAGCACGTCCTCGTCGGATTGAAGTTCCTTCAACGAGACACCGGCGCCGATGTGCAGCCCGTCGCCGTCCGGGAGGATGGATTTCAACTCCTCGATGGCGGTGATATCGATCAGGTGTTTGGGCTGCTCGATGCCGCGCCGGACGTTGACGATCATGTCGGTGCCGCCGGCGACGAACAGGGCATCCGGTTCCTCGGCGCGCAGCCTGACCGCGTCCTCGATGTTGTCGGGGCGGTGGAGCTTGAAGTCGGGCATGAATTCCATCGGCCTGCTCCTATTCCGCGGCCACGGACGAATCTCGGGCGGCCGCGACCCGCTCTTCGGTTTCCTTCGCCTCGATCAGCTCCATCAGCCGGTCCGGCGTGACCGGGAGATCGATGGGCCGCACGCCCAGGGCATCGGCGATGGCGTTGGTGTAGGCGGGGATGAACGCCGCGAGGGACGTTTCGCCCGCTTCCTTGGCGCCATAGGGGCCGTTGGGGTCGACGCTTTCGACGATATGGGTGTCGATGGGCGGCGACTCGACGATGGACGGCACCCGGTAGTCCAGCATATTGCCGGTGATCGGCAGCCCGTTGTGGAAGCGGGTGCCCTCGCAGAAGGCCTGTCCCATGCCCATCCAGACCGAACCCTGAATCTGGCCTTCGACCGAGAGCGGATTGAGCGCCCGGCCGACATCCTGGGCGACCCAGACCTGTTCGACCTCGACCTCGGCCGTGTCCGGATCGACGGCGACCTGCACCACCTCGGCGGCATAGGCATAGGCCATGGAGCCGCCGATGGCGCCGCCCCGGAACTTCCTGGTGCCGTGGCTTTCGGGGAGCGTATCGAAATTGCCCTTCACGGTGATCGTGCCGGTGCCCTCGAGCGCCGCCATCACCACTTCCTCGAAGGTCAGGCCTTCGTCCTGACTGGCGGCCCGGTAGACCTCGCCCAAACACTCGATGTCCTCGGGCCTGGCGTCGAGCTTTCTCGCCGCCGCTTCGACCAGAATGGTCTTCAGGTTTTGCGCCGCCTCGATGGAGGCGTTGCCGACCATGTAGGTGATCCGGGACGAGTAGGCGCCGTTGTCCTTGGGCACCAGTTTGGAGTCGCCCGAGTGAACCTGGAAGCGGGTCATGTCGAGCCCAAGCACCTCGGCGGCGCACTGGGCGACCATGGTCGATGAGCCTTGACCGATTTCCGGGGCGCCCGTCAGCACCGTGATGGACGCGTCCCAATCCAGTTTCAGGTGAACCGTGGCGTGGGGCTCCCCGGTCCAGTTGACCGGCTTGGAGGCGCCGCAGGGATAGTGGGCGCATCCGACGCCCAGGCCGCGATACTTGCCGTCGCCGCTTTTGCCCGGTTTGCCGCGCTTGTCCTTCCAGCCGGATTCCCTTTCGACGATATCGAGGGCTTCGGGCAGGCCGTACGAGTTGATGAACATCTCGTTCAAGGTTTCGTAAGGCTCCTTGAGCAGGTTCTTTCGCCGCACCTCGATGGGGTCGAGGCCGAGCTCCACGGAGAGTTCGTCCAGAATCGCTTCGAACCCGTAGCGTACGTCCACCGTTCCGTGGCCGCGCATGGCGCCCGGCGGCGGGGTGTTGGTCAGCACCCGGAGGCCGTTGTAGCGGACCGCATCCAGTTGATAGATGCCGTTGATCAGCGAGCCCGCGTAGAGAATGGTCACGATGCCGTAGCCGCCATAGGCGCCGCCCCGCTGGATGGCCTGGCAGTCGACGGCGGTGATGGCGCCGTCCTTCTTCATTCCGACCTTCAGCTTGACGTCGGTCTCGGGCCGGCCGCGGTGGGTGATGAAGGTCTCCTCGCGGTTGACCACCAAACGCACGGTGCCCTTGGCCTTGCGGGCGAGGAGGGCACAGATCAGTTCGACGTTCAGGCACTCGGTCCGGCAGCCGAACCCGCCGCCGATATGGGGCTTGATCATCCGGATGCGGGACTGGTCCATCTTGAGGGTCTTGGCCAGCATCAGGTGGACGTAGAACGGCACCTGGGTGGAGGCGCGAACCGTCATGTAGTCCCGCTCGGCGTCGTACTCGGCGATCGCCGCATGGGGTTCGGACTGGACCTGGCAAATCTCCGCGCAATTGTACTCGCGCTCCAGGACGAGATCGGCGTCGGCAAATCCGCCATCCACGTCGCCGAGATCGTAATCCACGTCCCGTTCGATATTGCCTTCCCGGTGCTCGTGCAGCGAGACGGCGTCGGGGGCCATGGCTTCTTCGGAGGTGAAGTAGGCGGGGAGTTCGTCGTACTTGAACTCGATCAGGTCGAGGGCCTTCTGTGCCGTCTCGACATCCACCGCCGCCACGGCGGCGACCGGCTCGCCGCGGTACCGCACCCGTTCCCGGGCCAAGGGGTATTCGTAGCGGGCAATGGGGAGCACGCCGAACCCCTCGTCGCAATCGTCGCCGGTGACCACGCCCAATACGCCCGACAGCGCCTCGGCCTTGGAGGTATCCACCTCGATGATGTTGGCGTGGGCGACGGGGCTCCGGAAAATCCGGCCCACCATGTGGTCATAGGGGATGAAGTCCGCCGCGTAGAGCGCCTTGCCGGAGACTTTTTCCGGGCCGTCGATCAGCGGCCGCGGAACGCCGATGACCTTCGCCGGTTTGACGTCCTTTTTGATCTCGTTCATGCCGCGGCCTCCTTGTTGCGCCCGGCGAGCTCATCGGCGGCGAAATGGACCGCCTCGAGAATTTTCACGTACCCGGTGCAGCGGCAGATGTTGGCGGCGAGGCCCGCCCGGATGTCATCGTCGGTCGGGTTCGGGTTTTCACGCAGCAGGCCTTCGGCGGCCATCACCATGCCCGGCGTGCAGAACCCGCATTGCGCGCCCAGCTTTTCGTTGAAGCCGCGTTGGATCGCCGCCAGCCGGCCCCCGGTATCGAGGCTCTCGATGGTCTCGATTTCGGTGCCGTCGCAAACCGCGGCGAGGGTAAGGCAGGCGTGGCGGGGCTCACCGTCGATCAAGACCGTGCAGCAGCCGCACTCGCCGCCGTCGCAGCCGATCTTCGTCCCCGTGAGGCCCACGGTCTCGCGCAGGAAATCCACCAGCAACATATTGTCGGGGACGAAATCCCGCCGCGGCCGCCCGTTCAGGGTAGAGCGCACGATCGATTGCTTCGCGTCATCACTCATGATCCAAGATCCCGTAGCCGATCCGGTTCGCGGACCGGATTTTTGAAATTGTTTGGTAGACGAACAATATGTGATGCATCATATTCAAGCCGCTCCGACAGAACAACCACAATTCACCTGCGATTACCCGTGAGTCCATACACCGACGTTCCGTTTTCCTACCGCCGCCGGGTCCGGTGGGGCGACTGCGACCCCGAGGGCATGATCTACACGGTCCGGGTCTACGACTACCTGCTGGAGACCCTCGAAGCATGGTACCTGAAGGTGCTGGGCCTCGATTTCGGCGGATTGAAGTACGAGCGGCACATGGCCATGCCGAGCGTGAGGCAGGAATGCCAGTTCATGTTGCCCCTGAAGCCGGGCTGCGAAGTCGACCTCCACGTCTTCGTCGAACGCCTGGGCAACGCTTCGATCAGCTTCATCGTCGATGCGGTGGGAGATGACGGGAGCCACTATCTCAGGTTCAATCACACCGCCTGTTTCATTACCCTGGACGGGTTCAAGCCGGTGCGGCCGCCCGATGATTTCCGGAAAAACATCGAGGCCTACCGGGCGGCCGGCAAACGCATGACTTAGATGGGAGAACACCATGTCACTCGAAGACTTTCAGTCGCTAATCGGCGAGGTCACCGGCGCGATTTCCGGCAAGGAGGTGTCCGGCGCGCTGGCCGACGAACTCAACGCCCGGTTTCCCGCCGGCGGCGCAACGTTCAAATCCATCCAGGCGGCCTGCGAGGCGGCGGTGGCCGAGGGGTGGATGTGCGACCGGGAGATGGGCGGCATCAAGTTCGGCCGGGTGATCAAGGATATCGACGGGTTCTCCGTCGATGTGGTTCGGATGAAGGATGTGGTCGGCCCGCACCACCGGCATCCCAATGGCGAGGTGGACATGGTGATGCCGCTGTCGGGCGATGCCGAATTCGACGGCAGCGGCGCCGGCTGGGTGGTCTACGAGCCCGACTCGGCGCATAAGCCGACGGTCTCCGGCGGCGAGGCTCTTGTGCTCTATTTGCTGCCCGGCGGCGCCATAGAATTCACCGGCCAGGATTGATCCGCTCTACCGCCAGAACCCCTCCCGGTCCACCTGATGCAGCGCCGTCATCTCGGTCTCGCCGGGGGCCGGCGTTTCGCTCATGCCGGGGGCCGTCTTCAGCTCCCAGCCGGTGTTTTCGATCACCTCGTCCGCCGTGTGGCCGGGATGCACGCTCGATAGGTGAAGCTCGTTCTGGGGTCCGTGGGGCCGAAGTACCGCCTTGTCGGTAATCACCGCGGCGGGGCCGCCGACGGCGATCCCGGCTTCGGCGCGTCCGCCCTCGCCATCGATGTAGCCGGGGGACGTGATGTAGGACACCCGCTCCACCAGACGGCGCTTCTCGTGGTTCATGATGGCGATCAGCCTTCTCGACATGGCGGCGATGTCCGCCGCGCCCCCGGAGCCCGGCAGCTTCACCTGGACGTCCTCATGGCCGCCGATATAGGAGGTGTTGATGTTGCCCCACTTGTCGATTTCTGCGCCGCCGATGAAGCCCGCATCGACCCGGCCCGCCTGCAGGTGTCCCATCACCTGGATCAGGCCGGTGGTCCACGCCGCATTTCGCTGATTGGCGGGATCGCACATGGTGTAGAGGGTTTCCTCCGCCGGCGCGTAGCGCGTCACGCCGCCCTCGAACATGCCGACCGCGTTGGGGGCGTGGGTCAGCCGGGCGACGCCGTAGGCGGTGATCGGCAGGCGCATCCCGACGAACACCAGCTCGCCGTCACGAATCTCCCGCGCTGCCGCAATAATCATCAGCTCTTGGGTGGAATAGTCGGCCATATCGCGTAACTATTTGTTATTTCTTGTTTATTCTACTCGGCGGCGTAATTGGCATGAGCCGCATCCTGGCTGCCGGCGATCTTGAGCGCCGACAATCGGTCGCCGAGCTTTTTCGCATAGCCGGGTGCGTCCTCGACGGCGAACACCCATTCATCGAGCCAGGCCTTGTAGCCGTCCACGTCGCGGGAGCGTGCGTGATAATCGTTGAAAAAGGCGCTGTCCCGCTGCCAGCGTCCGGTAAGCGGGGCAGGGTGGGTGCCCGCCGGCACGTGGCAGACGGCGGCGACGCGGAATCCCGGCACCAGGACTCGCGAAGGATCGGACGAAATCACATCGGGCTCGACGATTTCGTCGGCGACGATGATCACCCGTTCGGCGGCCAGCGCCGCCTCCTGGGCCAGGCCCGACGAGCCCCAATAATGATTGTTCCCCGCCGCATCGGCCCGCTGAACGCCCAAAATCGCGACATCCGGCTTCACCGGCGGCACCAGGACCACCGGCTCGGTCTCGGTGGAAAAGGGGTTGGTCGCCATCTTGAAGGCGGGGTTGGAGTTGATGATGTCCGAGCCCAGGATCGAGCGCACCGGCGCGTAAGGCAGTCCATAGGCGCCGGCGAACAGGGCCATGCCGATGGTGAAGTTGGAGTAGTCGTTGATGTCCAGGGCGTGCGGAATCTGATTTTCCGCGGCCCGGCGGTAGTTGTGGCCAAGCCCGCCGGAAACATTGCCGACCCAGGCGCCGGTCACCGTGCCGACGCAGCCCGCGCCGATCAGCATGTCCGTGGACGCATCCGAGATGGGAGCGATCATCTCCAGGTTCTTCTTTCCCTGACGGATGATCTCGTAGGTGGCGGCGAAGGGAATGGCGGTCTCGAGAGAGGCCCCGATGACCACGCCGTCGCCATCCCGGACCAGGTCCCGGACGGCGTCACTCAAAGAGCAAATTTTTTCAATCATTTCTTATATTTATAACCCTTATCTCAAGCGAAATCTTTGAATTTTGCCGGTCGCCGTCTTTGGCAGGTCATCGACGAAGTTGAACCAGCGCGGATACTTGTAGCGGGCGAGCCCGTCCTTGCAGTGATTGAGCAATTCGACCGCCAGATCGTCGCCCGCATCCGAAGGCTCGTTCAGGACAACGAAGGCCTCGGGCTTGATCAGATCGTCGTCGTCGGCCCGCCCCACGACGGCGGCCTCCAGCACCTTGGGATGCTCGGAGAGTTTCAACTCTATCTCCACCGGCGAGACCCAGATGCCGCCCACCTTGAGCATGTCGTCCGACCGCCCGTGGCAGGTAAAGAAGCCGTTCCCGTCCCGTTCGTAGGTATCGCCGGTGACGATCCACCCGTCCTTGAGGGAGGCGGCGGTTTTCTCGGGATTTCGCCAGTATTCCCGGAGCAGCGAGTCGCCCCTGATCATCAGCCCGCCGGCCTCGCCGCCGGGAACGTCATTGCCGTCGTCATCGACGATCCGCGCCTCGTAGCCCGGCACCAGCTTGCCCGACGCGCCCGGCTTGATGTCGCCCGGCCGGTTGGAGATGAAGATGTGCAGAATTTCCGTGGTGCCGATGCCGTCCAGGATGTCGATGCCGATTCGCTCTTTCCAGCGATCCAATATATCAGGGGGCAGGGCCTCGCCGGCGGAGACGCAGAGCCTGAGCGACGATAGATCCGGCGATGCGCCCCGCTCCAACTCCTTCAATTGCGCCGCATACAGGGTAGGGACGCCGAAGAAGATGGTGGGCTTGAACGCCTCGATGGTGTCGTGCATGCCCCGGGGCGTCGGCGCGGCGTCGAACAGCACGGCGGTCGAGCCCATCCACAGGGGGAAGTTCATCGCATTGCCGAGGCCGTAGGCGAAGAACAGCTTGGCCGCGGACAGCACCACATCGTCTTCCCGCCAGCCGAGGACGCCGACGGCGTACTGCTCGCAGGTAACCGCGATATCCCGGTGGACGTGGATCACGCCCTTGGGGTTGCCGGTCGAGCCCGAGGAATAGAGCCAGAAGCAATCGTCCATGGGGCCGGAGGCGGCGGCTTCGACCTCCGCCGAGGCCGCGCCGATCCTGCCGGCCAGGGTGTCGCCGTCGCCGTCGACCCGCAGGACGACAGCGGGTTTGTACGGACAGTCATCCAGGGCGGGTTCCACCTCGCCGGCGAATTCGGGCGAGTAGATCACGCCGGCGGCTTCGGCGTTCCCGATCATGAAGGCGTAGTCCTTGGCCCGCAGCAGGGTGTTCAACGGCACGGGGATCACGCCTACCTTGATGGCCCCGTAGAACAGATAGACGAACTCGTGACAGTCCTTGACCATCATCAGCATGCGCTCGCCGGGCTCGAGCCCCAGTCCGAGAAGCGCGTTGCCGGTGCGGTTTACATTTTCGGCCAGCTCGGCAAAGGTGATGTCGCGGCCCGTCTGCGCCTCGCGGAAGGCGACCTTGCCGCCGCGTCCCTCGGCCAGATGGCGGTCGATCATGTGGACCGCGCAGTTGAAGGTATCGGAAAAATCGAGTGTCGCCGGCGACGCCGAGCGGTCGATGGTGACGGTATGGTCTGTCACCTTTGCCCTCCGTGGTTTGTCTTCTTCCCGCGGGAAGTTTGGCCCGGAATCGCGCGCCCCGCAATGCCGGTCGAAGCGATGGAAAAAAAATACCCGGCCTTCAGTTCCAAACCGGTATCGGCGCCGCCAGCCGGCTCATGGTCCGAGCTAACCAGATTGTCCTCGGCCGATCGAGGGGCTAAGAATTACGTCCAGGATCCCAACTCATTTCCGATTTCATTTTTTCAAGTTCGCATTTCAAGCCGATTTATTTCTTCCGGGGGAAAATTCCGTGGACCAGTTTACTGCCGAGAACGAGGGTGGCGATGGCGCCGCCGCCCGCGACATCCCGACACCCGATGAATTGAAGCGGCGTGCGCTGGCGCTGTTGCCGGAGCTCCGCGAGCGCGCCGCCCGATGCGAGGCCGAGCGCCGCATCCCCGAGGAGACCATGCGGTCATTGCATGAGGCCGGCTTGTTCAACGTGATCAAGCCCAGCGCTTACGGCGGCTACGAGATGGGGTGGGACGTGTTCTGCGAACTGGTCATGATCCTGTCCCGCGCCTGCGGGTCCACCGGGTGGGTGTACGGCGTCGTCGGTCAGCACGCACTGATCATGAACCGGTTCGGCATCGACGCCATGGACGATATCTGGCGCGAAAACCCCGACGCCCTGATGTCTTCGTCCAAGCACATCGAGGGCAGCTTCAGGAAAGTGGACGGCGGCTATGCGGGCAGCGGGGTCTCCACTTTCTCGAGCGGGTGCCTGCATTCGGACTGGGTGCTGATCGGCGGCGCGCCCGTCGACGGCGAGGACGGAGCAATCGGCGCCATCGTCAAACAGAGCGAGATCGAGATCCTGGATACCTGGGACGCCCTTGGGTTGGCGGGAACCGGCAGCCACGACATCAAATTCGACAATGTCTTCGTGCCCGAGCACCGGGTGCGTTCCCCGGGCAGGAGGCCGTCCGGCGGGATCATCGACATGCCCGCGTTTCGCGTCACCGCGCCCGGCGGGCCGTTTTCGCTGGCCTCGGTGATGGTCGGGCTGGCAAGGGGCGCCGTGGACGACTTCGTTGAGACGACCCGGTCACGCGCCTCCCGTTTCGGCGCCCGGGTCGGCGATTTCCAGAGTATGCAGATGCGGATCGGCGAGTCGGCGGTGGAAGTCGACGCCGCGGAGACCCTGCTGCGCAGCCACGTGAAAAAAGTCATGGCACAGCTTGAGAAGGCGCCGCCGCCCACCGGCGAGGGCGGGATCGATTTCTCTCCCGGCGGCAACGCGCCGTTTCCGCCGGAGCGGGGCCCGGGACTCCTGGCCAACGCCTTCGTGGCCCAACTGGCCCTGAAAGCCATCGACCGGGTGTTTTATGCGGCGGGCGCCAGTGAGATGGTCGGCGGCGGTTTTCTGGAGCGCTGCTTCCGCGATGCCCAGACCGGCAGCCGGCAGTTCGGATTGAACTGGGATATCGCCCGCACCAACGGCGGCCGGGCGCTGCTGGGGCGTTAGGCCGGCTAACGCGGGTCGTATTCCCGCACCCCTGTCTGCGCCTTCACATCCTCTGCGTCGCCGAGATAGCGTTCATCAAGAGGTACGCCGGATGCATCGGCGATGCGCGTAAATCCGTGGAAACCGGCGACAACCGCGCAGGCGTCGAGATAACCCGCGGGTCCCAGTGCCTCGATTAATTTGGGCCGCAACGCCGCTGCGGTGTCCCGGTCCCGGAGAACCACTGCTTCGGCGAAGTCGAGCAATAGGTTCTGGTGCGGCACCGTGCCCTTGGCGTCGTCGCCGGACAGAGAGGTCAGGTCGAATTCAGCGCCGGTGTCCTGGACGCTCGCACGGAGCATCATCGCGTGCGAGGTCGTTCAGTACATGCACTGGTGAAGCGCCGAGGTCCTGCCCGCCAAAATCTCGATCTGGGCTCGGCTGATCGCGCGCACCCGGGTGTCCGTATTGCGGATTTCGTCCATGGGGATGTAGTGCGGTTCGCCTAACGCCCAGAACGCCCGCTTGCTGTCAGGTACCAGGGACAGGGCCTGATGGACGCCGCCGGCGGTCGCGCCGTAGAGCGGTCCGTCGGTTTCACTGACATCCTCCAGCTTGACGACGGCAACCCAGGCGTCGGATTTCTTCGCACCGGGCGGGCGGTAACCGCTTGCCGCACCGTCCCTGGGTTGGGGCAGGAGGGGCGGCTCGACATCGGCGGCCCAGGCAAAGGCATCCATCATCTTGGTCATTGCGGTCAAGCCGACGATTTCGATATAGGCTCCGTCGCTCAACCCGTCGGCAATCAGTCCGTCCACCCATGATGCCGACAGGCGGCCCGAGTCCGTTGCAACTCGGTGGATCGCCTCGACCCACGCATCGTCCAGCTCACCGAGATGGTCATGCTCTCCTTCGACGGCCAGGGGTGAAAGCGCATCTTTGCGGGCTTGGCAAAAATCGCATTTTGCCGCTTGCCGGACTTCGAGCACAACGGCAAGGCGCTCGGCGCCGGTAAGCCACGTGCCGGGGCCGGCGATCCAATCCCAAGCCCGGGCGTGGGCGTCGAGAAGGTCGTCGCGGGCCAAGCCCCGCAGGTCATCGACGGTCTCGACGCCGAGCAGGGATTCCATGGACGGCATGTCGGGCATCAACCACCTCCCAATCACTAGACAATCCGGGCAAAAGCCTAATCACGCGAATCCGGCGCGTAAAGGCGAAGATACTATCCGCGCCAACGGCGGCCGGGCATTGCCGGGGCGGTAACCGGCCGCCGTTCCACCCACGCCGTCCTTGTACTACAGTCTCTTCGCCAGCGAAGGAGGTACGGATGGCGGCATATGTCGTTTATACGATGCACGAACTGAAAGACCCGGAGTTGTTCGCCGAATACAGGAAGGCTATCGCCCCGACCATCCCGGCTCATGGCGGGCGCAGAAAAGCCGCCGCCGGCGCATTCGAGGTTGTCGAAGGCGAGTGGCCGGGCGTGATGGTCACCATCCTGGAGTTTGACGACATGGAGACGATCAGGCGCTGGTACAGCTCCGACGAGGTCAAGCCGGTCATGGAGATGCGCCAAAAGGCCGCGGATGGGAGCCTGATTATCGTCGAAGGGGTTTAAGGCCTCTCTTTGGTCGATTCTCCCCTTATCTTACCGGCACCGAAAGATCGATGTTGGGAAGATTGCCTCCCGAATAGTAAGTGCCGATCCGGTTGCCCTTGGTGATGGGTAGCAACAGGTGTGACGGGTATTTCCGGCTATGGTGAACCTTAATCTCTGAAGAATTGCTCGGAGTCAGATGCCCGAGATTGATCGCCTGCAACGTGTTGACCGGTGGATCATTGTCGGCGCATTTGATGCGGACGCCGACCTTTTCGCCCGGTTTCAGCTCAATGCCGTAGGGACGAATTTCAATATTGTATTCCGTGACTTCTCCCGGCACTACCGGCACCCGCTGTTTGTGGGAATGATAAGGTTGCCACGGTTTCGTTTTTTCCTGGTCGAGTTCCCGCTGAGAACCACGCAGCCAGCCGCGCGTCAGCAGGCTTTCGTTGCCCTCTGCATCTTGGTGAAGAAGTGAAATAAACCACAACACTTCATCGGACGTGGTTTCGGCAAAGAGATTGAGGACGATGGGGCCGCAAACTTCCGTCCTTTCCACCATGCCGCCGGTCCAGAATTTAGCCTCGCCATGCTCTTTCCGCGAATCCGTGAACGCCGAAAAGCCGTCATGCTTGAACAGTTCGTGTTCGTTGAGCCAGCCGTCATTATGGAGGTAAAGAGGTGTCCAGCGGGTTTCCGGAAAGGGCCATTGATCGCCCTCTTTCCACTCGCCTGACCCGACGATGAATGCCCGCACCGGTTTTTCTTTATCAATCCCGCGCTCCTCGCCTTTCAGCCAATGGTCGAACCAGCGGAGGGACTCGTATTGATATTGATAGATGGGGCGGTCGAGATAAACCGGTGGCCCGATGGTGAGGCATTTGGGTCCGGCCCAATTCTCATAGCTGCGGAACGCACCGGGCAGATGGAGGCCTGGGACACCCCAGCAGCCGCCCAGGTAGGCTGGTACCGCAGGCTTTTCGCTATAGTTCAAAGACCGTTTTCGGTAGTAGTCGTTGTCGAGCGGCTGAGCGATGATTTCCGCAATCAGCGCGTATTGTTCGTTAGTCGGATCATCAAGCGCCTGCTTCAAAAACGGCACTGACTGAAGATCCTCGTCACCGCGGGCGACATCCATCAATGCCTCAAATTTTTCGTCGCCAATTTCGTCCCGCAGCAAGGGTGCCAGTCGGGGGTTGGACAAAGTCGGCAGCCACATCTTCATGAAGCCGTGACTGAGAATCCCGCCATGGTAATAGCGGTCCCGGTACATATCGGTGTAAGCGAAGGGCGCGAAAATGGCTTTCAAGGCTGGAGGATTTTTGGCTGCCACGAGGTTCTGCACGATGGCGAAATAGGACATGCCGAACATACCAACATTGCCATCACACCAGTCTTGATCAGCTATCCAGGCGATGGTTTCGCATAGGTCTTCGATCGTACGGTCGCCAAGATTGTCATACGTACCGCCCGAAGGGCCGGTGCCTCTGACGTTCAAAATAATGTGGGCGTAGCCCCGTCTGGCAAAAAACTCGCTGTCTCCCGCTTCCATGTGACCACGGAGGTGAGAAAATCCTTCAGGGATGAGATCGGTGTATTGATCTTCCTGGGGATATGCATGGGCGCTGAGGATCACAGGTACCGGTTCGTCCGTATCGGGTCGGAGGATGTTCCCTGCTAGCGTAATGCCGTCTGACATCGGCACTGTGATATTGAGATCAGAAAGCGTGTCGAATTCTCTGGGCGACGTTTGCCAAGCTTGCGTAAACAAGAGTTCCTCCGTTCGGGATTGTTGTTATCAGAGCTCCGGTGTTCTCGGCGTAGCGGCCTTTCCACCTTTTACGAGGACATGGATTCCGATCCAAAGTGAGGCGAACCCACCGATAAACCAACCCGCTACCGGCGGCAGATAAAACGACAACAGGCTCCATTCCAAGACTTCCGTCGTTGTGTTCTCGGTGTGGAGCGTAAATCCTTCGATAATCGCCAGATAAGCAATAACAAGGAGGAAAATCCCCATGACGACCAGCCAGACGGAATCGATAAATTGGTTCGTTTCGGGTTTGTTGTTCCGGGTAAACAGATCGATCAAAATGTGGCCTGCCTGGATGGTGACGATGGCCAGACCGAAGGATGCGACGATCACGACGCCCAAGGTGGTCAACTCAACAACCGCTTCAATACTGCCAAATCCGAGAGATCGAGCGACAATATCGTAGACCGTCATACCCATCATGCCGACGAGAACAATACCGGCGATATCTCTTAGTAACCCGCCTAAGCGCGTCAGCCAATTGGGAACGTTTGCCTGCCAGTCGTCCATCTCGCCCTCAATCAAACAACAAATTGGGAAGCCACAACGCAATTCCCGGAATGAAGATCACCAACAGGAGACGAACCACATCGCCGATCAGGAAGGGGAGAATGCCCTTAAAGACGTCGGCAATGGAACAATTGGGCACCATCTTGGCGACGATAAATACATTCATGCCGACCGGCGGCGTGACCACACCGAATTCGCCGACCATGATCATGATGATGCCCCACCAGATCGGATCAAATCCCAAATCGACGATGATCGGGAAGATAAACGGCGTGGTGATGAAGATGATGGCGATCACCTCCATGAAACCGCCGAGGACGATCAAGAACAGAATGATACCGGCGATTACCACGCCGGCTGGCGCGTTGAGGCTCTCAATAAATTCCGACATTTCCTGAGGGAACTGGGCGGAGGTAATAAAGAACTCGAAAATAGAGACGCCAACCAGGATCAGCATGACCGTCGCCGTTAGATCCACGGATTCACGGACACTCTCGACAAACAGCTTCCAGGTCATCTTGCGGGTGATGATGCCGATGATCAAAGCGCCGAATGCGCCAACGGCGCCGCCCTCTGTCGGAGAGAATATCCCGGCGAATATTCCTCCCATGACGAGGCCGAAGAGAACCGCCAGACCCCAAACCTGGGTAAACGCCTGCAAACGCTCCGCGAGAGGTAGCTTAGGCGTGCGCGGCGCCATTTCAGGACGCAGGCGTATCCATACGGAAATGACGATGGAATAAAGGATGACGGCGAGAATGCCGGGCAAGATGCCAGCGGCGAACAGTTTGCCCACCGATGTTTCCGTCAGCACGGCGTAGATGATCATGCCCAACGACGGTGGGATCATAATGCCGAGGGTGCCGCCCGCCGCTACCGATCCGGTGGCCAATCGGATGTCGTAGCCGAAGCGGGTCATTTGCGGGACGGCGAGCTTGGCCATCGTGGCGGCCGTCGAAAGGCTGGACCCGTTGACCGCCGCAAACCCGCCGCAACCGACAACGCTGGCGATCGCCAGACCGCCCCGCCAATGGCCAAGCATCGCGTTGGCTGCATTGTAGAGGCCGTCCGCCAGACCCGCCTTGAGCGCCAGAATGCCCATCAGGATAAACAACGGGAAGACAGCCAAGGTAAACCTGGAGAGGGATTCCACAGGCGCGGAACCCAAAACAAACAGGGCTGTATCGAAGCCCTTTAGATACCAGACGCCAAAAAAGCCAACGACGGCCAAGCCGACGCCGATCGGGCTGCGGAGCCCTTTCAGCGTCAGCATGATGAGGAAACCGATTGCGCCAACCGTGAGGGGCGACATCTTCCGATTTCCTTAGGCCGGCGACAAAGCTACTTGCTCATTCTGGCTTTGGCTTCCGCCGCCGCCATGGTGGTTAGCTCGTTATAGAAAACCTTACCGGGCAATCCTTTCTTCTCTACGCCAGCGAGATAGGAATCGGTTGCCGGCTGGGCGATTTTTCTGAGTTTTTCGATTTCGGCATCCGTCGGCTGATAAATCGTTCCTTTTGATTTCTTCGACAGAGCCAGTCCGATCTTGTCGACCTTATCGAAACAGCTGGAATACCGGACTGCCGCCTCAGGCCCGATAAATTTCGCACTAACTTGTTTTTGCTGGGCAGCGCTTAGGCTGTCCCACGCCTTTTGGCTCATCCCCAAGAATACGACAGCGGAAGAAATATTGACCAGCGCATGGTAGTCCGCGACTTCGTGCAGCTTGAAGACCACGTTGGCCGGGAAGGGCAGCACATATCCGTTCATCACGCCTTTTTGCATATTCTCATATACCTGGGTAACCGGCATGCCGACCACATCGGCCCCTAACGCTCGGAACGCCGTGGACAGGCCCTTGCCAACAACACGGATACGCAACCCTTTGAGGTCCGTGACAATATTGTTGACCGGCTTTTTCAAATGAATGTGGTAAGGCGGCAATACCATCAGGCCAAAAGGAACGGTCCCTTTGAATTCCGACTTCAAGTATTTGTCGGTCAGCTTGTTCAGGGCAGTTGCCAGGGCCTTATGATCCTTTTGAACAAAAGGCAACATGGCGATCTCCGCCAGCGGGAACCGGCCTGGCGTGTAAGCCAGCGGCATATGAGAAAGGTCCGTGATGCCGCGCGACAACTGGGGATAAAGTTTCTTGGGTGACGCAAAAGCGCTCCCGCCGGCGTGAAATTCGGTCTTCCAACCGGCTACTTCCGACACACCTTGGGCGACAACCTTCATGTGACATTGGACCGGCGGGCTTTTTAGGGCGCCCTGAAAAGCCACAACCAGATTGTCTTTTGCGACCGCAACGGTACTGGCCGCCAGAAGTGTCGCGGCCGACAGGGCCGTTAATTTAATTTGTGTCTGCAACATGACGTCGTTCTCCTGCTTGAATTTGATCCTGATGCGGTTCTCTCATCAGTTGGTAATTTGTCCATACACATTTGTATGGATTTTATACAATACACCTATGTATGGTTCAAGAAAAAATTACCCTGCCCGGCAAATAGCGGGGTCGTAGGCGATTTCGTTTTGATTTAGAGGGAGATCAGCGTTTCGTGGATTTGCCGGGCAGCATCCAACCGCTCCTGCCGAGATCGGGCGCCATTCCGCAAATATTCACTAACCACTACGGCCATATAGATTCGGCCTAATTCAAGCGCCCGCTCTTGTTTGTGGCCCATGCGCTCGAACCGCTCCGCATAATGAATTAGGCGCCGCTTATCCTCGTCTTCAATCCGCCGGCGTAATTTTCCGTCCTTGGCCGCATAGAGGCGCAACGCTACAGACTGGCCGGCATTGATATTCCTGATAACCCTACTGAAAATCAGCCATAGCTGCTCTTTCGGGTCATCGGTTTCGGTAAGGGCACCCTGGGTTGCTTCCCGCAGGCCCAGGATCGCGAACCAACGGTCGAGCAGGGCATCGATGAGTTCCTGGCGGCTCTTGAAATGCCAGTAGAAGCTGCCCCGGGTGACACCCAGCTTCTTCGCCAGGATGTTGACCTTGACGTTGTCCAGGCTGCCGCCGCCCATGCTTTCCCAGGCGGCCAGAATCCAATCCTCGCGGCCCAGGCGGTCGCCATTGTCTTGGGGCTTTGCGGCTTTGATCTTTGATTGCGCGGGCATAACGGTTCAGTGGAAAATTGCGGCGTTCCGTACATACCTGTACAGCATTTGCAAGTTACCAGAGTCCCCGCGATCGTGAAACCGTTCGTGATTAGCCGGGATAGACCAGTTCCAGCCGCTGCCCGGCGCCGTCGATGCTGACCCCCTGGGCCCATTGCTGGGAATAGGGGGTGCGGGGCAGGAAATCGTCGAGGTTGAGCCATAGCCGCCACAGGGTCCGCTTGCGCTCCGGTTCGGGCCAATCCTCGAATGCCGTTCGGGTATGCAGGATGGTGTAGTTGTTGCAAAATTGAATATCACCGCGCTTGAGTTCCATTTCGCCGTGGATTTCCTCGGCGATTCCTTCCATCACCCGGATGCCTTCGAGCTGCACCGGCGTGATATCCGGCGCTTCATCCAGGGCGTGACCCTTCATGATGTGCTGGGGACCGAACGAGATCGACAGCATGCCGTCGGTGAAGTTGAACACCGGGCTCTCGTAGTAGGGATCCTCGCCGGAATTGGTCTCGGCGTGTTTGGTCCAGCAATAGGGTTGCCGCATGACCTCCACGAGATCGGGCCGGCGTCTCAGCAACTCGTTGTAGGCGGCATAGCTGCTGGTGAGTTTCGAAAGCCCGCCCGATTTTGCTTCGTTGATGCACAGCAGACAGACCAAATCCGTCTGGTCGCAGTGATAATCCATGGTCGCGCGGGTCTGATAGCCCCGGTGCTTGGGGTCGTCGTAGTCCTTCCCGGTATCGACGACGTGCCCGATCATGTCGCCTTCCGGGTTGTTGGACTGCGCGACGCCGAGATGCTGGCCCATTCCCCAATAGATCACGGCCGCTTCGAGCAGGGTCAAATCGTCCATCGGCAGGCCGCGATAGAGCGCGACGCCGAGGCCGTCCCGGACCTGGGGCAGAATTTCGTCTCTCACCCGCTCGCCGAAGGGCCCGAGGTCGAAGGCGT
>JAJECC010000126.1 GCA_022822205.1 Rhodospirillales bacterium | reverse complement strand
CTCAAGGAAGCCGGTTACACGCTGCTGGTGGCTAGCTCGAACTATTCTCACGATGAGGAACGAACCGAGGCGGAAGCCCTCATGACGCGGGGCGTCGACGGCATCATGCTCGTCGGATACGACCATCATGATCAGCTGTATAAGCGACTGAGGCAGAAAAACCTGCCTTACATCAATACCTGGTCGTTCCGGCGTGATTCGAGGGAACCCTGCATAGGATTTGATAACTTCAATGCCATGGTCCGTCTGACGACCTACTTGCTCGATATTGGTCATCAACGATTCGGCGTCATCGCCGGGGTGACCGAAGGCAACGATCGCGCCGACGACCGTCTTCAGGGTATTTTGCAAACTTTATCGGAACGGGACTTGACGGTGCCTGACGGTATGGTGATCGAGTGCCCCTACGATATCGGCGTCAGCCGCCAGGCGATGAAGAGGTTGCTCGCCCAAAAGGAGCCGCCGACCGCGGTGATCTGCGGCAATGACGTCCTGGCATACGGGGCGATTCTGGAGTGTCAGTCCAGCGGTCGAAATGTTCCCGATGATGTGTCTATCACCGGATTTGACGATTTGACGCTGTCCGCCCACCTCCATCCGCCGCTCACCACAATGCACGTTCCTTCGGAAGAGATGGGTCAACGGGCCGCGGACTACCTGTTGGCGTGCGTAAATGATGAGGCCGGTCCGACCTACACGGAACTGGAAGCCAACCTCATCGTTCGCGGCACGACCGCTCCGCCCCGCAATGCCTAGAGCAGTATCCGGCCAAATTGGATCAATTTGATGGCGCTCGTCGGTTAGCCGGGCAGGGTGGTATACGCCCTGTCCCGTTCACGACTTCTTCCAAATGAACCTTGTTCGGTATAGATGGCCGTGGGCCCCCGCGACCAATGAAAACGTCGCTAATCCAATGTGTTAGCGGCGTTTTCTTTTTCGGAAGAGTTCCTTGGAAATTCATTTCGGAATGTATTCGGAACGGAAATTGCGGGAATGCGGAGGCATGCCGGTCCGCTCGTGTCCACGATGCCCCCCCGGTCGAGCCGGAGTGGCAGAGCTGGGCTGTCAGCGAAGCGAGCCCCTTAAACGGGCGGTTGGTAGCGGCAATTTCTGGCGATGTTCCGGAGGTCTGTGGTCTCCGTTAACCGTGCCGACTTTAAGTCCGACGGAACCGTTCTCAAATGTACCGATCCGCAATTTTGGTCCCTGCAAGTCCATCAGAATTCCGACGGGATGCCCCACTTCGTCCTCAACGGCGCGAATAGCGGCGTAGGTGGTTGCATGGTCTTCATGAGAACCGTGACTGAAATTGAGCCGGAACACGTCTACGCCCGCGATATGAAGCTGAGCGATCATGTCCCTGGACGCGCTAGCCGGACCAAGGGTGGCCAAAATTTTTGCACTACGTGCCCGGGACATGCTCGGCTACCCCGCCACCAAAATGGCGCGAAAATCGTTGACGTTGGTTTGTGTTGGTCCCGTCATGACGAGGTCGTCCAGGGCAGCAAAGAATTCGTACGAATTGTGATTAGCGAGAAAATTGGCTGGATCGAGACCCGTTTTGTGGGCTCGCAAGAGCGTATCCGGGTCAACGATTGCGCCGGCGTTGTCTTCGCTGCCGTCAATGCCGTCGGTATCCGCGGCCAGGGCGTAGATCGGCCGGCCGCTGCCGAGCGCTTCGGCCAAGGCAAGGGCATATTCCGCGTTGGGACCACCACGGCCTTTTCGATCCAACGTTACCGTCAGTTCGCCACCTGACAGAATGACTGTTCCCGGATCGACGTCGAGCGCGAGGTTTGCGTGCGCGCGGCCAACCTCTCGGGCTTCTCCTTCAACGTCATCTCCGAGGGATATGACCCTGTATCCCTCATTCTCCGCCAGTTCTGCCGCTGCCTTCAGGGAGGCGGAGGGCGCGGCGACAATCTCCGTCGTCGCCTTCGCAAATGCGGGATGACCTAGCTTGGGAGATTCATCATGCTCCGCCTGAAGGCAGTCGATCGCCGCATCCGGAAGTGCGATTTCAAACTCTTCGACATAGTGCCGCGCGTCAGCGTAGGTCGTTGGATCCGGCACGGTCGGTCCAGATGCAATAGTAGCCGGATCGTCGCCGACGACATCCGAAATAACCAGCGTGTGGACAGTGGTATCGCCGGCGGCCGCGGCAAGCCGCCCCCCCTTTATTTTAGAGAGATGTTTCCGGATACAGTTCATTGCCTCTATTGGTGCTCCTGAGGCCAGGAGCGCTTCGTTGGACTGCTGTTTCTCCGCAAGGGTGAGCCCCTCGGCCGGCAGTGTCATCAGAGCTGAACCGCCGCCGGAGATAAGTACCAGCAAGAGATCTTCTTCCGTTGCCGCGGCGGCAATTTCCAGTATGCGTTCGGTCGCCGTTGCACCCGCTTTATCAGGTATGGGATGGGACGCTTCGACAATCTCTATTTGCTCACATGGAACGCCAAAGCCGTATCGGGTAATAACCAGACCCGATAGAGCTCCTTCCCAATGCCGCTCGACCGCCTGAGCCATTGCGGCCGACGCCTTTCCCGCGCCAACAACGAAGGTCCGCCCCGGCGGGGCTTGCGGGAGAAACTTCGGTACACAAACGGCTGGTTGGGCGACCGTTACCGCTTGCTGGAACATGGATAGAAGAGAGGACTTTGGGTCGTGCATCGAATTAGATTTTGACACAGTCTGCTCCTGTCTTGCTAATTCAGCGCGCTGGTGTACCTCGGATTTCAAGGCCGGACCGATCCAGCGCGAGCTGCGCCGCTACCTCAAGGCCCATCCCCACTTCGGAGGGGGGCTCGTCAACGGAATGGGTATGCCCGCGGAGGAAAACCCGGCGCGCGCCAGGAAGATGCCCTGGCAGCGTAACGAGCGCATGAGTGTCGCGGTCCCGCTCGGCGTCATGAACGGCGACTACACACGGTGATTCATAACTATTTTGCAAAGAGAATTCATGTCGCAAAATTATACGAAGATCGTCTCCATGCCTGCGAATCGAGACGCCTATTGAGGGATAACCTCGAAATGGAGGACCCCGAATTCCGTCAGCGTCTCAAGGGCCGGCGTGAATCCGAGTCCCGGGCCGTCAGGCAATTCGGCCATTCCATCATTGACCGGGAGGAGCGAGCCGGCCAGGGCCTCTCGCAGCCCGTTTTCGTTGTCGTCGATCTCCAAAATCCCGTCACCGTCCGCCGCGGACAGAAGGTGGGCCGAGGCGAGGAGGCCCAACCCGCCGCCGAGATAGTGGGGGCAGTACCGTTTCCCGGCCCCGATCACCGAGCGCGCAATTTCCAGGCAGCCGGACACCCCACCCCATTTGCAGACATCCGGCTGTATAACCGAGAGTACGTTTCCCTCAATCGCGCGTTCGAACTCGTCGGCCGAACGGAAGTTCTCGCCGCCGGCAAGGGGATGCGCAAGCCTGCCGGCGACGTCGGCCCACTCTTCCGCTGGCCGGTCCACCGGGATGGGCTCTTCAATCCAGGCAAGGGGAGCTTCGTTGAGAGCGCCGGCGAGGTTTGAAACTGAATCTACGTTCCAGGATTGATTGGCATCGATCATCAGCGTTTCGCCCTCTCCCAGCAGGTCGGCGGCGGTCGCCAATGCGTCCTTGTCGGAATCCGCGCCAAACCCAACGCGGAACTTGAACGCGCGGTATCCGTTTTCCCTGGCTTGCGGCAACAGGTCGGTAGCCTCGCGGGAATCCAATCCGCTGGCATAGGCGGGGATCGGGCGAACCGCGCCGCCCAGATACTCCGCCAACCGCAATCCCGCTCGCCGGGCCGCCAGATCATGCAGCGCGATATCCACTCCGGTTGCGATCTGATCGGCGGGTCCGGGTTCCCCCGCCTGGAGCGCGAGCGAATGAAGTTTGGCCCGTAGCTGTGCGAAAGCCGCTTCGGGCTTGGCGGGATCAGCGTTGCCAAGGGCGCCAGGCAGCACGGCGGCCGCGAGTCGCGCCCGGTACTCGGCGCCCGGCGGCGGAAAGTTGCACCAGATCTCGCCCCAGCCCTCGGCGCCATCCTCATCCTCGATACGCACCAAGAGAGCGGGCCTTGCCTCGATGGTGCCGAGGACGGTGCGCAGCGGCGCGGAAAGTGGATATCTCAGGCAGTGAAGGTCGAGCCGGACGACCTTAGGGGCCGGACCAGAGTCGTCGGGCACCTACTTGCTGCCCTGCAGCCCCGAACCTTCGGGCGCATTCAAGTGATCGACCTTGACCTTGGAGGCCAGTTGATCGGAGAGGGAGATCAATCGATCCGGATGCATGGGATTGGCGTTCTCATTCGGCGATGGAACCTGAGCCTATCATAGGGAAGCGCCGCGCGGCGGCAAAACCCATTGCGCCCTTGGTTGTTCCCCTGGTTATTCCATTGAGGCATGCGCTTCTCGAGGAACGCATCGATGCCTTCGGCTGCGTCATCTTCACCCATATTGCCGGCCATCACCTCGCTCGCGTAGTCGTAT
The DNA here is from genome assembly GCA_022822205.1 of Rhodospirillales bacterium. Classification (GTDB taxonomy): domain Bacteria; phylum Pseudomonadota; class Alphaproteobacteria; order Rhodospirillales; family UBA2165; genus JAJDXO01. The sequence continues at coordinate 342 of JAJECC010000126.1, read as the reverse complement.
GCCGTCTTGTCGCCCGGTTCAAGCCGGCGATAGAAGGCCTCCTTACCAATCCGGACCCTCTGGGTGGATTTGGACGCAATCGTCGATCTTCCGAAGACATCCGCCGGAAAGATCCGGACGAACGTCTTCCGGGACCGGGCGCGGCAGCCGGACCGACCCGCCGCGACATATATCCGGTTTCGTATATGAATAGACAGGGCTGACTATGTTCGGCCTCGCCGGCGGTTGCGCATAATGCCCGGCGATCATGAATTGAAACGCCGCCGCCGGACATGAAACCGCAGAACATTCTCTTCCTGCTCTCGGACCAGCATTCGCCCAAGGCGCTGGGGTGTTATGGAT
>JAJECC010000123.1 GCA_022822205.1 Rhodospirillales bacterium | reverse complement strand
TGCATACCCCTCGTCTTCGAGGCTCGGGACACGCGCGGCGGATGCTGGAAAAGACCTACGATCCGAAGGAAGTCGAGGACAAACGCTACGCCCAATGGGAAGAGGCGGGCGCGTTCGCGGCCGGCCGGGCGCCGGACGGCGATCCCTACGCCATCGTCATTCCGCCGCCGAACGTCACCGGCAGCCTTCACATGGGCCACGCCCTCAACAACACCCTGCAGGACATTCTCATCCGCCACCACCGGATGCTGGGCCGCGACGCGCTGTGGCAGCCCGGAACCGATCACGCCGGGATCGCCACGCAGATGGTGGTCGAGCGCCAGCTGGAAGAGTCCGGCGCCTCCCGCCGGGAGCTGGGCCGCGAGGAATTCCTCAAGCGCGTATGGGGTTGGAAGGAGCAGTCCGGCGGCCTGATCCTCAATCAGCTCAAGCGGCTCGGCTCGTCCTGCGACTGGTCCCGCGAGCGGTTCACCATGGACGAGGGCCTGTCCCGGGCGGTGCTCAAGGTGTTCGTCGAGCTTTACAAGCAGGGGCTGATCTACCGCGACAAGCGTCTGGTCAACTGGGACCCGAAGTTCCACACCGCCATCTCGGACCTGGAAGTGGAGCAGCGGGAAACCGCCGGCAAGCTCTGGTACTTCAAATATCCGCTGGAGGACGGCGGCGGCCATCTGACCGTGGCGACCACCCGGCCCGAGACCATGCTCGGCGATACGGCGGTGGCGGTGCACCCCGACGATACGCGCTATCGGGACCTCGTCGGCCGGAACGTCATCCTGCCCATCGCGGGGCGGCCGATCCCCATCGTCGCGGACGAATATTCCGATCCCGAGAAGGGGTCCGGCGCGGTGAAGATCACGCCGGCGCACGATTTCAACGACTTCGAGGTCGGCAAGCGCCACGGCCTGCCGATGATCAACATCTTCGACATGGAGGCGCGGCTGAACGAAAACGCGCCGGAGGCCTACCGGGGGATGGACCGCTTCGAGGCGCGGGACGGGATCGTCGCCGAGATGGACGGTCTCGGCCTCCTGGAGAAGGTCGAGGACAACGACATGGTTGTGCCCTACGGCGACCGTTCGGGCGCGGTGGTGGAGCCGTGGCTCACCGATCAGTGGTTCGTGGATGCGGCGGCGCTCGCCGGGCCGGCCATGGAGGCGGTGCGGGACGGGCGCACCGAATTCGTGCCCCGGCATTGGGAGAACACCTATTTCTCCTGGCTGGAGAACATCCAGCCCTGGTGCGTTTCCCGCCAGCTCTGGTGGGGGCATCAGATTCCGGCGTGGTACGGGCCCGACGGCGAGATTTTCGTCGAACTGACCGAAGAGGAGGCGCTCGCCGCCGCCGAGGCCCATTACGGCAAGCCGGCCGGACTCACCCGCGACGAGGATGTCCTGGACACCTGGTTCTCGTCGGCCTTGTGGCCGTTCTCGACCCTGGGCTGGCCCGGCGAGACGCCCGAACTCGGGAAGTACTACCCGACCGATGTTCTGGTGACCGGCTTCGACATCATCTTCTTCTGGGTCGCCCGGATGATGATGATGGGCCTTCACTTCATGGACGAGGTGCCGTTCCGCACGGTCTACATTCACGCGCTGGTCCGCGACGAAAAGGGCCAAAAGATGTCCAAGTCCAAGGGCAACGTGATCGATCCCCTGGACCTGATCGGCGAGTACGGCGCCGACGCCATGCGCATGACGCTGGCCGCCTTCGCCGCCCAGGGCCGCGACATCAAGCTGTCCGCCGAACGGGTCGGGGGCTACCGCAACTTCGCCACCAAACTGTGGAACGCCGCCCGGTTCTGCGAGCACTACGAATGCCGGCCCGATCCCGATTTCGATCCCGCCTCGTGCGCCGAGACCGTCAACCGGTGGATCGTGGGCAAGGTGGCCCGGGCCGCCGGGGACGTCACCCGGGGCCTCGACGAGTACAAATTCAACGAGGCGGCGGGCGCCGTCTATTCGTTCACCTGGGGGACCTTCTGCGACTGGTATCTGGAGTTCGCCAAGCCGGTCCTGCAGGAAGGGGGCGACGCGGCGGCGGAAACCCGCAAGACCGCGGCCTGGGCCCTGGATCAATTGCTCCACATCCTGCATCCCTTCATGCCGTTCATCACCGAGGAGCTTTGGGACCGGCTCGGCAGCGGCCGCCCGTCCATGCTCATCGAGAGTCCGTGGCCCCGGTTCGACGGCCCGGCCGATGCGGACGCCGACGCGGATATGGACTGGGTGGTGCGCGCCGTTACCCAGATCAGGTCGGTCCGCGCGGAAATGAACGTGCCGCCGAAGGCCGAAATCCCGCTGACGATCCGGGGCGGCGATGATGCGGCCCGGCGCCGCGTCGATGCCCACGGGGCGCTCGTGACCCGTCTCGCCCGTTTGTCCGGGATCGGCTTCTCGGACGGCGAGGTCCCGCCCGGTTCGGTGCAGATGGTTCTCGACGAGGCGACGCTGGTGCTGCCGCTCGCCGAAATCATCGACATCGGGGCCGAGACGGCGCGGCTCGAGCGCGAGATCGCAAGGCTCGAGGGCGAGATCGGCAAGTTCGACAGGAAGCTCGCCAACGAAGGATTCCTCGCCAAGGCGCCGGCGGAAGTGGTCGAGGAGCAGAAAGAGCGCCGCGCGGACGCCGCCCTCAACAGGGACAAGATCGCCGAAGCCCTCGAGCGGCTATCCGGCGCGGCATAAAAATCCCTCTCCCCCGGAGGGGGAGGGGGCTTGCCGTGCGTTCCCTCGCTTCTTTCCCTCTCCCCTGGTGGGTGTGGGTTGCGGAGGCTTGGCGCGCGACGCGAGCCGTAGCCGCAGCTGGGTGAGGGGGATTGTCGATTCACCCCCATCCATTTTAGGATTCACCCCCACCCCAACCCTCCCCCTTCGAGGGGGAGGGGGATTTTTTTGCTCTTGCCCCGGCGCGCGCCCAGGCTAAATGTATAGGAGACTGCCGTCCCTCCCGGGGCGGCGTTTTGCGTATTTGGAGGCGAGCCATGCGTTTTTGTACGAACCATTTGGGGGGTACCTCCCAAAAGGGTGTCATCAAATGTCCATAAATGTCCATGAATGTCCATGTCCCCGAAAACGCAGCCATGCGCCCGGTGCATGGCGCGCGCTTGGGCGGGGCCGGAACCTATGCCGGAATGATATGGCCCCGGCGGGTTGGGCATTTCCCCGCATGGACCGCACTTGATACTCTCCGGCGAAATTGACGGGGCCGAATTGACGGGGGAACGAGCCATGGAGGATATGGGAACGGGAGTCGCCGCCGCCGGGCGGGAGATACCCTCGCCGGCGACGCTGATCGAGCGGGCGAAGGAACTCGTACCGGCCTTGCGCGCGCGCGCCGGCGAGTGCGAGGCGATGCGGCGCATGCCGGACGAAACCTTCGAGGACTTCAGCAGGGCCGGAATCCTCAACGTGGTGAAGGCCAAGGAATTCGGCGGCTACGAGATGGGCTGGGACGTGTTCTGCGAGATTTCCATGGAACTCGCCAGGGGGTGCGGCTCCAGCGCCTGGGTCTACGCGGTGCTGGGCGAGCACGCGCACACCGTCTGCACCTACCCCATGCAGGCCCAGCACGATGTCTGGGACGGCGACCCGGACGCCCAGGTGGCCTCGGGCAACAGCCCCCATTGCAAGATGGAGCGGACCGGCGGCGGCTGGCTGATCACCGGGCAGTTCAATTATTCCAGCGGCTGCGATCACGCGGACTGGCACCTGACCGGGATGCCGGTCGACGGCCAGCCGCTGAAAATCCTGGTGCCCCAGGCCGGCTGCGAAATCGTCGACAACTGGCACGTCATGGGATTGGCGGGCACCGGCAGCAAGGACATCAAACTGGAGAAGGTCTACATTCCGGACCACCGGACCATCCCCATCGGAGAGCGGGGGCCCCGGTTCGACGACGCGGCGCTGTTCCGGCTGCCCCAATGGTCGGTCAACCCGTTCTGCCTGGCGTCTGTCGTCGTCGGCATCGCCGAGGCGGCGGTGGAGCGTTTCACGCAGGAAATGAGGGAGCGCTCCAGCCGGTTCGGCGCCAGGATCGCCGAGTTCCAGAGCCTGCAATTGCGGATCGCGGAATCGGCGGCCGAGCTGCACGCCGCCCGGCTGATGATCCTGAGCGACCTCCGCGAGACCATGGAATACTTCGAGGACAACGAGGAGCCGGACTTCCTCATGCTGGCCCGCAACAAGCGGGACATGGCCTATGCGCCCATCCTGGCGTTCAAGGCCATGGAGCGCATCTTCTACGCCGCCGGGGCCAACGGGCTGTTCCTCGAAAACGACATCCAGCGGGCGTTTCGCGACGTCAGTGCGGGCGCCAAGCAGGTCGCCCTCAACTTCGATATCAACGGCACCACCTACGGCAGGATGGCCCTGGGGCTGGATCCCGCGCCCGTCAGGTGGTAGCGCCGATGGACGGCCCGGGCGCGCCCGCGGCGGCGACCGCCGCCGGAATCATCGCCACGGCGCGCGCGCTGGCAACGGAGTTTCGGCACCGCGCCGCCGAGACCGAGCGGCTCCGCCGCCTTCCCGGCGAGAATGCGAAGGCGCTCCGCCAATCGGGCCTTGTCCGGGTCTGCATGCCCCGGGAGCATGGCGGCTACGAGCTGGGCTGGGACGTCTTCTGCGAGGCGGTGATGGAACTGGCCCGGGGCTGCGCCTCGACCGCGTGGTGCTATGCGGTTTTCGGCGAGCACGCCCACCGGGTCGGGCATTATCCGGCCGAGGCGCAGGACGAGGTCTGGGGGGACGGCCCGGACGTGCTGATTTCGTCGGGCAACAGCCCCGAAAGCGTGCTCGAGGAAACCGGCGGCGGGTTCCGGCTCAACGGCCGGTTCGGCTTCTCCAGCGGCTGCGATCACGCCGCCTGGCACATCACGGGATCCATGAAGGCCCGCCGGCACATCATGTACCGGGCCGGGGACCGGGAGATCGACGACAACTGGCATGCCGCCGGGCTCGCCGGAACCGGCAGCAAGGACGTGGTGGTCAGGAACGCCTTCGTGCCGGAATACCGGACCTACCCGTTCGGCCCCGGCGGACGCTTCGATCAGGGCGGGCTTTGGCGGCTCCCCCAATGGTCGGCGTTTCCCTTCGATCTCGCCTCGGTGCCGGTCGGCGTGGCGTTCGGCGTCATCGACCGGTTCACCGGCTGGATGAGCGAAAGGTCTTCCCGCTTCGGGGACAGGATCGCCGGCTTCCAGAGCCTGCAGCTGCGGCTCGCCGAATCCTCGGCCGAAGCCGAAGCGGCCAGGCGGGTCATCCTCCACGACCTCCGGGAATCCCAGGCGTGGCTCGAAGACCATGACGAGCTCGGACCGCAATTGATGAACCGCAACAAGCGGGATATGGCGTTCGCTTGCCGGCTGGCGCTGAACGCGGTGGACCGGCTGTTTTATGCGGCCGGCGCGGCGGCCCTGTTCGAGAGCAGCGATCTCCAGCGCTGCTTCCGCGACGCCCACGCCGGGGCCCAGCAACTGGCCCTCAATTGGGATATCAATCTCACCGACTACGGCCGGGTCCAACTCGGGCTGAAGCCGCTCAGCCCCCGGAAGTAGCGCGGGGAACTGCTCTGCTACAGCCGGTCGCCGATTTCTTCACAGACCTTTTTGATTTCCGCGATCATTTCCCGGCAGGCGGGCGACAGTCTGCCGAACTCCCGGGTCGTCAGCCGCACGGGCAGGAGAAAATCCTCGCTGGCGACCGGCAGCACCTTGATCAGGCCGGCCTTGCGGTCCTCGTCGATCAAC
>JAJECC010000172.1 GCA_022822205.1 Rhodospirillales bacterium | reverse complement strand
CGCCACCCTCGGCCGGCGTCAGGTCGGTGTAGAAATCCGCGTCGAGAACCGCCATGCGCGAGACGGTAGCGCATGCGCGAAATAGTTACCAGTCAGAAAATTCGTGGAGGTCTACGATCCCCCGGAACCCGAACGGTTACTCGCTGACATTCTCGTAGGTGCAATCCTCACCGGTGTTCGCGGCGACGAAATCGGCGAGTGCGCCGCTGACGCGGACGGTCATGGTTCTCGTGCGGGGCATGGCGCCTCCTGCGTCTCGCTATGTATTCAATATAATCAATAATGACTACAAAACAAGTCGTGCAGGCCCGCCGCCGTGTGCTTTAGCCCTTAGCTCATTAAGCAACGCGTCCGCTCAGGCGTGGGTCTTGAGGATTTCACCCGCCAGATAGAGTGATCCGCAAATCAGGATTCTGCCCGGGCCGTCCAGGCGGGAGAGAATTTCCCGCGCGGCTGGACGAGGTCCGCCGGATTCGAGCGCGGTCATGCCGGCTTTCGTTGCCTGCCTGGCCAGGTCCTCGGCGGGCCAGGCGCCGTCTTCGCCGGGAATTTTCAACGCCACGGCGAGTCGGGCATGGGGCGCGAGGGGTTCGAGAAATGCCCGGGTATCCTTGGACTTCAGCATGCCGATCATCAGCGCCAGCGGACGGTCATTCCAGCGCGCCGCCTGCCGGGCCAAGGCGATTCCGGCGCCGCCGTTGTGTCCCCCATCCAACCAGACTTCCCACCCGGGCGGGAGTTCGTCCAGCAGCGGCCCTTTGGTCAGCCGTTGGAGGCGGCCGGGCCAGTCGGCGCCGTTGAGGCCCTTGGCGACGGCGGCGTCGGGAATCGGGACTCCGCCAAGCGAATCGAGGCACGCGATTGCCTGGGCGGCATTTTCGATCTGGTGGTCGCCGGCGAGTATGGGGACGGGCAAGTCCCGGCGTTTGCCCGGCGTTTCGACGGTCATCCGGTCCCGTTCCCGCCCGACGGACCAATCCTGCCCGGAAACCAGCAGGTTGGCGCCGATTTCGGCCGCCTTTTCCTTTATGACCGTCATCGCCTCATCCGGCTGCCGGGCGACGATGCACGGCACGCCGGGTCTCATGATGGCGGCTTTCTCACCGGCGATCCCGCTCAGCTCATTTCCCAAATACCCCTGATGATCCAGGGAGATCGGGGTCAACGCCGTCACGGCGGGGGCGTCGAGAACGTTCGTCGCATCCAGGCGGCCGCCGAGACCGGTTTCGATGAGCGCCAGGTCCGCGGATGTCCTCGAAAATGCGAGGTAGGCGACGGCGGTGGTTATCTCGAAAAAAGTGACGGGATCGCCGCCCGCCGCCGTCTCGCACTCCTCCAGCAGGTCAAGCAGCCGATCATCGGCAATCAAATTTCCGGCGATGCGAATTCGTTCATTGAAGCGTATCAGGTGCGGCGAGGTGTAAACGTGAACCTTGAGACCGGCGGCCTCGGCGAACGCGCGCAGGAAGGCGATCACCGAGCCCTTTCCGTTGGTGCCGGCCACATGGACCACCGGCGGCAGCCTGCGTTCCGGGTGATCCAGCCTGTCGAGCAGGAGCCGAATCCGGTCCAGGGAGAGGTCGATCACCTTGGGGTGGCGCCGGTTAAGCCGGTCGATAAGAGAGGGTGCGGTCACGGGGTCGCGCTCGGAATTTCGGCTAGCTCTTCAATCCGCCCGCCAGGTCCCGGACCAGTCCGAGGACGGCATCCCGGCATGCGCCCGACGCCGCCCCGCCGCCGTTCAGGTTTTCCTCGATTCGGGAGACCAGGGCGGAACCGACGACGACGGCATTGGCGAACCTGCCGATTTCAGCCGCCTGCGCCGGGGTCCTGATGCCAAACCCGACGGCGATCGGCAGGCCGGTGTGGCGGCGGATTCGCTCGACGGCCGTTTCGACCGCGCCGGCGCTAGCCGATTTCGTGCCGGTGATTCCCGTTATCGAGACATGGTAGATGAATCCCCCGGCGTGTTCGGCCACAAGGGGCAGGCGGTCGTCACCGGTGGTGGGCGCGGTCAGGTAGATGAAGTCCAGCCCGGCGGCCTTGACAGGTTGTTGAAGCTCGGTCTCCTCGGGCGGCAGGTCGACGACGATCAAGCCGTCGACGCCGGCGCTCTTGGCGTCGGCCATGAACTTTTCGGGTCCGTAGGCGTAGATGGGATTGTAGTACCCCATCAGGATGACCGGCGTCTGTGCGTCGTTTTTTCGGAACGACGCCACCATTTCCAGGGTCTGCTTCATGTTGGCGCCGTTCTCGAGCGCCCGCAGGCTCGCCGCCTGAATGGCCGGCCCGTCGGCCATGGGATCGGAAAACGGCATTCCCAATTCGATGAGATCGGCGCCGGCCCCGGGCAGCGCATCCAGTATGGATTGCGAGGTCCCGCGGTCCGGATCGCCCGCGGTAATGAACGTGACCAGCCCGGAACGGTTCTCCGATTTCAGCCGGTCGAACCGGGCGGATATCCGCGTGCCGCTCATGACCCGCGCGCTTTCAGGTAGGCGCCGACGGATTCAAGGTCCTTGTCGCCCCGTCCGCTCATGTTTATGACCATCAGGTGGTCCGGGGCGAGACCGGGGGCGATCTTTACCGCATGCGCCACCGCGTGGGCGGATTCGAGGGCCGGGATGATTCCCTCGGCCTCGGTGCAGAGTTGAAAGGCATCCACGGCCTCGTCGTCCCGGATCGACACGTACTCGACGCGGCCGATGTCATGGAGCCAGGCGTGTTCGGGCCCGATGCCCGGATAATCCAGACCGGCCGAGATACTGTGGGCTTCGGTAATCTGGCCGTCGCCGTCCTGCAGCAGATAGGTCCGGTTGCCGTGCAGGACGCCGGGCTTTCCCGCGGTCAGGCTGGCGGCGTGCCTGCCCGTCTCGATCCCTTCCCCCGAGGCTTCCACGGCGATAATCCGGACCCCGTCGTCGTCGAGGAACGGATGAAACATGCCGATCGCGTTCGATCCGCCGCCGATGCAGGCGAGAAGCGTATCGGGGTTTCGTCCCTCGATTTCGTTTATCTGCGCCTTCGTCTCTTCGCCGATCACCGACTGATAATCCCGGACCATGGTCGGATAGGGGTGCGGTCCGGCCACGGTTCCGATCAGGTAGTAGGTGTCTTCGACCCTCGCCACCCAGTCGCGGAGCGCATCGTTCATGGCGTCTTTCAGGGTCCCGGAGCCCGACGTGACCGGCCGGACCTCGGCGCCGAGCATCTTCATCCGGAATACGTTGGGCGCTTGCCGCTCGATGTCGACCTCGCCCATATAGACGACGCATTCGAGTCCGAACAAGGCGCACACGGTCGCGGTGGCGACGCCGTGCTGGCCGGCCCCGGTTTCGGCGATGATCCGGCGCTTGCCCATCCGTTTGGCGAGCAGAATTTGTCCCATGCAATTGTTGATCTTATGGGCGCCGGTATGATTGAGGTCCTCGCGCTTGAAGTAGATCCGCGCCCCCCCCAATTGTTCGGTCAGGCGTTCGGCGAGGTAGAGCGGCGTCGGCCGGCCCACGTAACTCGTCAAATAAGAGCCCAGTTCCGCCCGGAACGCCGGGTCGTTGCGGGCCTCGTCATAGGCCCGCTCGACATCGAGAATGAGGGGCATCAGGGTCTCGGCGACGTATCGGCCGCCATAGATTCCAAAATGCCCGTCGCTGTCGGGGCCTCGCTGGTAGGTGTTGGGCTTGGTCATGCCGTAATCGTGGCCCTGGTTTCCGGATCGGCCGCTAATAAACCACACCGTCGCCGGTGCAACGAGGGTTATTTCATGGTCCGCGCATTGATGGGCACGGATCGGACCGCGCCGATAAACCGTTGAATTTTATCGACGTTTTTCACGCCCGGCCGGTCCTCGACCCCGGATGAGACGTCAACGGCCCCGGCGCCCGAGATTTGGACGGCCCGGGCCACGTTTTGGTCTGTCAAGCCGCCCGCAAGCATCCAGGGCGTGTCGATCCGGCGTTCCGACACCAACCGCCAATCGAACCTCAGCGCGTTGCCGCCGGGAAGCGCATCCGTCATATCCGCGGGCGGTTTGGTGTCGAACAGAAAGCGGTCGGCGATGCCCCGGTAATCGTCGGCGCGGTCGAGGTCGGCCGCGCCGGCCACGGAAATGACCTTCATGACCGGGAGGCGCGTGCGTTCCCTGATCTCTCCGACCCGGTCCGGCGTCTCATCGCCATGGAGCTGAAGGAGATCCAGGGAAACTGCTCCAAGTACCGTGTCGATGTGTTCGTCGCCGGGGTCGACGAACAATCCGACCCGAACCACGCGCTTCGGGACCAGCCCGGTGAGCTCGGCCGCACGGGCGGCGCTCAGATTTCTCGGTGACCGCGCATAGAAGACGAACCCGGCATAGTCCGCGCCGGCCGCCGCCGCCGCAGCGACGGTTTCCGGGCGGTCGAGGCCGCAAATCTTTACCTCAAGCGGCCTCGGCGAGTTCATCTCGAATCCGGCCGGCGGCCTCAGCGGGATCGGCGGCGCCGGTGATCGGCCGCCCGATCACCAGGTAATCCGCACCGCGGCTGACGGCATCCGCGGGTGTGAGAACCCGTTTCTGGTCGTCCGCGGACGCCCAGCGAGGCCGAATTCCGGGCACCACGAGTTTGAAATCCGGACCGCATTGCGCGCGCAGGTTTTCGATTTCGCGCCCCGAACAGACCACGCCGTCCAATCCGCTCTCCTGGGTGAGGGCCGCCAACCGCTTTACCTGATCCAGCGCCGGATCGGGGATACCGGTGTCCCTGAGGTCGCTGTCGTCAAGGGACGTGAGCACGGTGACGCCGAGCACCAAGGGCTTCTGGAGCCCGGTCTTCGCTGCCGCTTCCCCGGCCGCATCGGCCGCGGCCCTCATCATGGCGCGCCCGCCCGCGGCGTGAACGTTGAGCATGTACGGCTTCATGTTGACCGCGCTTCCGACGGCGCCGGCAACCATGTTCGGGATGTCGTGAAATTTGAGATCGAGAAACAGCGGTATGTTTCCCCCGGTGATCTCCAGAACGGCGCCGGGCCCGAGCGCCGTGAACAACTCCTTGCCGACCTTCACGCCGCCGACATGACCCGCGACATCGGACGCAACCGCCTTGGCGCGGCCGAGATCCGGCGTATCGAGAGGGACAAAGACGCGTTCATGGGGCGGCAGGGTCATTCGCAATGCTCCAGGCTTGGCGGGGTCGCCGTCTTATACAGCCCCCGGGGTTGCGGCGCTAGACCCCGGTCAGGCCGCGGGGCCGTTGCCGCTCTTGTCGAGCTCGTCGATCTTGGATTTGAGGGTTTCCAGGTCCTTTTCGAGGGTATCGGCGCGCCGATGCTCCTGGCGGGCCCTGCGGCGCGTTCCGCCGGCGGACAGCCAGGTTATGACTCCCCCCGCGACGAACCCGACGAATGCCGCGCCGAGGACGACGGCGAAACTCGGCACGACCGGTGCGAACGGGAGCGGCCACAGGTCGATCTCCAGCGGAGACCGGTTGGCGACGGCGAATACGATAATCGCCAGGCCAACGACCACCATGGCGATCCAGGAGAGGACACGGATCAATGAACTGTTCTCCTTGCGGCAAGCCGCCGCACCCGGACCCTCTCGGGCCGGCGGCGGCTCAGGAGTTGATCATTTCCCGGAGCTGCTTTCCGGTCTTGAAATAGGGAACGCGCTTTGCCGCGACCTGCACCGCCTCGCCGGTCCGGGGATTCCGCCCCGTACGCGACTCGCGGTGCTTGACCGAAAATGCCCCGAAGCCGCGCAATTCGACCCGGTCTCCTCTCGCGAGGGCCGCGGCGATTTCGTCGAAAATTGTCGTTACGATTCGTTCTACGTCGCGCTGATAGAGATGGGGATTCTGCTCGGCCAAGTATGCGATGAGTTCGGATTTGGTCATCTCGGTGCGTTCCTCCCCCGTTGCTGCCAATTCCCCGATGGCGAGGATATCGGCCGACGCTGCCAGACGCCGAACAAGGTTTATTTGAACTCAGGGTGCCAAAGGGAAATCAACCCGTCAAGTCTAAGTCGTTCAGAAAACAATGTTTTTCCGAATACATCGTCAAGCAAGCCGCTCAGAATTCCGTCATCGCGGCGTGTCTTCACGGGCCGCACCGGCAGCGATGCGGCAATGCCGTGGGCCGAGGCCAGCCAGTCGCGGGCCTCCGCCTCGCCGCCGACGCCGTCGATGAGCCCTTGGCGAAGAGCCTGGCGTCCGGTGAATATCCGCCCGTCCGCCAGCGGGGCCACCCGCTCCCGGCTCATCCGCCGCCGCTCGGCAACCATGCCGACAAATAGGTCATAAATGTCGGCGACCACCGCCTCGGTGGCGGCGCGGGCTTCCTCGGAGAACGGCTCCAGCGGATTGGGCTGCGCCTTCAAGGGCGAGCTCTTGACCGATTCCGGCTTCACGCCCAGCTTGTCCAGCAGGCCGGTGATATCGGTGCTCTGCAAAATCACACCGATGGACCCGGTGATCGAGCCTTCGCGGGCGATGATGTAATCGGCGCCGAGCGCCGACATGTACCCGGCCGAGGTCCCGAGCTCGCCGATGACGGCGACCACGGGTTTTCTGCCGGCGACCAGCCGCAGTGAACGGAAAAGCGCCTCCCCCCCGGCAACGGTGCCGCCGGGTGAATTGATCCGGACGATGAGCGCGCGGGCCCCGCGGTCCGCGGCTACCCGGCGAAGCGCGGCATCCCGGGCCGGTTCTCCGAATATGACATTGGAGATGTCGATGGCGGCCACATAGGGCCCGCCGCCGACCCCGCCGAAGCGGCCGGCGCCCACCGCCGCCAGGGCGACGAGCGCCGCGACGGCGACGATCCGCCAGAAGCCGAGGCGGCGCTTGAGGCGGCGGCGGTCGACGATCCTGTCAGTGTCCAGCGCCATGGGCCCGCCCCATCCTCCGGAGGCCGCTAGCTCTTGGCTTCGTCCCCGGGTTCATCCTTAGGCTCGCCGTCTGACGCGTCTTCGGGCTCTTTCTCCGCATCGCCTGCGTCTTCGGCGGCTGCCTCTTCGTCGGCGGCGTCTTCGGACGGCGCCTCGGCCTCATCGGCGTCGGCGGTTTCTTCCGCCTCCGCTTCCTCCGGTTGGGCGTCGGCCGCATCTTCGTCGGCGGCGTCTTCCGCCTCCGCTTCCTCCGCCTCGGCGCTGTCGGCCTCGCTTTTCTCCTTCAGGGCCGCGCCCAGGATATCGCCCAGGGATGCGCCCGAATCCGAGGAGCCGTAGGCCGCCATGGCGATCTTCTCCTCTTCGACCTCGCGGGCCTTGATGGAGAGGTTGATCTTGCGGCTGGATTTATCGACCGAGACGACCATCGCGTCGACCAGTTCACCGGGGGCGAAGCGGTCGGGACGCTGTTCGGAGCGGTCGCGGCCGAGGTCGGACCGGCGGATGAAACCCGGAACGTCCCCGCCCACGGAGACCTCGATTCCCTTGTCGCCGGTGCCGGAGACCGTGCAGGTGACGATGTCGCCCTTCTTGAGCTTCTCGAGGCCGTCGGCGACCGGGTCTTCGGTGAGCTGCTTCACGCCGAGGGAAATCCGCTCCTTCTCGACATCGACGTCCAGGACCTTGACCTTCACCATGCCGCCCTTGCTGTAGCCGGCAATCGCTTCCTCGCCGGACTTCACCCAGTCCAGGTCGGACAGGTGGACCATGCCGTCGATCTCCTCATTGAGGCCGACGAACAGCCCGAACTCGGTGATGTTCTTGATTTCGCCTTCGATCTCGGAACCGACCGGGAATTTCTCCAGGAAGTCGGTCCACGGATTGGACACGCATTGTTTCAGGCCCAGACTGATGCGCCGCTTGTTGCGGTCGACGTCGAGGACCATGACCTCCACTTCCTGGCTCGTGGAGACGATCTTGCCCGGGTGGACGTTCTTCTTGGTCCAGCTCATCTCGGAGACGTGGACCAGGCCTTCGACGCCCGGCTCCAATTCGACGAAAGCGCCGTAGTCGGTGATGTTGGTTACCCGTCCGGTCAGCTTGACCTGGAGCGGATACTTGGCGTCGACACCCTCCCACGGGTCGGCTTCAAGCTGCTTCATGCCCAGTGATATGCGCTGGGTCGACGGGTTGAACCGAATCACCTGGACATTGACCGTTTGGCCGACCTGCAGGGCTTCGGACGGATGATTGATCCGCCGCCAGGCGATGTCGGTCACATGGAGCAGGCCGTCGACGCCGCCGAGATCCACGAAGGCGCCGTAGTCGGTAATGTTCTTGACCACGCCCTCGAGGACCTGTCCCTCGGTAAGGTTGGAAATCAACTCCGAGCGTTCCTCGGCGCGGGTTTCCTCCAGCACCGCGCGGCGGGAGACGACGATGTTCCCGCGGGAGCGGTCCATCTTGAGAATCTGGAATGGCTGCGGGCTGCCCATCAGCGGTCCCACGTCCCGGATCGGGCGGATATCCACCTGGCTGCCGGGCAGGAACGCGACGGCGCCCGAAAGGTCGACGGTAAACCCGCCCTTGACCCGGCCGAAGATGACGCCTTCCACCCTTGCGTCGTCTTCAAAGGCTTTCTCGAGGACGTTCCACGCTTCCTCGCGGCGGGCCTTCTCGCGGCTCAGGACGACGACGCCGTCCCGGCCCTCGAACCGCTCGACGAAGACGTCGACGCGGTCGCCGGCCACGATGGCCGGTGCGGCGCCGGCTTCGGAGAATTCCTTGACCGGGATCGACCCTTCGGACTTCAGTCCCACGTCGATGAGGACGAAATCGTTCTCGACCGCCAGCACGAGGCCGTTCACCACTTTGCCCTGGAGGCGCTCTTCCCGTTCAAAAGCCTGGTCGAGAAGGTCGGAAAAATTTTCGCCGGCCATTTGCTCGGCGACGTCGGGGGGGAGATTGTCGGCGTGGGTATCCACGTTTGCCATGTTCAGGTCTTCCTTCGATTAAATGTTTCACTGGCCGGCCGGTTGACTCCGGCGGTCTTTCAACGCGTTGAGGGCGCCCGTCCGGAGACGGGCGATGCGGGCGCTTTCCGCCGTCGGGCGGCTCGGACCCGGTCTTCAGTTATTCTGCGACGTGATATGAGCGAGTGCCGTTTCGAACACTGTGTCGGCGTCTTTTTCACTGGTGTCGATGACCAGTGCGTCCTTGGCCGGCTCCAGCGGCGATACGGCCCGCGATGCGTCCCTGGCGTCGCGGTCCTGTAAGTCCCGCAGAATGCGCGTGTATATAGCTTCAAGGCCTTTGGCTTGCAACTCCTTAACGCGCCGTTCGGCGCGGACTTCCGGGCTTGCGGTGAGAAACAGCTTGATGTCCGCGCCGGGGCAGATGACGGTGCCGATGTCGCGCCCGTCGAGGACGGCCCCCGGCGCGCCCCCCGGCGGGTGTGCGGCGAAGTTCTGCTGGAACGCGCGAAGGAGTTCGCGCACCTCGGGAATGGCGGCGACGACCGAGGCCGCCGAGGCGGCCGCTTCGCCGCGAAGCGCCGGATCGTTCAAATCCGAGGCTTGAAGTTTCTCCGCCGCGGCGGCGGCAACCGCCGTCTCCCCGGGGTCATCGCCCCGTTCGACGATTCCGAGCCCGACCGCGCGATAGAGAAGTCCCGTGTCGAGGCGGGCGAAGCCGAAATGTTCCGCCAATCGCCGGGTCAGGGTGCCTTTCCCCGACGCGGCCGGGCCGTCCACGGCGATAATCACGGCCCCGGTCCGTCGGCGGACAGCACCGCCCCCAAATCTCCCATCAACCGGGCAAATCCGGGAAAGCTGGTGGCGATGGTCGAGCCGTCGTCGATCGTGACCGGCTCTCTGGTTGCCTGTCCCAAGACGAGAAACGCCATGGCGATCCGGTGGTCGAGATCGGCGGCGATGACGGCGCCGCCGGCCGGCGGTTCGCCCCGGCCGTGGATCGTCAGGGAATTTTCGGTTTCCTCGACCTCGACGCCGCACGCGGCCAGGCCCTGGGCGAGGGCCGACAAACGGTCGCTTTCCTTCACCCGCAGTTCGCCGATGCCGTGGAAGGTGGTGGAACCGGCCGCGCAGGCCGCGGCCATCGCCAGCACCGGATACTCGTCGATCATCGACGGCGCCCGTTCCGGCGGAACGTCGATGCCGGAAAGCGGCGCCGATTCCATGCGGAGATCGGCAATCGGCTCGCCGCCCTCGACCCCATCGTCCAGGGGCCTCCGGGTGAGTTTGGCGCCCATTTCCTCCAGGCATGTCAGGAGACCGGCGCGCAGCGGGTTGGTGCCGACGGCGGATACGGAAACGTCGGAGCCCTCGACGATGCCCGCGGCGGCCAGCGGAAAGGCGGCCGAGGAAATATCTCCCGGAACCCGGATCTCCGCCGGCGCCAATTCGGGCTGGCCGGTGATCGTGGCGGCGGTTCCGTCCGCCGTTTCCTCGATGGCCACTTCGGCGCCGAACGACCGGAGCATGCGTTCCGTATGATCCCGGGATCGGCGCGGTTCGATAACGGTGGTCCGCCCCGGCGCGGTGAGCCCGGCGAGAAGAATGGCGGATTTCACCTGGGCCGACGCGACCTCGGGGGTTTCGACGATCGGACGCAGTTGGTCGGTGCCGTGAACGGTCATCGGCAGCCGCCCGCCCGACCGGCAGGTGAACCGGGCGCCCATCCGCTCCAGCGGGCCGGTGACCCGCGCCATGGGCCGGTTGACCAGGGATGCGTCCCCGGTGAGCGTCGAGTTGAACGGCTGGCCCGCCAGCAGGCCCGCCAGCAGTCTCGCCGCGGTGCCGGCGTTGCCCAGATCGAGGACATTGCCGGGCTCGGCCAGGCCGCCGACGCCCCGGCCATGGATGCGCCACGGCCCGCCGTCTCCGCTCCTGTCGATTGCCGCGCCGAGCGCTTCCATCGCCGCCGCGGTGGCGAGCACGTCGTCCCCTTCCAGCAGGCCGTGAACCACCGTCTCGCCCGCCGTCGAGGCGGCGAGCATCAGGGCGCGATGGGAAATGGATTTGTCGCCCGGGACACGCAGGGTTCCGCGTAGCGCACCGGCGGCGCCGGATGTCACCGCAGTCATGTCGATCTCAGCTCGTCGGTTCGGGCCGTCTCTTCCGGCCGGTAAACAGGGGTGCGTGAACGCGTGAGGCGGTCCATAGCATGTTTGCCCCGGGTCGCGGAAGGGGTGTGTCGGCGGCGCGCGGACCGGATGCGGCGAAAGGGGTGATTTTTGCTTTTGACAGAGGCGGGCGAACATGGCAATTGGCTGCCGTTGAATTGGCCGAAGCCCGAAAGGAGTAACGCGTGGTCAAAGCCGAATGGGGAACCAAGCACACGTGCCGGAACTGCGGCGCGAAGTTCTACGATCTCAAGAAGACGCCGGCGGTTTGCCCCAAGTGCGGGACCGAGCAGACGCCGGAAAAACCCAGACTCAAGCGCGCGTCGGCGCCCCAGGAAACCAAGGCGGAGACCCCGGCGCCCGAGGCGACGGAAAGCGAAGACGTTGATGAAGACGATATCGAGGCCGATGACGATATCGAAATCGACGGCGACGACGACGATGCGATTCTCGGCGATGACGGGGATGACCTCGACGGGGATGAGGACGTTGCCGGGGTGGTCGATACGGTCGACGGGGACGACGTGGACAAGTCCTAGGCTTCGGCGCCCGGCCGTTCCCGCGGGCGCCGGACTTACCGAAAACGCCCCTAAAAACTCCTTGCCACACAGCGGCGATTTACCTAATTTGCGCGCCTTCCGGGCGGGGGCCCACGCCTAAGTGCGGGGTCCGCCCGCCCGTCCCGAACGATGGGGCCGTAGCTCAGTTGGGAGAGCGCTACAATGGCATTGTAGAGGTCAGGGGTTCGACTCCCCTCGGCTCCACCATTTCCAGCCCTCCGGGAAATCGGGGGGTTTTTCATTTGGGCCGAAAGAACGAAGGGTGAGGCCGCCGCCGGCCGGCGGCTTGCGGGCAGCCGCCTTACGGCGGGGTCAGAACCGGCCGTCATCGCCGATTTCGCGTTTCTCGTAGACCATTTCAATTTCTTGGCCGTTCCATACGTAGCAGAGATGCCGCTCCTGGCGGGCGTTGGAGAGAAGGGGCGGCCGGAACACGGCGGCGCATTCGCCCCCTGTGCGGCGGACGCTGTCATAGGCAATCCCATTCGACCCGGCCTCGCGCAGCGTTCTCGCCAGATGCCGGCCCGCGGCGTAGTTGTCGTTGTGGTAGACAAGCGGCTGGTCGGCCTTCCGGCCGCGCAGGTCATGCAGATCCCCGTCGAGGTCGACCTGATAGACCCGCATGTCCAGTTCCATGCGAGCCTGGGCCGTGGCGCTCAGGAACCGCTCGCGATGGTATTTGGTCTCGGCAATGGCCGTATTGAGGTCGTTCGCGGCGTAAAAGACGCCGTAAGCGCCGTCCGAGAACCGGCTGCCGTTCGGGTTCAGATGGGTGAAGGCCGCCATGATGACGGTGGTCCCGGGGCCGCTGATGCGGTCTTCCGGCGGCACGGACCCGATATCGCCGGCCTCGGCGCGAAGCCTGGGATTCGTGAGCGCATCCAACTCGAAGACTGCTTCGAGGTCGTCCGGATCGGTCACCCGCTCGAAGAGTTGAATCGGCGGATACCGGCTGGGGATGATTCGCCAGCACGGCTTCCACTCGATCCGGGCGACCGGCAATGTCACGCCCAGCCGCCCCGCTGCGCGTCGAGGTATTGCCGTACGACGAAGAGGTCCGCCACTTGGCCGGACAGCATCCGGTCAAGAGCCGACCGGCCGGCGAACGGCGGCGCCGTGTTCGGACGCCTCACCCATTCATCGGCCGCCTGTTCGTTGGGGAGCAGAATCTGAAGCGCCTTGTAGACCCCCAGGATGTAGGAAATGCGCTCCAGCGTATCCTTCGGAAGAACGGTGTTTGGATTCTTCTTCCATTTGAAGAAGGTCGACCGGGCCGTCAGCCCGAGCAAGGTCATCTGTTCCCCGGCCGAGAGGTTCCAGATATCCGCGATGCGAAAGAAGGTGCGCAACGCCGGGCCGGACAGGCCTTTTCGGTCAAACGCCGTCGCCGGACGCGCTTGTTCGGCCATGAGGGATTCCATATATGATGTCAAATATAGATTTAGTTCATATATGGACTATCCGCAAGGCCGGAATGAAGGAACGGAGGGGGACACTACACCGAATCACTCCGCGGCCTGCTTCACATCCGTGCTCTGCAACCGGTGAATCGCCTGGCGGCTGTAGGCCACGGCCTTGTCGTGTTCCCGCAGGATCAGCTTGCGCTCGGGCGCCTTGCTGACGGCTTCCTGCTGAGCCTCGATGAACAGCTTGTCCTCGAGAAACGCTTCGCGGTTTGCTTCGTGAAACGCGATATTCGGGGCGCCGTCGAGCGGTTCGCCGCGTACCGCGGACGCGAAGAAGTAGTGATAGCTGTCTTCATCCGCCGGCGTCGCCTGATGAAGCAGCCGGAATACCAGTCCGCCGGGCTTGTTGCGGTCTTCCCGGCCGCCGGTGCCCGCATCGTGCGCGCCCGCCCATTGCAGCACCGTCCCCGGCGCCACGTACTCGAACTCTCCCCATCGGTCCACCGGTCCGTCGAATCCGCCGGCCTTGACGAACGCGGGCGGCGGGGTCGAATTCATCATCCAGCGGACGTACTTGGCGCCCCGCTCGGTGCGGACGGTATCCAGTTCGGCGATATTCTGCTCGTCGGGATGGCCGCCGATGGTCGAGAGATGCACGTAGCCCAGGTGGGTCAGGTCCATGAGGTTGTCGATCATGAACATGTAATTGGCGGCGATCTCGTAGCGCCCATAGAGAAAATTCCACTCGCCTTCCAGGTCGGGATAGGGAAAATCGACGATCCGGCTCTCGTCCGCCGTTTCGGGATCGCCGGTCCAGACCCAGATCATTTTTTGGCGTTCGGCCGCCGGAAAGGCGTTTACGCGATGGGAGGGATTGAGCCGCTCGCCCGGATTCCCGACGCAGGCGCCGCCGCCGTCAAAGACCATGCCGTGATAACCGCATTGGAGACCGGTCTCGACGATACTCCCAAGCGACAGCTTCACGCCCCGGTGACAGCACCGGTCTTCGAGCGCCGCCGCCTTCCCGTCGCCGCCGCGGAACAGCACCAGGTCTTCACCCATGATTTTGCGGGCGATCGGCCCGTCATCCAGCTCGTGGGCCCAGGCCGCGAGATACCAGGCGTTCCGGACCAAAGGCTCCATCGCCAATTCGGACATGTTCGCTCTCTCCTGCTCCGGCTTCCTCGGATTTGGCCGGCCGGCCGCCGGCCAATTGAAGACCCGCCGGCCGAAATTATCGGCGTCCCGTCGGATTATGCCGCACGCCGAACGCCCGGATCAAATATATTGCAGGCGACCGGCCGCGCAAAATCTTCACGATTTCGCCATTTTGGAATGATTGAAGGCGTTGCCGCGGCCGCCCGGCCGCAAAGGCGGGCATCCCGACACGGGCGAGTCCCGGCGGCGGGGGCCGGACCCGCGAGGAGCCCGGCCCGCCGCGAAATCGATCCCGTTATTTGGCCCCTTATTTGGCCCCTTATTTGGCTTCAGGCGGGATCAACCGATCCGGAATCTTGAAGCCCGCCTCCTTGTAGTAGCGGACGGCGCCCTTGTGCAGCGGCGTGTTGACGCCGATGAACGGGGTTTCCTTCTTGATTTGCTTAAGAACCGCCGCGGATTTGTGTATCTCGTCGAGGTTATCCCAAATCAGCTTGGTCATCTTGTGGACGAGATCGTCGGACAGGCTTTTGCGAACGACAAACATGAAGGTCGCGCCGCCGGTGATGACATCGCCGCCCAGTTGTCCCGGATAGGTGTTCGCGGGAATCACCCCGGTCGTCCGTCCCGGCCGCGTGGTGTAGCGCTCCCACGCTTTCGATTCGACGAGGTCCTTGTCCGCGCCGAGAAGCCGGAACTTCTTGCGCGAACCGAGCTGTACGATGCTGGCCGAACCGGCGGCGGCCGGACGTACGTAGACGTCGAGCTTGCCGTCCATCATGGCCTGAAGCCCGCCGCCCCAAGGGAGACGAATGGCGTTGTAATCCACGTTGGCCTTGTAGCCGGTGATGATGTTGATCATCAGTTCGGCCAGGATTGCCGCGGCGCCCGAAGGCGGGCCCGTGAAGACGCGCTTGCCCTTGATGTCCTTCCAGTTGGTAATGCCGGAGCCGTCGAAGGTGACCGCGTGGAAGAGGTTCGCATTGTAGCCCATGACCGAACGGATATTCTCGGACCCCTTTCGCGCCGCCGCCTTCATTTTATCCGACTTATACGGCCCGCGGCCGCCGCGCATCATGCCGTAAATCGCCGGCGGCAGCGGCATCATATCGATCTGATTGCGGCCAAGTTTAATCGCCGATCGGGTCAGGGTTTGGCTGTCATTGATCTGGACGCTGATACCCAGGTGACTGGAAAAAAGCTTTCCGTACACCAGCATCATCGCATGAACGATGTTGCCGGTCGCTCCGGTGTCGGCGGTCATGATCTGAGCGGATTCCGCCGAGTTGGATGACATGGTAACGGCGCCGGCCATCAATGCGGCGGCGGCGGTCGTCGATCTAAGAAATTTCATGACGTTGTTCCTCTCCATTGGCGGGCGATTGCGCGCCCATGCCGTTACGGCATTCGGTTCATCGTGTTCCGGTTCAAGAGATCTGGCGTCTCCTTCCCGCCGGAGTTCTGTTTCGCGATGGAAAATATAACGTACTAGCCTTTTGGATTTTCCTCAACGGGAGGGGCAAGGACCCGGCCATCCACGTGTACGCCACCCCCGAGACGTGGATGCCCGGATCAAGTCCGGGCATGACGACTTGTGGGTGAGTGAGGGAGAGGGAGTTTCGGCGAGGCCATCGGTCGAACAGGCGGAAACGACGTCAGCGGGGAGGGCTGAATGACACAAGACAGCTTCTGGAAGAACAATCCCCTTCTCATGATGAGCCGGGCACACGGACTCGGGCAGCTCGCGGAACGTCTCGAAGCTGAACAGAGCGACGGCGAATGGTGTGACGGAACGTTCGTAGCGATCCCGGTTCTATTGTCCCTCGCCGCCGAGATCGGGTTGAAGGCATGGTGCCGCATCGAGGGCACCCCGGGGCCCAAGACCCACGATCTTCTGAAGCTGTTCGACGGCTTGGGAGAGAACACGCGGAGACGCCTTGAAAACAGGATGCCGGAATTTCCAAGCCCGGTGCCCGGATTACCGCCTGCCTATCCGGGCATAAAGGACGCGTTGCGCCAAAACAGGGATGTCTTCACCGAGTGGAGATATGCGCATGAGCACGATGGCCTGATTGCCGAAACAGGCGTCCTCAAGACGGCGCTCAAGGCAATTGTCGACAAATTTATCGACGAGATGCCTTCGGAGAACCGCCTCGAGGGTTAGGCCGATACGGCCTCGGCCCCGTCCGCTGGTGCCCCCCGGCCTGCCGGCCGACGTGCATGACAACTTGTCCACGCCCGCTCTTGGCGAGACGATAAAGGTGGAATGGCATAGGTTAGGGGATTGCACTTCCAGATTGGAAATGTTGGATAGGTTGGATCGTTGACGTTCCACCATCGGAAGGCGTCCAATCTGCTACCTATCCGTCCGGTCCGCACCAAGGATTGATCGCCGCCCCAATTTGCCCCTTGCTTCGGCATCCGCACGGGCTAAATGTATAGGCGAGAGCCGTCCCGCCACCGGGGCGGCGCTTTGCTTATGGAGGCCAGCCATGCGAATTTGTACGAACTATTCGGGGGGGTACCTCCCAAAAGGGTGTCATCAAATGTCCATGAATGTCCATAAATGTCCATCCCCCCGAAAACGCCGCTATGCGCCTGGTGCATGGCTCGCGGGTTGCGGATAGTATGACGACTAAAACGACCAACATTCGACAGGAAGGTATCATGAGGAAATTCGTATTTCCGGCGCTCGCCGCCGCATGGGGCCTCGCGCTCGGATCGTCCGCCGGCGTTCCCGCCGCGGACGCCAGGGAAATCGTCATCAAGTTCAGCCACGTCGTGGCGCCCGCCGGCCACCCGAAGGGCGAGGCCGCGGCGCTGTTCGCCAAGCGCGTCAACGAGCGGATGAAGGGCAAGGTCCGGATAAACGTATTCCCCAACTCCCAGCTCTACAACGACAACAAGGTGCTGGAGGCCATGCTGCTCGGCGACGTGCAGCTGGCCGCGCCGTCGCTCTCCAAGTTCGAGCAGTTCACCCTCAAATACCGGGTGTTCGACCTGCCGTTCATGTTCGAGGACATCGAGGCGGTGGACCGCTTCCAGAACTCGCCCGCCGGCGAAAAGCTCAAGAACGCCATGAGCAGGCACGGCCTGAAGGGTCTCGCCTTCTGGCACAACGGCATGAAGCAGTTGTCGGCCCGCAGGCCCTTGATGGCGCCCGCCGATGCCAAGGGGCTGAAGTTCCGCATCCAGACCTCAGACGTGCTCCGGGCCCAGTTCCAGGCCCTCGGCGCGTCGCCGCAGAAGATGGCGTTCAAGGAGGTTTACGGCGCCCTGCAGACGGGCGTGGTCGACGGTCAGGAGAACACCTGGTCCAATATCTTCACCAAGAAGTTCTTCGAGGTGCAGGACGGCATCACCGAAACCAACCACGGCATCGTCGACTATCTCGTGGTGACGCCGGTCGAGTTCTGGGACGGCCTGCCGCCCGGGATCCGGGGCGGCCTCGATCGTATCCTGAAGGAGGTGACCCGGGAACGGAACGCGATTTCGTCCAAGATCAACCAGGCCGCCAGGGCCAAGGTCATCGCGGCCGGCACCAAGGTGCGCCAACTCACCCCGGCCCAGCGCCGGCGGTGGGTCGCGGCGATGAAGCCGGTGTGGTCGAAGTTCGAGAAGGACATCGGCGCCGATATCATCGCGGCGGCGGCGGCCGCCAACAAATCGCCCGGCAACTGACCTCCGTCCGGGCGCAGGCGGATGACCACCCAATACCCAGGCGATTCCGGCGGCGATGCGGGCGGCCCGGCCGGGCCGCTGGCGCGCCTCTATTCCCGCGCCGAATGGGTCGAGGAGACGGTCATCGCCTACCTGCTGGCGGCGATGACGGCCATCGCCTTCGCCAATGTGGTGGTCCGCCGGCTGTTCGACGGCTCGATCATCTGGGCCCTCGAACTCACCCTCAACCTGTTTCTCTATCTGGTGCTGTTCGGCATGTCCTATGTGCTCCGCAAGGGGGCGCATATCGGCGTCGACGCCGCCGTCAGGCTGCTGCCCGGACGCGCCCGGAAATGGGCCGAGGTTACCGCCGGCGCGGTCAGCCTCCTTTACGCCGCCGCCTTCGCCGTTACGGGGTGGCTGGTGGCGCGGAAGTTCCTTTCCAGCGAATTTCTCCGCGGCGTCGGCTCGGACGAGCTGGATATTCCCCATTGGTTTACCTACGGCGCCTTGAGTTTCGGCTTCGCCTATCTCGGGTTCACCGTCTTCATGGCCACCCTCGACGTGATCCGGGGCAGGCGGACGGCCATCACCGCCGGCCACGAGGCGGAAGAAGCGGCGGATTCAAGATGATCGAGGAAATCCGCCTGATCCTCGAACCCCATGTCGGCATCATTCTCTTCGGTCTGGTGTTCGCCCTGCTGGCCGTTCGAACGCCCATCGGCGTGTCCCTGGGCCTCCCCAGCCTCGTGGCGGCGTTTATCGAATCCGGCAGGGCCTCGAGCCTGGCGACGGCGGCGGTCGGCGCCATGAACGAGAAGTTCCTGCTGACGGCCATTCCCTTCTTCATCCTGTCGAGCGCGTTCCTGACCTCGGGCGGCGCGGCGCAGCGCATCGTCCGGTTCGCCATCTCGGCCGTCGGCCATGTCCGCGGCGGCCTGGCGACCTCGGGCGTCTTCTCCTGCATGTTGTTCGCGGCGCTCTCCGGCTCCTCGCCGGCGACCGTGGCGGCCGTTGGTCCCATCGCCATCAAGGGGATGGAAGACGCCAACTATCCGAGAAAATTCGCCGCCGGGGTGATTTGCACGGCGGGGACGCTCGGCATCCTGATCCCGCCGTCCATCGTGATGGTGGTCTATGCGGCCTCGACCAACGAATCCGTCGGCAAGATGTTCATCGCCGGCATCGTTCCGGGACTGCTCGCCGGCCTGTTGCTGGTCATCGGAATTTGGTTCGGGGTCGGCGCCTTCAAGATCGCCGGGCGGGACTGGGCCGGCTGGCGGACCCTGCTCGGGACCGGCTGTCACGCCTTCTTCGGCATCTTCCTGATCGTGCTTATCCTCGCCGGCATCTATCAGGGCTGGTTCACCCCGACGGAGGCGGCGGCCTTCGCGGCGGTCTACGGATTCCTGACCGCCACAATCATTTATCGCGGCATCGGCTTGATGAAGACCCAGCCGTGGCTGAAGGAAGGCGAGACCGTCCCGGCGGCGGTGGTCCGCAACACGGGCCTCTGCCTTATTACCCTGCCGCTCAACCTGTTCCATCCCGATACGCGCGGCGTGCTTCTCGAGGCGGCGAAGATGTCCATCATGCTGATGTTCATCATCTTCAACGCGCTCATGTTCTCCCACGTGCTGACGGAACTCCAAATCCCCAAGCAAATCGCCGACGACATCGCGGCGGCCCGGCTCGCGCCGTGGATTTTCCTGATCGTCGTCAACCTGATGCTGCTGGCGGGCGGTCAGTTCATGGAGCCGAGCGGCCTGCTGCTGATCGTCGCGCCGATCCTCCACCCGATCGCCGTATCCCTCGGCATCGATCCCATCCATCTGGGAATCATCATGGTGGTCAACATGGAGATCGGGATGATCACCCCGCCGGTGGGGCTCAACCTGTTCGTGACCTCGTCGATCACCGGGATGGGCATCCTGGACGTGATGCGGGCGGCGCTGCCGTGGACCGGCATCCTGTTCCTGTTCCTGATCGCCATCACCTACATCCCGGAAATCTCGCTGTTCCTGCCGGGCCTGCTGGGGGCGTGAGTTGCTAATACTCCGACACGTTCCCGGCTTCGTTGTCGAGGATCATGAAGGCGTCGAAATAGGTGATTTCGGGCAGCGCGCCGGTGCGCGCGCGGACCGCCTCCCGCCATTCGGCATCGTGGGCGGCTTCGGCCGCCGCGCGGCTCTTCCACAGATAAAACCCCGACAGCCATTTGCCGTCATCGCTCCACATGAAGTGCTTGCGGATCAGATCCGGCTCGGCCCGCCATTTGGGGATGACGCTCCTGGCGTCGAGGACGATGGCCGTCCGGTCCGCTCCCTCGGGCGCCGGGTATCTGACGAATTCTCCGATCATCGGTCCGGCTCCTGTTTCGCTTTCCTGCCCGCGTCGGTCTCGGGCTCCCAGACCTTCTCGTGGGCGGCGTGGGCGTCTTCGTCCCATTCGTGTTCGGTGCCTTCGCCCATGAACACGACGAAGGCCTCGGCGCCGTCCGGGTATTCGTAGGGACCGTGCAGTTCGTCCCAGCCGAAGATGTAGTCGCCGGGCCGCAGATCCTTGCCGGCGACGCACATGCGTCCCTTGAGGACGCAGATGGCGTGCCAGCTCTTGTGGGCGTGGGCGGGCTCGACGTAGCCGGGCGGGAACCTGACCTTCATGTCGATCCGCTTCATCGCCTCGTCGATGGCGAAGACCTTCACCTGAACCCCCTCGGGCAACGTCAGGAAATTGGCGTCGACATCGTCCTGCCAGGGAATTTCATCATCGTGGATGGCCTTGAAGGTATGGTCCATTTTATCGGTCATCTGCCTCTCCCGTCATCGCATGCCGGCGCCATCATTTCATCAAACCGGCCGGAAAAACCAGCGTTTCGATTTACGGGCGGGGCGCAACCGCCTACCATCCCGGCCAGCGGGAGGAAACCGATGACCCGATATCCCCTGATCAACGCCGCCGACGTGGAGCCTCTCGGCGTCGGCGCGGAATTCGATTTCAAGCTGCCCATCACCGGGCGGCACGGCAGTTCGACGGCCGCCTTTCACACTGTGTTCCCGCCGGGCGCCGGCCTCGGCGGGCATCTCCACCGGAACTGCGACGAAATCGCCGTCCACCTGGCCGGGACCGGCCTCGCGGGCCAGAACGGCGAACGGGTGGCGGTGCGGCCCGGCACCTGCCGGGTGGTGCCGGCCGGTGTCGAGCGCTCCTTCGTCAACACCTCCGAAACCGAGGACGCGCTGGTCGTCGGGTTCCTGGTCGGTTGCCCGACCTTGGAGGATGCCGGTTTTGAGATGCGTGGCGGGCCGCCGCGGGACGGGCGGGCCGCCGCCGGCGATAGGTTCTCGGACGGGCTGATGGTTCATCTGGACGACGTCGAGCCGGAGAACATGGACGAAGGGGACGGCTGGATGATCAGTGATTTCCGGCTGCCCATCAGCGGGCGCATCGGCTACGGGTCCACCCTGTTCCGGGCCAGGTTCATGCCGGGGGGCGGTCCACAAGAAACACGCCCACCGGCACTGCGAGGAGATCTATTTCGTCATCTCCGGCCGCGGCCTGGCGGGCGCCGGCGACGACCGGGTCGAGGTGCGCGCCGGCGATTTCCACTACATCCCCGCCGGCGTGGAGCATTGGCTTCACAACCTGTCCGGGACCGACCCCATCGAAGTGGTCGGCATCTACGTCAACGCCGCCTCCGTGGAGGCGACCGGCTACACCTATCTGGGCGACGTGACCGAGGCGGACCTCGCCGCCGCCCGCGCATAGACCGAACCGAGGAAATTCTGCAATGACCCGAGTACTTATGGTGACCGGCGGCAGCCGGGGGATCGGCCACGAAACGTCGGTGGGCGCGGCCCGGCAGGGCTGGGACGTCTGCGTCAACTACGTGGGCAACGACGAGCGGGCCGGCCAGACCGTCGCCGCGATTCAGGCAGCCGGGCAACGGGCGATCAAGGTAAAGGCGGACATTTCCAGGGAAGAAGACGTGCTGCGCCTGTTCGAGACCTGCGACGCGGAATTGGGTGTTCCCTACGGCCTGGTCAACAGCGCCGGTATCGTCGCGCCATACGGCCGGATCGACGAGGTGGCGTTCAAGGACATCCCGCCGCTGATGGACCTCAACATCAACGGCACGCTGCTGTGCACCCGCGAGGCCATCAAGCGCATGTCGACCCGGCACGGGGGAACCGGCGGGAGCATCGTCAATTTGTCCTCGGTGTCCTCCCGGCTCGGCGGCCCCGGCTCCACCGTGCCCTATGCCGCGTCCAAGGGCGCCATCGACAGTTTCACCTGGGGGGTCGCGCAGGAAGTCGCCGGGGAGGGAATCCGGGTCAACGCCGTCAGCCCCGGTCTCATCGACACCGAAATGCAGCCCGACGGCCGCGTCGAGAGCGTGGGTCCGACCCTGCCCATGGGCCGGGCCGGGCAGCCCGGGGAGGTCGCGAGGGCGATACTCTGGCTGCTGTCCGATGACGCCTCCTACGTGTCGGGCAGCAATCTGAACGTTTCCGGCGCGCGCTAGAGATCGGACTTTCTTTTGTTCCCTCTCCCCCGGCGGGAGAGGGACGCGGAGGCTTGGCGAAGCGGCAGCTGAGCTTAGCCATAGCTGGGTGAGGGGGAATTCCCGATCACCCCCACCCCAACCCTCCCCCGTCAAGGGGGAGGGAGCTTCGGTGGGTTCCCTCCCCGGTACAGACCCTTGGACCTCTCCGCGAAAGGAAAAGGCCCGCCTCGGAAGAGACGGGCCTTTATCGCATCCGGCCCGGGGCCGGCGGCGCATTCCTAGTAGGTGTACTTGTACGGCAGCTTCACGCCCATCTCTTCGGCGATTTCGATATACCGCGTGAACACCTTGGTGCCCGGCAGGCCCTGCTTGTCGTAAAGCTGAGCCTTCTCCTTGGACCAGCCGGCGAGAGCCTTGGCCATGACCGCGCGCTCGGAGAACGGCAGGGTCGTGACCGTGCTGCCATCCTTGCGAAGCGCCGCCAGGGAAGCTTCAAATCGCTTGGTGGATTCCTTGGCGGTTTCGATCATCCACTTTTCGGATTCCTCGGCAATGATCTTCTGCACCTCCGGCGGCATCTTGTTCCAGGTGTCGTTGTTCATGCTCATCTGATAGAGGAACGTGGAGCCCCAGCCGACGACCTTGTAGTGCTTGGCCGGCTCATCGAGCTTGAAGCCCTTCCAGGCGGTCGGGAAGATGACGAGGCCTTCATACACGCCGGACTGCAACGAGTTGTAGGATTCGTTGAGGCTGGTCTGGACGACCGTCGCGCCGGTGAACTTCAACCACGGCAGGTTGAGGCCGGCGCCGGCAATCTTGTGGCCCTTGAGATCGGTCATCTTCTCCCAAGGGAACTTGGTGCCGAGACCATAGGACGAGAACGTGCCGCCGCCGAGCCAGCGCTGGTTATACTTGGCGAGAGCGCCCGGCCATTCCGGGAATTCCTTGTAGAGTTTGCGCGAAATCTTCAGCTGCGTCATCGGATCGTCGGTGACGAAGGGGATGAAGAAGTTGAACGCCAGATGCGAAGCCTTGGTCGGCTCGAAGCAGGCGCACCACAGTCCGATGTCGAACAGGCCTTTTTCCACGCCTTCGAGGACGTCAAACGGGCCCGAGACGGTGTTCCACAGCTTGGTGAAACGAATCTTGTGGCCGGTTTCCGCCGCGACGCGTTTGGATATGGTCGGCGCGAAATAGCCATCGGCCTTGAAGATCGGTTCCAGCGGCTTCATCGGTTGCCCGGAACCAATTTTCACGGTGAAGGTATCGGCATTCGCGACGGACGCCGACGCCACGACGGCTGCGAGGGCGAACGTCCCATAGCGAATTGCTTTCCTAAAGCTAATCGAAGTCATTCATTGTTCTCCCAAAGTGAAACCCCGGGGGGGTGGTTTCTCCCGACCCGTACCTTGCAACGGGTGCGGGGCCGGTCTACAGATGGAGGCTAGAGAAACATAATACATCATGGAATGGCAATAGCTTACGTACCGGTGCGTGCCTCGGCCCACATGATCGTCAACAGCCTGGAGACGCGCCGAATTTTATGCTTAAGCTATGTGCCAGAATGCCGAGAATAATCTCATCGCCGCTCGGGAGGCCGTCGACACATGAATGAAATTCCCGCGGGTCAGCGGGATGTCGTCACCCGCTCGACCAACGTCCTGAGCACCATTTCTGCCTTCTGGGCGCTGCTGCTTGCAGCGATATTCCTCTGGGACATCATTGGCCGCGAGGCGTTCGGCAAGCCGTTTTTGGGGACCCACGAGATCGTGGGCAATTCGATCGTCGGGATTCTCTTTCTGGAGTTGCCGTCGACAATCAAACGGGGCGCCATGCTGCGAACCGTGTTCGTCTATGAGTCCGTGGCGGTGCTCTGGCGGCGGGTTATCGACAGCGCGTCTTACATATTGGGGATTTTGCTGTTCATCGCCATTATCTGGGGTGGCTGGGGCACCATGCTCACAAGCTGGGCAACCGGCGAGATCGAAGGCGCGGGCGCGTTCGAGGTGCCCATTGCCCCGGTGCGCACCGTGATCATCGTGTTCAGCGCGATCTGCGTACTGGTCTATTTCCAACTTCTTTATCACACCGTCACCGGCAAAATCGACTACGACCAGGCAGGGCCGGAGCCGCAGCACTAACCGGAAACAAAACCAAAACCACAACGTAAATCGCCTCAGGGGAGCCGCTTCGTGGATCCGACAATCGTCCTATTGATCATTCTGGTCTTGCTGATCGGCCTCGTCGTCGCCGGCCTCCACATCGGCCTCGTGCTCGGAATGGTGTCGCTGTTGGGCACCTATCTGCTCTTTTTCGACATGACCATCACCTTGGAGCTGGCGAACCAGTCGGCTTATGCGGTGCTCCGAAACTCGGTTTTCGCGGCCATCCCGCTGTTCGTGCTGATGGGCGAGTTCATGAGCAAGTCGGGGATGGCGACCGATCTCTACAAACTCGCCAACTACTTCCTGCGCAAGCTGCCGGGCCGTTTGGCCGTCGCCACGGTGTTCGGCAATGCGGTGTTCGCCGCGGTCACCGGCGTCAGCATTGCGTCCGCCATGACGTTTTCGCGGATCGCCTACCCGGAAATGCGCCGCTTCGGCTACAACCGCGCCTACGCCCTGGGGTCCATCGCCGGCTCGGCCAGTCTCGGCATGCTCATTCCCCCGAGCGTGCTGTTGATCGTCTGGGGTATCGTGATCGAGCACTCCATCGGCAAGCTGTTCCTCGCGGGCTTCATTCCCGGAATTATCCTGGCCATTTTGATGGGCGCCTATTGCACCGTCCGCGCCGGGATGAAGAAGGAACTGGCCCCCGCTGTCACGGAAGATCTGGAACAAAAGCCCACCGGCAAACAATTCATCAGCGGCATGGGCGTGGTGGTGCTGATCCTGCTGGTGCTGGGCGGTCTGTTCGCCGGCTTCTTTACGCCATCGGAATCGGCCGCGGTCGGCTGCGGCGGCGCCATCATCATCTCCCGAATCAAGGGGCTGACCCTGCGGGAGTACCGGGAAGCCATCATAGATTCCGGCAAGACCATCGCGCCGATCATGTTCCTGCTGATGACCGCCGCCATGTACGCCAAGTTCCTGGCCCTCGGCAACATCATCGAGGTCATCCAGGATTTCATCAACGGCTTCGGACTTGGGCCCATCGGCGTGACCATTTTGATGGTGGTCATATGGCTGCTCATGGGAACCCTGATCGATTCGCTGTCGATCATTCTGCTGACCGTGCCGATCTTCTGGCCGATCGGCGAAGCCGCCGGCTGGGACGTCAACGCCTTCGCCATATTCGGCATTCTGGCCATCGAAGCGGGACTGCTGACGCCGCCGTTCGGCTTGCTGGTCTATACGGTGAAAGGGGCGGTTCCCGATCCATCGGTCAAATTGGGAGAAATCTTCGCTGGGTCGATCCCCTACTGGCTGTTGATGCTGGTCGTCATGGTCATCATCTGGGTGTGGCCGCAGACGGCGACTTTCCTCGCCAGCTAGGGTCCGGACTCAATAAGGGGATTCTTTTTTTAACCCTCTCCCCTGGAGGAAGCTGGGTGAGGGGGAATTTCCATATCGCCCCACCCATTTTAGGATTCACCCCCACCCCAACCCTCCCCCTTCGAGGGGGAGGGGGAATATAAGCCGTCATCACCGGGTCGCAGCTTGTCCTCCGGCCGGTGATGCCGGTCCGGTGGGCCCGGCCATGACGCAATTCAATTGAGTCCAGACCCAGAGCCGTTTCCAGTCAAATTGTTGCAATGCCGGCCGTAATGTGACGGAGTCTCCGGCTATGGACGGTTCCCACGGCAAGGCGGCAGGCTGCCGCATCGGGATCGACACCGGCGGCACGTTTACCGACATCGTGCTGGTCGGCGGCGCGTCCGACGGCATCCAGGTCACGAAGGTGCCGAGCACCCCGGAAAATCCGGCCATCGCCCTTCGCCGGGGCGTGGAGGAAATCGTCGAACGGACAGGCCATTCGATCGGGGATGTGGCCACGCTCTGCCATGGCACCACGGTCGCCACGAATGCGCTGCTGCAAGGCGAAATCGACAACCTCGCGCTGATCGTCACCGAGGGTTTCCGGCACGTACTCGAGATTGCGCGGCAGTCGGTGCCCGAGGGATACGGCAACTCGTATTTCTGGGTAAAGCCGGACCGGATCGTTCCCGTCCACCGGGTTTTTGAAATCAGGGAGCGGCTCGATTTCCGGGGCAACGAGGTCCGGGGCCTGGACGAGGACAGCGTTCGGGACGCCGCCCGCCTGTTGGAGAAATACGGGCTTTCGGCCGTGGGCGTCTGTTTGCTGCACAGTTATGCAAACCCGGCCCATGAACGGAGGGTGCGGGAGATTCTCGAGGATGCCTGTCCGGGCGTGACGGTGTCCTTGTCGAGCGATGTCTGGCCCGAATACCGGGAGTATGAGCGCGCCATGACCACGCTGGTGGACGCCTTCGTGAAGCCGGTGATGCGCCGCTATCTCTCCGATGTTTCCGAACGGCTGCCGGGTACTCTCAGGGAACGGCCGTTCCTGGTGATGCAATCCTCGGGCGGGGTGTTGAGCGCGGGGCAAGTGGCCGCGAAGCCCATCTCGACGGCGTTGTCCGGTCCCGCGGCCGGCGTTATCGGCGCCCGCGCGGTCGGTGAAGCGGCCGGATTCAAGAATCTGATCACCCTGGACGCCGGCGGTACGTCGACCGACATCTGTCTCGTGGAGGGCGGCGCGCCTCAGCTTACCACCGATGCCTCCATCGGACCCTTTCCGGTCCGCCTGCCGATGATCGACATACGAACCGTCGGGACGGGCGGCGGCTCCATCGCCTGGGTGAACCGCGAAGGCCGGCTCAAGGTGGGGCCGCAGAGCGCCGGCGCGTCCCCGGGACCCATGTGCTACCCGGACGGCGGCGACGCGCCGACCATCACCGACGCATCGGCGGTGCTGGGCCGCATTCCGCCCGAGCTCATCGGCGGCGGCATCCCGCTGAACGTCGAGCGGGCGCGGGACGGGATTTCGGCATTGGGCGAAGAGTTGGGCGGCGGTCTGAGCGCCGAACGGCTTGCCGCCGGGATTATCGAAATCGCCAATTGGAACCAGGCCAACCTGATCCGCCAGATGACCATCGAGCGAGGGATCGACCCCAGGGACTTCGCATTGTTGTCGTTCGGCGGATCGGGGCCGGCGCAATCGCCGGCGGTCATCGAGCTTCTGGGGATCGGCACCTGTCTGGTGCCGCCGAACCCGGGCAACCTCTCGGCTCTCGGGCTGTTGATGGTGGACTACCGGTCCGACCAGGTGTTCACCCAGGTAACCGACCAGGACGACCTGACCCCGGCGGCCGCGGCGGAGATATACCGCGCCCTGGAGACGGCGGCGGTGGATACGCTGGCGGCCGACGGCGTTGCCGCGGGAGATATCACCGTATTGCGCCAGGCGGATATTCGTTATCAGGGCCAGTCCATGGAAGTGCGCGTCGAGGTGCCGGGCGGCGAGTTGACGGACGCCCTGCTGGACCGGATGGCCGAGAATTTTCACGCGGCTCACGAGCGGACCTTCGGCTACTGCTACCGTGACAGCCAAAAAATCGAGCTGGTCAATTTCTGCGTCTCGGGTCTCGGTCCGGTGCCGAAACCGGAACTGAATGCCGGCAAGACCGTCCCGGCGGATTTTTCAGCGGACTTTCCGGCGCCCTCCGGGACACGCCCGGTGTTTTTCGGCGAAGCGTGGGTCGAGACGCCGGTTCATCTCCGCGGAAATCTCGAACCGGGGATGCGCGCGGCCGGTCCCCTGGTGGTGCAGGAATTCGGGTCGACGACGGTGGTTTTCCCCGGCCAGCCGGTATCCGTCGACGGCAATCGAAACCTGCTGATCCTGCCGGCTCATGGCGCTTCCGGGCAACGGGAATTAGGGGAAGCGCCATGAGATGGACACCGGATCAGGAAGCCGACATCGCCCTGCTTCGCGAGCGGGCCGGGACGGTCGATCCGATCATCCTTCAGATCGTCGAAGGGACGCTGAATTCGATCGAGAGGGAGATCGAGTTCGCCGTCGAACGGACGGCCCGGAGTCCGATGATCCGCGAGGCCCACGACTATCGGGTCGGACTCTTCGACCGTTTCGCCCGCAAGCTGACCGGCCGGTCCTACTCGGCCATGCCCGAGGCGGTGCTGCGCGACTACCCGCCGGAGACCATGAAGCCGGGTGACGCGTTCTTCATGAACGACACCTATGACACCGAGGGAGCCATCGGCCACCTGCCCGACATGTGTTCGACGGTGCCGACGTTTCATGACGGGTCCATCGTCGCCTACATCCAGGTCTTCGGTCACCACGACGATATCGGCGGCAAGGTGCCGGGCTCCATGCCCGGAACCGCGTTGTCGGTCTTCGAGGAAGGACTGATGATCCCGCCGATCAAACTCTACGACCGGGGCGTCCGCAACGACGAGGCGTTCAAGATCATCCGCCGCAACAGCCGGGTGCCGGAAATGCTGGAGGCGGATGTCGATTCTGAAATGCAGGCCATCCTCATGGGGTCGGCGCGGATGACCGAGCTGTTCGAGCGGTTCGGACGGGAGACGGTGGAGGCGTGCTTCCAGGCCATCTTCGACCGCACCCGGGACATCTTCCTCAACGAGCTGATGCCGAAGATCGCCAACGGCACCTATTACGCCGAGGATTACGTGGAGCATGACGCCTTCACCGATCCGCTGCTGCACAAGATCTGCGTCACCATGACCAAGACGGACGGCAAAATCGTCCTCGACTTCAACGGCACCGATCCCCAGGCGGTCGGGCCGATCAATTGGGCCGCCGACTATTCGGAGGGCCGGTATCTGATCAAATGGGTGTCGCCGATCATGCGCAATCTGGCCGATACGCCCGAGCGGGCGGCGGAGATTCCCTGCAACGAAGGCATGGTCGATCTCTTCGAGGTCGTATTCCCGCCCAAGGGATCCCTGATCACGCCCATCCGGCCGGCGCCGACCAATGCGCGCGCCTTCCTCCTGCTCCGGTCCCTGAGCCTGTTCGCCAACGTGCTCGCGCAGGCCGTCGAGGGCAGAATGCCGGCGGATCAGGAGACCATCCGCTACACCGGGTTCTACGGTTACGACGCGAACGGCGATTATTTCCTGTCGCGGGAAGTGCTGGGCGGCGGCGGCGGCGGGCGGTATTACGCGGACGGATCGGATGCCATCCACGTTGTCCCGGATTCGCGGAACCAGCCCGCCGAATACACCGAAACCCAGTACCCGCTGCGGGTCGAACGGCTTGCGCTGGCCGAGGATTCCGGCGGCGCCGGGGAATTTCGGGGCGGGCTCGGGTATCTCAAGGAGTACCGTCCGCTGGTCGACTGCTTCACCCTGGTTTCCGCCGACCGCGTGCGGCTCGGCTGCTACGGGGTCAAGGGCGGCAGTTCCGGCGAGCCGTTCGGCGTCTTCGTCGATGCCGAAGGCGAAAACCGGAAGCTGGGCGGCCTCGAGGACGAGATTCCCGTCAAATCGGGCGAACTGATGCGGGTCGAAACCACGGGCGGCGGCGGCTGGGGCGATCCTCTGGACCGGGACATGGAGGCGGTGCGGATCGACGTGTGGCAGGGGAAGGTGTCCGCCGATGCCGCGGCGAAAGCCTACGGCGTGGTGATCGCCGCCGTCGAAGACGGCGAGCCGTTCATCGACGGCGCCGCGACGGCGGCCTTGCGCCGGAAGATGCGCGCCGAGCGAAACACCGGCGTTCCGATCATCGACCGCGGCGCGGGCGTCGAGACCATCCGGCTCGCCAACCCGGGCGCCGGCGAACTGAAACGCTACGGCTGACGGACGACGCCATGAGCCCGTTGTCGATATTCATTTTCATGGGAATTCCACTGGCCGGCGCCCTTGTCGCCCTGGTCTTCGCGGCGGCGTCGATCGTGCGGTGGAACAGGTCCGATCCGCCGGCCGGACACTACATCGCCTCCCGCATGGCGCTCGAACCCGAGGATGCGGAGGACGGGAAGTGGCTCGATGAACTGGACAGTTTGAGGCTTCCCTACCGTCACACCATCTGCTGATCCCGGCGGCCTGTCGGCGCTTCCCGATCCCCGGCCGATGCTCTACATTTGCGGGATCGGACGGGGGACCGGTTTCATGTTGTTCAGGCAGCTGTTCGACGGCGTATCATCGACCTATACCTATCTGATCGCGGCGGGTCCCGGCGGCGAGGCGCTGATTATCGATCCCGTCGCCGACCAGGTTGAACGCTACCTCAAACTCCTCGACGAGCTTGACCTCCGCCTGACCAAGGCGGTCGATACCCATATCCATGCCGACCACATTACCGGGTTGGGATTGCTGCGGGATGCGACACGCTGCGTGACGGTCATCGGGGAGCAGTCAAAGGTGGACCGGGTATCCATGCGGATCGGCGACGGCGAGCCGGTCGAGATCGAGGGGGTGGCACTGACCGCGATGTACACGCCGGGCCACACCGACGATTCCTATTGTTTTGCGCTGCCCGACAGGGTCTTTACCGGCGATACGCTGCTGATCCGCGGCACCGGCCGGACCGATTTCCAAAACGGCGATCCCCGGCAGGCTTACGACTCGCTGTTCAACAAACTGCTCAAGCTGCCCGATGAGACCCTGGTCTATCCCGGGCATGACTACAAGGGCGATACCGTTTCGACCATTGGGGAAGAGCGGGCCTGGAATCCGCGCCTGCAGGTCGGCTCGGCGGACGAATATGCGGAATTGATGAATAATCTCGGCCTTCCCGACCCGAAGATGATGGATGTGGCGGTGCCGGCCAATCTGGCGATCGGCCTGCAACAGGACGCCGGAGAGCGGGCGGACGCCACCCTCGGCGTCGAAGACGCCATCGGCGAGCTTGGCCGGGGGGATTTGATTTACATCGACCTCAGGGAAGAGGGTGAGCGGGAAAAGAACGGCGTTATCCCGGGCTCGGTGCATGTGCCGTATGCGCGGTTCGAGGAGCAAATCAAACCGGGCGGCATGTTGAATGCGCTCGCCGGCCGCACCGGCCGCCGGCTGGTTCTCTACTGCGCCTATGGCGAACGCTCGGCGCTGGCCCTCGATGCCCTGCGCGAGTCCGGATTTGCGAATGCCCGGCACATCGGGGGCGGCATCGACGCCTGGAAACAGGCGGACGGCCCGCTCGGACAGGCCGGCTAGGCCGGGCCCGCCAATTGGATAACTTGACCGGCGGCATCGGCCGCGCCTTCGCAAGCCGAAACTACCGCATCTATTGGTCGGCGCACCTCGCAACGATTCTCGGGGTGTGGGTCAACCGTATCGCCATCCAGTGGGTAACCTGGGAGCTTGCGGAATCCTTTGCCTGGCTGGGCATTGTGGGCGCGGCCAATATGGTCCCGACGCTGTTTTTCGGACCCATCGCCGGTGCGACCGCCGACCGGTACGGCCACCGCATCCAACTGCAGATATCGACGATGGCCGGCGGCCTGGTCGCGCTGGCAATGGCTCTTCTGGTGATGACGGGTCTGATGACCATCGAACTCCTGCTCGTGCTGGCGCTTCTTGCGGGCACCAGCCGGGCCTTCAACGTTGCGGCGCGCGGCGCGCTTGTTCATGCGGTTGTCCCGCGAGAGCTGCTTTCGGCGGCGATCGGCGTATCCAGCGCGACATTTCACGGCGGGAACTTCTTCGGCATGGTCCTTGGCGGGACCATCATCGCGACCCTCGGCGCCGGCGCCGCCCTCATCGTTTATGCGGTTGGCGCCGCCATAGCGGTGTTCCTGTTGAGCCTTTTGCGTATCGATGAAAGCCGATGGGAGAACGCGGCGTCCCGGGAGTTCGAGCTCATCGCCGATCTCCGCGCGGGATTTACCTATACCTTCGGTCACCGCGGCATCCGGCTGATTATGTCCGTGTCCGCGATCGTCGCCCTGTTCGTGCTCCCGTATCTGGAAATGCTGGCCGGCGTCGCCGACGAAGTCTTCGCCCGGCGCGCCGATGGCCTCGCCGTACTGGCGAGCGCCACCGGTCTCGGTGCGATGACCGGCGGGCTCTGGCTGGCGCGGCGCGGCCGAACCGAGGGCCTTACCCGCATCCTGCTGGGGGCTTCGGCGCTGGGGGCGCTGGGGGTCGCCGCCTTTGCGCTGACCGAAATATTCTGGCTCGCTCTGTTGCCCATGTTCGTCATCGGGATTGCGGTCGTCAGCGCCCAGACGGCGTCCATGAGCCTCATACAGAATGCCGTCGCACAGGAGTTTCGGGCGCGCGTGTTCAGCATCAACGCCGTCGTTGCAGTCGGGTTCCCGGCGCTTGGCGCCATCGGAATCGGTTGGGTCGCCAATATGACCGGAGTCCAAATTCCGCTTCTCGGGGCCAGCCTCATCGGACTGGTTGCGTGGGCGATACTCTCGAAACAGGTGCTGGGGATTGCCGCCGAGGTCGAAAATCAGGGCCCTTCCCCGGCCGGGACAGCCGCCGCCCGCGGGGCGTAGGCGGCCGCACGATTATCGCTTTGCCGTTTCGCCGGAAACTGCTCTAGACTCGGTCCAGCACAGGAGAACCTGAATGAAACTGTACGCCCGGCCGGCGTCCCCCTTTGTTAGAAAGGTACGCGTCACCGCGCTCGAAACCGGCCAGGAATCCGCGATCGAGGTGATCATGATGGGCTCGCCGGAGGAACAGCGGGAACGCGTGCCCGAGCACAATCCGCTGGGCAAGATTCCGGCCCTGGTTTTGGATGACGGCCGGGTCCTCTACGATTCCTGCGTTTGTTGCGAGTATCTGGACGCCCGGCATGCCGGCCCGCCCCTGTTTCCGCCGCCGGGTCCCGAGCGCTGGGAGGCGCTGCGATTGCAGGCGCTGGGGGACGGCATAGGCGATGCCGCCGTCCTCATCGGGGTGGAGGAATTCCGTCCCGAAGAGCATCGGTCCGAGGGATGGGTAAAGGGTCAAACCCGAAAGATCACGCGGTCGCTGGATACGCTGGACTCCGAAATTGCCCAGTTGGACGGACCGCTCAATATCGGTCAGATCGCCGTCGCCTGCGGGATCGGATATGTGGAGTTCCGGGTTCCGCGGCTGGCCTGGAAGGCGGAGCGGCCCGGCCTTGCCGCCTGGTATGATGATTTCTGCGAACGGCCGTCCATGACATCGACGTTCTTTGCCCGGCCCGGAAATATGACCCCGCCGTCGAAGAGCTAGGCTGGAGCGTTTCACATTTATCCGGAATCGATCGGCGAATCCGCAAGGTCTTGATTCGTGAGTCAAGATGGATGCCGGGTAAGGAGGCCGGTATCCACGAACCGACCTTATTCGAATATTCTTCGAGAGCGGGTTGTTTTGGCGGTGGCGGGCGAGAGATAGGCTCCGGGTTGGCGCGCTCTCCGCACCTCAGCGTGCCCGCTCGGCGTTGAGCGGGGCCCCGCTATTGTCAGTCAGGGTATCGTAAACGAAGGCCAAATGCTGACGGGCGGCGACACGGGCGCGTTCCGGGTCGCCGGAGACGACGGCGTCGCAAATCTCCGCGTGCTGGGACTGAATCTGATCATATTTCCTTGGCTCTTCACGGAGCTTGTCGAGGCTGTACGCGATATATGACCTTAGCACCTCCATCAATCCACGCATGACGTGAATGAGTGCAAGATTGTGAGATGCCTCCGCGATGGACAGGTGAAACTCGAAATCGATGCGGGCTTCCGTTTCGTGATCGCTTTCAGGATCGGCGTAGACTGCCTCGAGTTCGCGGTGCTTGGCTGAAATGGCACTACGCTCTTCCGGCGTCGCTCGACTGGCGGCGTGAAACGCGGCCGTCATTTCCAGTGCATCGCGGAGTTCCAGAACCTGGAACACCATTCCGGGGCGGGAGCGGACAAGTTCCAACAGGGGGTCGCTGATTCCGGCTTCACTGATATCGAGCACCACCGTACCGCCGCGCCGGCGGGATTCGAGCAAGCCCTTGGACTCCAGAATTATGATCGCCTCACGTAACGTCGGTCGCGAAATTCCCAGCTGCTCGGCGAGTTCGCGTTCCGGCGGCAGCTTTTCTCCAGGACGCAGCGCCCCGGTCAAAATCATTTCCTCGATTTGCTCGACCACCGTGTCCGAGATGCGGGTGGGCTTGATGGCGGTGAATTCTACCATGGAATTCGTGTGCTCCGATTCCTATACGTAGCCAAAATCTAACATTGTATTTTGGTCAGGCCAATTAATGTTTTGCAGAATTTATTTGACTCTAAATTATTTGGGTCTATAAACATATATGGTCTGACCGAAAATGGTCGAACCAAACAAATTGAGAGAGTTCTCTCGCAGATAGGGAGGAGGTTCGTTGAGCCAACCGAATAATTCGCGCGATCAAGGGGCCTTGAAGCCGAAAACAAGCGAGTCTTTCGGCAAGGCGATCTCCCCGAATTCATGTGAACGTCCGGTATCTGCCGGCAATCTGTGAAAAAGGAGTAGAGACGTGAAAAAATCTTTGATGATTCTGACGGCGGCGGCTGCCCTGGCGGCGTCGCCTTTGGCGGCGGTCCCGGCTGAGGCGGCCTCCGAAAAGAAAATTCTCCTGAAAACGCCCATTGCCTTCGCAACGGCGTTACCGGGACTCGGTTCGCCGATCCCGCGCGTTGCCAAGGATCTGGACCGGATGTCAGGCGGTACTCTCAAAATGCGGGTTTACGAACCGAAAAAACTGGTGCCTGCGTTCGAGATCTTGGATGCCGTTTCATCCGGCAAGATCAATTCCGGCTACACCACGGCAGGCTATTGGGCGGGCAAAATTCCTGCCTCGCCGTTGTTCTCGGCCGTACCGTTCGGCCCGGAGGCCGGTGAGTACATGGCCTGGATCTACTATGGCAACGGCCGGAAGCTCTATCAGGAGATGTACGACCAGGCGGGCTACAATGTTCATGTCGTCCCCTGTGCGATCATTGCCCCGGAGACGTCCGGCTGGTTCGCCAAGGAGATCAAATCCGCCGAAGACCTCAAGGGTCTGAAAATGCGTTTCTTCGGACTTGGCGGAAAGGTCATGCAGAAGCTCGGCGTTGCCACCTCCCTGCTGCCGGGCGGAGACATTTTTCCGGCTCTGGAAAAAGGCACCATCGACGCGACGGAATTTTCCCTGCCGGCCGTCGACAAGCGCTTGGGCTTCTACAAGCTGGTGAAATACAACTACTTCCCCGGCTGGCATCAGCAGGCGACCATGTTCGAGCTGCTGGTCAACAAGGACGTCTGGAAGAGTATGTCCCAGCAGCAACAGGCCGTCGTGGAGGTGGCCTGCAAAGCATCGATGGCGGACAGCTTTGCCGAAGGAGAAGCCGGACAGTTCGCGGCGATGAAGGAAAACGTCGAGAAACACGGCGTGAAGATCAAATTCTGGTCCGACGAGATGCTGGCTCTCTTCGCCGACACCTGGAAACAGGTCGTTGAAGAGGAAGTCAAGAAAGACGCCTTCTTCGCGAAGGTCTGGAACGACCTCAGCACATTCCGCGCGGGCTACGCCGTGTGGAAGAAGCACGGCTTCCTGCCGCGCTAGTAACCTAGTAACCTACCAACCTACGTCCCAAAGTCTTGTCCGGGGGCGGCTGACCGATAATTCGGTCCCGCCTCCGGACGAATATTTCCCGCGCGCCAATGACCGGGGAAGATCATGGAAGCCGCCCGTCACCAATCTGAGCGAACATCGCATTGACAACAAAAGACACTCGTCAGATGCCGGAACGAACCGAAACCAGTTCACCCAGCCCGGTAGATGCTCTCGAACGCATCATCGAAACGGAGGATACGGACCACACGCCGCTGGCCGACACTCTCGATCGTTTTGTGAACATCGTCGGCAAGACGGTGATGTGGGCGAATGTGGCGCTGATACTTGCGATCATTCTTCAAGTTGGTCTGCGCTATCTGTTCAAC
The DNA here is from genome assembly GCA_022822205.1 of Rhodospirillales bacterium. GTDB lineage: Bacteria > Pseudomonadota > Alphaproteobacteria > Rhodospirillales > UBA2165 > JAJDXO01. Next base: position 91,447 of record JAJECC010000172.1, on the reverse strand, counting down.
CAGAACCTGCCCAAGCTCGATGAGATCCAATGGCACTTCTACGGCCTGACAACCATGATCGGGTTGAGCTATGCGATGGTCAAGGACAGCCACGTGCGGGTCGATGTCATCCATGCGCACCTTCGCGACAATGCAAAGCGAATTATTGAGATTGTCGGCATCCTCGCGCTGCTGGTTCCCTTCCTTTTCCTGATGATCGACCAGGGCTACGACTATTTCGCCGAGTCGTACCGCGTCAACGAGCGTTCCGACAGCCCGATCGGTCTTCCCGCCCGTTGGGCCTTCAAGTTCATTATTCCCTTGAGCTTCGTTTTGCTGGCCATCGCGGCGGCGGCGCGCCTCATCCACGATTTGCATGCGCTCGTAACCGGCAGGGGCGAGCAGAAGGGGTGGGGCCTCGGAATCATCCTTGTCCTTTTCCTGGGTACGGCGGTGCTCACCGCGGGTGTCGGCACGTTGGTCGAGACGACGGAAGAGAAGCTGGTCGTCGCCATGTTCATGACATTTATCGGGCTGCTGTTTACCGGTTTTCCCGTGGCCTGGGTGCTGGCGGGGGTCGGCATGGCGTACGGCGGGGTCGCGTTCCTGTTCGACAACGGCTTGATGGCCTGGACCGGACTGGAGGAAACTCTCACCGGGCTCGACTACCTGACTCTCGGCGCGGTGGTGAACCGCATATACGCCACCATGTCGAATGCCGTCCTGGTGGCGTTGCCGATGTTTATCTTTATGGGGTTGATGCTGGACGAGTCGGGTGTTGCCCAGCGGCTGATGGACTCCATGCAGCGCGTGTTCGGTACCGTGCGGGGCGGCCTCGCCATCACCGTCACGGCCATCGGCATCATCCTAGCCGCGTCGACGGGCATTATCGGCGCGTCGGTCGTGTTGCTCGGGGTTCTATCTCTTCCCGCGATGGTGCGGCAGGGCTATTCGAAACCGCTCGCCACGGGGACGATCGCCGCTTCGGGAACCCTCGGAATTCTCATTCCTCCGTCGATTATGCTGGTCATCATGGCCGATCAGATGGCGCTCTCGGTGGGTGATCTGTTCATGGGCGCATTTTTTCCGGGCCTGATCATCGGCGGCCTGTATCTCGTGTTCATTATCCTTTTGGGACTCGTAAGGCCGGATGCGGCGCCGGTACCCGATGGCGCGCGCCGGCCCGATTGGGCTGCGATCAGAGACATGTGCGTCGCGGTGTTGCCGCCGGTGGCACTAATTCTCGCCGTGCTTGGCTCCATCTTTGCCGGCATCACGACACCGACGGAGGCGTCGGGTGTCGGCGCCTTGGGCGCGACGCTGCTGGCGCTCGCCTATCGCCGTCTTTCGTGGCGAAAATTGGTCAACGTTTGCATGACCACGTTCACCACCACCGCATACATTTTCGCCATTTTTCTCGGCGCCACGGCGTTCTCCTACGTCCTGCGGGAGCTGGGGGGCGACGCGTTGATCGAGGAGTTGATCGGCGCGACGGGGCTGGGACCGGAAGGGACGATTTTCTTCATCCTGTTCATCGTGTTCCTGCTCGGCTTCGTGCTCGACTGGATCGAGATTACGCTGATCGTCCTGCCGCTCATGCGGCCGATCGTGAACGCAATCGGGCTCGACGTACCCGGTTTCGACGTCCTCGACGAACCGACATTGGTCTGGTTCGTGATCCTGGTGGCCGTCACCTTGCAAACCTCGTTCCTGACACCGCCGGTGGGCTTCGCGCTCTTCTACCTGAAGGGCGTCTGCCCGCCCGAGGTCAAACTGACCGACATATACAAGGGGGTGATCCCGTTCGTGCTGCTGCAGCTCGTCGGCCTCGCCATCGTGTTTTCCTTCCCTGAGGTGGCGACGTGGCTGCCGTCGGTCGCATTCAAGTAGGAAATGCTCTAGTAGCCGCGGGACCAGTCCACCACTTGCCGCAACGGCTCTCCGGCTCGAAACCGGCGGATGTTGTCGACAACCTGGGGCACCATCTGTTCGACCGGCGGGCGGCGCGCCACGTGGGGCATGATGGTGATCTTCGGGTGGTCCCAGAGGGGACTGTCCTCGGGCAAGGGTTCGGGTTCGGTGACATCCAGGGTCGCGCCGGCCAGTTTCCCGGAATCCAAGGCGGCAACCAGGTCCCGGTGATCGATCAGCCCGCCGCGCGCCAGGTTGATGATGGATGCGCCGTCGGGCATGGCATCGAAAGCCTCCCGATTGATCATTTCCCGGGTGTGGGGATTCAGCGGCAGCATCAGCACGCCGATTTCCGTTCTGGCCAGAAACGAATGAAACCCCCCGGCGCCATGGAACACGTCGATCGGCGCATCGGTCTTGGCCGTCCGCGCCCAGGCGATGACGTCGAAGCCGAGAGACCCGATCAATTCCGTCATCGGCTTGGCAAGAGTGCCGTAACCGAAAAATCCGACGGTCCGTTCATGCGGTTTGGGCTGCGGCAGGGGCGACCAGTCGTGCTCGCGTTGTTGCGCCAGGTAGGCCGGCATCTGCCGGTGATGGCGGAGGACCTGCAGCAGGCAGTACTCGGTCATTAGCGGATCGCCGCCCGGCGGTTCGGTTTTGGTAAGGGGTACGTCGGGCATCCCCGTCTTGCCCAGGAGTCCGTCGACCCCCGCCAGCATGGTCATCATCAGCTTGAGGTTCGGCAACTCGGGCAGGTCGCTGAAGACGGGCCGCCCGAAGACCAGAAACTCGATTTCGGCGGGATCGCCCAAGGTGTCCATGGACCGCACTTCGTCATCCGGCAGCGCCCGCCCGAGGAGTTCCGCCCACTGCTCATCGGTGCCGCGGACCGAGTTGAATATCAGTATAGCCACCGCCGTCTCCGTGTTTTCGGATCGCAGCATGATGGCTCGGAAGGTGTCGATCAAGCGGGGGAAGCCGTGATATGACATTCCGGACACAGGAACAGGAAATGTCCGTTGAATTTCGCAAGCGACAACGTAACCGGTGCGGCGCCGGAAATCATCGAGGCCTTGAGCGCGGCCGCGGCGGCCGGGCCGGAAATGCCCTATGGGGCGGATTCGTATACGGCGCGCGCCGAGGCATTGATGAACGAGGTCTTCGAAAAGGAGGTTTCGGTCTTCTTTGTCGCCACGGGCACGGCCGCCAACGCACTTTCGCTTTCCCAGCTGGTCCCGCCTTATGGCGGCGCCTACTGCCACGAGGACGCCCATATTCAGGTGCATGAGGCGGGGGCCCCCGAGCATTACGGCGGCAAGTTGATCCCGGTCGGCGGCGAGCACGCAAAACTGACCCCGGCTGTCTTGCAGCCCGCCATCGCGAAGGCGGTGCCGCCGGTTCACCACGTCAAGCCGTCGGCGGTAAGCATCACGCAGGCGAGCGAATCCGGGACGGTGTACACGCCCGAAGAGATCGAGGCCCTGGCATCCTGCTGCCGGGAGCACGGCATGCGGCTTCACATGGATGGGGCCCGGTTTGCCAACGCGGTCGCCTCGATGGGCGTCTCACCCGCCGAGACCACCTGGAAGGCCGGTGTCGACGCGTTGAGTTTCGGCGCAACGAAGAACGGCACGCTGGCGGCGGAGGCGGTGGTGTTTTTCAATCCCGCCGACGGTGAGGAATTCGCATACCGGCGAAAAAGGGGCGGCCACCTGTTTTCGAAGATGCGCTTCCTGACCGCGCAGTGGGGGGCGTATTTGAGCGGCGGTCTTTGGCTCGCTCTGGCGGATCACGCCAATGCCATGGCCGCGCGGCTCGGGTCGGCGTTGTCCGAAATACCGGCTGTCGAGATACTTCACCCGGTGGAAGCCAACATGGTCTTTGCCGAATGGCCCGCCTCGACAACCGGCGAGCTCGTCGAGCGGGGCTTCGTTTTCTATGCCCAGGAGTCCGAAGGCCGAAGCCGCGTCCGGCTGGTGATGGCGTTCGACACGCGCCCGGAAGATGTGGACAAGCTGATCGACGCCGTACGCGGGCATCGGGCGGCACAAGCGGCGCAATGACCGCAAAAAAGCAGGGCCTGAACTGATCAGGCCCGAGTTGGGGAACGTGTGGCCGGGCCGAAAACCCGGCACGGGAGAACCTGCTAAATGTGGTCCGGCACGCGGTCGGCGACGCTGAGGTTGTCCTCGACCGACTTCACGCCGTTGATGTTCTCGGTCGCCAGGTGTACGGCCTTCCGGGCGTCCTCGGAACCGACCAAACCCCAGAGGCGCACGACACCGTCCTTGACCACGACATTGATGGTCGATGAGCCGGACCAGGCGTGTTTGTCGAACTCGGCGATGGCGGCCTCGCGAATCTCCTGGTCGCTGGCGTCGGTCTCGGGCAGTCCGGTTTCTTTCACCGCGACCAATGCCTGGATGATGTTCGCCCGGCTCACGATGCCTTTGAGCTTCCCGTCCTCGACCACCGGGACCCGCTTGATGCGCTTGGTCTCCAGGGTCTCCGCGATTTCGGAAACCGCGGTAAACTCGGTGACCGAGATGACGTCGGCGGTCATTACATCGGCCGCCGATTTGCCGTGGGACTTCAAGTACTCCTGCGGCGTGTCCTTGGGGTCGCCCAACAGGCTCAGCCACCACGAACGCGGAAGTTCGAGGTCGCCGCGTACGCGATGCACCAGGTCACCCTCGCTGACGATGCCGTGCAAGGTGCCGTCGACATCGACGACCGGGACGGCGCTGATGCCGCGTTCGATCAGAAGCCGCGCAATATCGGCGACGGGCTCGTCGGGACCGACGGTGATGACGTTGGTCGTCATGATATCCTTGGCGAACATTGGATCCTCCTGTCACTGTTCCGGCAACATGGTGACGGAAAGCCATTATCCCGCATTGACGCCTATCAAGCGAGATCAATTGGTCCCGAAAATCGCGCCGATTTCGCGGCCGATCAGTTGCCATCGCGCCCGGCCCTCGTAGTTGCCGGCGGCAAGCAATTCGTCGGCGCGGAGTTCGGCTTGCGCCAACGCATCCCGTCCAAACCGTTCGACGAACATACCGGCGGCGGATCGGATGCCGCTCATGTCGGTCACGTCCCGTTGGGATCGGGCGCACCGTGCGGAGCAGTTTGCGACAAGCGGACAATCCGGGAGTCTTGGGCGTTCGCTGTGAAATACGGGCATTGGGTGCGCCTCTCGGATATTCCCTAAGTTTAGACTGCCCGGGGCATGGCCGGAAACCGCTCTAATGGGCCATCAGGACCGGTATGGTCATGTGGCCGAGCATGTGAGCGGTCACTCCGCCAAAAACCCACTCCCGCCAACGGGCGTGTCCGTACGCGCCCATCACGATCATATCGGCGCTCTGATCGGCGGCCCGCGAGAGCAGCATGTCCGCAACACCGATATCGTTGACGGTGATTGACTGGGCTTCACATTTGATGCCGTGCCGGGCGAGATGGAGGCTGATGTCCGCACAGGGTATTTCGCCGTGGCTGCCGTCCGGATTTACGGCAATCACGTCGACATGGCCGGCTTGCGACATGAACGGGATGGCATCATGAACCGCCCGCGTCGCTTGCGGACTGGCGTTCCAGGCGACCATGATGCGTTTGCCGATGTCCGCGGATTGGCTCACGTAGGGCAAAATCAGGATCGGCCGGCCGATCGACAGCAGCAGGCCGTCGGGCACATCGCCGCCGGCCGGCTGTTCGGGGTTGCGTTGGCCGGCGATGACCAGGTCACAGTAATGTGCGTGCCTGGCGATGACGTCCGCCTTGGTCCCTTGGTCGACGCGCCATTCCGTGGAAACACCTGTTGGCCCGGCTATCCCGCGGAACATGTTCTCCGCCGCCTCGGCCTGCTGCCTGTCGAGTGTTTCCTGCTCCTCGTAAAATTCCGGGGGCAGTTGGGCGGCGTCGTAAATGGGGATGAACGGATCGGCGAGGACAAACAGGCCGGTCAGGTGAGCTTCGTACCGTTGCGCCAGCTGCGCGGCTGCTTCCACACGGACTTTGTTTTGCTCGGTGCCGTCCATGTGCACCAGGATATCCCGCATCACTTCCTGCCCATCTCCTTACCTTGTGCGGGCCATTTGCGTTCGTGCCCGTCATGCCTGGAAAACGATCATCACGAGACTAACGGCCGGTTTGTCCCGCCGCTTTGACCTGGATCAATGGGCGATAGCCGTTGGGCGGTTCGTCCGAGAAGGCCGATGGGCGCCGTAACGCTTGACGGCGGCGGAAATCGGCACAAATTTAGAAATACGACGGGTCCGGCAGTGCACATGAGGTGGCCGCCGAGAGCACCCGACGCCGACAGAGGCGCCTTGCCAGGGCCTCGCTGCCACGCTCGCTTAAGGAGGACGAATGGCCATGGCGCGTGTTCCAGTATTCAACAGCCCATTACTTCTCGGATTCGATCAGCTTGAACGGGTATTGGACCGGGCGTCGAAAGCGTCCGCCGAGGGCTACCCGCCCTACAATATCGAACAGCTGGGCGAAGAAGAACTCCGCATTACCTTGGCGGTCGCCGGATTCACGCTGGATGATCTGGACGTTACCATCGAAGACAACCAGTTGGTCATTCGCGGCAGGAATGACGAGGACGGGACGGACCGGGTCTATCTCCACCGCGGCATTGCCGCCCGCCAGTTTCAGCGGGCTTTTGTTCTGGCGGAGGGTATCGAGGTAACGGCGGCCCGGCTCGAAGACGGTCTGCTTCATATTGATTTGCGGCGCCCCACCCCCGAACCCGAGGTGCGTTCCATCAAAATCGAAAAGGGAGCCGGCAAGGCAAAAGCGTCCCCTCGAACCATCGATGTGGATGCCGAGTAGAAAAAGGGAAACGGAAATGACCGAGGACAATCAAAACCCGAACACCGGCGAGCCCATCGATCTCGATTCGGCATTGGTGTCGGCCTCCGACCTTGCCCTATGGGGTATGGATGAAGTGGCCTACGTGCGGCCGATCACGACCGAGGACGGCCGGCAAGCCGCCGGGATTTTTGCCGCCGACGGCGAGCAGATCGGCGCCGCCCCGGATGAGGAAATCGCCGTTGCCGCCGCAATCCAGGAGGGACTTCTGCCCCTCCGGGTGCATTAGAGCGGTATCCGGCCAAACAATCCGGATATTGGCGCTCTAAGCCGCGCGATTTGCCGTCTGGTCCGTCAGCAGCGAATACAACGCTTCAGGGGTGTCGGTGGCGCGAAGCTTGTCGCAGACGCCCTTATCCCGCAGAACGCGCGACACCCGGGAAAGCGCCTTCAGGTGCTCCGCGCCGGCGTTTTCCGGTGCGAGCAGGAGAAAGATCAGGTCGACCGGCCGCTCGTCGATGGAATCGAAATCGACCGGTCTTTCGAGCCGCGCGAACAGTCCGTAAAGCGTGCCGAGGTCGGCGAGTTTCCCATGTGGGATGGCAATGCCGTTGCCCACGCCGGTCGTGCCCAGTTTCTCCCTTTCCAGCAGAACCTCGAACACCTGACGTTCACCGATGTCGAACAATGCCGCCGCACGCTTCGCGAGCTCTTGAAGCGCCTGTTTCTTGCTGGTGACCTTGAGGTTGGGAATTACACTTTCAGGTGTGATGAGTTCGGCGATTTCCATTGCCGTTCCTTCGACCAGGTTACCGGCTCTTTCGAGAGAGCCATCCAGCGCTTATCACCCGAGATGGACAGCCAAGCCGGATTTCCGACCGGTCCCGGAGCCGGGGTGCGTCTCCACCGATGTGGCTGCGGACGGAATTCCAATTGAGATGCCGTTGGGGGTCACGTTAAAGCGCAATGTTTTTTATGAACGATTACGACGAATCAGCTCCCGCTGAGCGCGAGCGGGCCGGACCCTAGAACCCGGTGTCACGGCTGTCAAGGGGCGGTCGCCTCCGAGTCCGAAATGCGATATCCCGGGTCAGCCGGCCAGCAGCGCTTTCTCGCGGCGACGCTGTACCGAAGACGGAATATTCATTGATTCTCGATACTTAGCGATGGTTCGCCGGGCAATATCAATGCCCTCCGCATTCAACAATTCGACCATCTTGTCATCGGACAAAATGGCATCCTTGGTTTCTCCGTCGACCAGCGACTTGATTTTGTGTCTCACCGCTTCCGCCGAGTGCGCTTCTCCGCCGACCGTCGAGGCGATGGCCTGGGTGAAGAAGTATTTCAACTCGTAAATGCCCCGAGGCGTGTTGATGTACTTGTTCGACGTCACCCGGCTCACGGTGCTTTCGTGCATCTCTATTTCCTCGGCGATGTCCCGCAGCACCAGAGGCTTGAGATGTTCGACGCCCCTGGCAAAAAAAGCCTCTTGCTGGAGGACGATTTCCCGGGACACCTTGAGAATGGTCGTCGCCCGTTGGTGCAGGGCCTTAACGAGCCAGTTCGCCGATTGATATTTCTCCGCGACGTAGGCCTTCTCATCCTTGGTTCTTACCGCGGCGGAAACCTCGGCATGGTACCTGTTGTTCACCAGCACTCTGGGCAGCGTTTCGCTGTTCAGTTCAACGGCCCATTTGCCGCCCGGTCCGGAGCGCATGATTACGTCGGGCGTGATGGGCTGCGCCATCACATGATCGAATGCCTCGGCGGGCCGATGATTAAGGGCCCAAATTTCGTCGATCATGTCACGGATATCTTCGATATCCACGTGACACAGCTTGGAAAGGGCGGGGTAGTTATGTTGTTTCAGCAGCTCGACGTTTTCCAGCAGACACGCCATTGCCGGGTCCAGCCGATCCCGTTCGCGGAGCTGAATGGTCCAGCATTCGACCAATGACCGGGCGAAAATACCCGGTGGATCCATCAGTTGAAGCCGGGAGAGCACAGCCTCCACCTTTCCCGCGGGGCAGCCCAGACGTTCAGCGACGGTTTCCACTTCGTCGGCGATTCGGCCTGCCTCGTCCAGCGACTCGATAAGTTGAATCGCTATCAGGCGATCGGCGGGGTCTTTGATGTCGACGGTGATCTGCGCCATAAGGTGATCGCGGAGGGAAATTTCCTGAGAGAGGGTTTGCTCAAGAATTGCGGCGGTGCTTTCGCCGGAACCGCCGGCGCCCCCGATCGGCGAATAATCCGCCGGCCGCGGCGCGGCGCCGTCATCCGTCCAATCGTTCTGATAGTCGGCATCGAGTGCCTCGACTTGGGGTGTTTCCGGCGAATCCGCATCGGCGAACTCAAGGTTGGCTGAATTGTCGGCCTTCTCCGGGTTGCTCCCGCTTTCCGCCGGTTGTTCCCGGGAACGATCAGGCTCGTCGAACTGATCCTGGCTGTTTTCGTCCCGTTCGAGCATGGGGTTTTCGGCGAGTTCGCCCTCCACATACTCGACAAGCTCGACGTTGGACAGTTGAAGCAGTTTGATCGCCTGTTGAAGCTGGGGCGTCATGACCAATGACTGTCCCTGGCGGAGTTCGAGGCGGGGGACTATGGCCATCGACGGTCTAAAGGTTGAATTGGTCGCCGAGATAGACCCGGCGCACGTCTTCATTGCCGACGATATCGGAAGCGGTGCCTTCCATCAGAACCATGCCGTCATGGATGACGTAGGCCCGGTCGATCACGTCGAGGGTGTCGCGGACGTTGTGATCCGTTATCAGCACGCCAATGCCCCGGTCCTTGAGGTGGGACACGAGGTCGCGAATGTCGCCGACGGCGATCGGATCGATGCCGGCCAACGGTTCGTCCAGGAGTACGAAGCTTGGCCGCGAGGCCAGGGCGCGCGCGATCTCCACCCGGCGGCGTTCACCCCCGGACAACGCCAGCGCGGGCGTTCTCCTGAGATGGGTGATCGAGAATTCGGCCAGCAGCGCATCCAGCATCGCCTCGCGCCGGTGACGAGATTTTTCGACGACTTCAAGAACCGCACGGATATTGTTCTCGACCGTCAATCCTCTGAAGATGGAGGCTTCCTGGGGCAGGTATCCAATCCCCAGCCGGGCCCGCCGATACATGGGCAATTCGGTGATGTCTTCGCCGTCGAGGACGATCAAACCCGAATCCGGCGCAACGAGACCCGTAATCAAATGGAAGCAAGTCGTCTTGCCTGCTCCATTCGGACCGAGCAGCCCGACGACCTCGCCCCGGTCGATCGCTATCGACACGCCCCGGACAACCGGCCGTTTATCAAATCGCTTACCGAGATTGTGGGCCGACAGACCGCGCGTATTTTCGGCAACGATCCGGGGCGGATTTGCCGCCGGATCGACCATCGGGCCGGCCCGCCTGTGGTCCGGTTTGAGGGGCTGCCCGCTCACCGGCGGGGCTCCAATATGTTGGTGTTCTGTATCATGCTCTCGGCTATCCAGTGTGTATTATGCGCAGGCTTTCAAATCCTATTTCTTGGGAACCAGCAGGCCCCGGACAGGCCCTAACAGCTTACTGATCCCGGTGTTCAAATCGACCTCGGCATTATCTCCGGCAAGCTGATTTTCGCCGCGCGTAATGCGGACGTTTCCGGTCAATGTGGCGATCCCCGAATCCACATTGTAGACGCCCTCGTTCGCCCGAACCGTATCGATTTCGGTCTGGATGACGACATCGTCGAACGCCTCCACGCGGAAGACCCGGGATTTGCCCTGCCGGTCGCTACGGAGAAAGGCCACCAGCACTTCGGCGCGAATTCGTTTGCCGTCGTGAAGACCGACGGCGCGGCCCCGGGCGACCGCCATTTGCTTCCGCTCCCAATACTCCATCTGCTGATTGGCGGTAATTTGATCGTTGCCGGTATCCAGTCGAACCCGATCGCCGGCAACCACCAGGACGGCCTCTTCAAGATCGTACACGGCGGTATCGCCGGTGATGTTTTCCGACGGCGAGGAGATTTTGACGTCGCCGGCCGCTTCCAGTCGCGACAGCTCCGTGGCGCCATCGGCGCGGCTCGCATAGTGGGCCCTGAGGACATCCGCCCTCACCGCGACGTCTTTGCGCGCCGCTCTGGCGTTGCCGCGGGCGATCAATACTTCATTCTCTCGCTGCCACTCGATGCCGTCATCGGCGAATATCTCTATGGGGCCGCCACCGGCATCGCTGGCGAAGTTCAGCGATTGCCCGAAAACCGGACAGGCGGCCGCGATTCCCAGCGATAGGGCGAGCGCGGGTCCGGTCAGTTTTCCGGCGCGAATCATCGAGCTTCCTGCGCCAGCTTCGGAAAGATCACGAGTTTGGATTTGCCGGTGAAATGGATGGTCTGGCCCTTGTTTTCCAGCCTGAAGCCCTGGGCCTCCAGTTGGCCGAACGGCCCCTGACCGCGAACGGGAGAATTGCTCTCGGCATTGCCGAGGCCTAAATCGATTTGCGCCGCCTTGGTGTTGAATTGGTACCCTGCATCGTGAAACAGCTTCACCGAGCCTTCGAGGCCGAGCTTCTTGCTGTCCTGATCATAGACGCCTGAATTGGCGGTGAGGACGATCCAGCTGCCGTCCTGCGCCGTGATATCGGCCTTGGGCATCTCGAGTTCGACGGACGTGCCTCCAAACAAGAGGTTTCTCGCGAGGTCGGCGGTAATCGTATACCGCTGGTCCTTTCGGTCCGAGCCGACGAAGCGGGCATTGACCATCGCGGGGACACCACCCTCCGTCGCCTGCAGCTTCGCAAATCGGAGGCCGAACCTTTGATTTTCGAAGTCGAGCTGCGGCCAAACGACAACCAGGACGATCAAAAGTAATGCCGTCGCCGGCAGGAGAAATTTCATGAACGAAACGAACCGGCTGTAACCGGCACTGCTGCGCCGGTTTTCGTTGCGCGCGGATGCGGTAAAAATATCCGCCGACCTATCCGCCGGGGTCACAGTGGCCGTGGCTGCGGTTTGCCCGTCCATCGTCTCACACCACCCCCGCACGCATGCAGTCGTGAATGTGGATCACGCCGCAAAGCTCGCGCCCTTCGGCCACAAACAGGTTCGTAATCTCATGATCATTCATTAGCTGCACGGCTTCACTGGCCAGTGCCCCGGGAGAAATTGTCCGGGGATCCGCCGTCATAACGTCCTTGGCGTTCATTGCCAAAATGTCGCCGGAGATGTGCCGGCGCAAATCACCGTCGGTGATAACGCCCACCAGATCCTCTCCGCTGGTGACGGCGATGCAGCCCAGCCGTTTATCGGTCATTTCAGCCAAAACCTCGGGCATCGGCGTTTCGACCGACGCTATCGGAAGCTCGTCGCCGGTGTGCATGAGATCGGCGACGCTCAAAACCCGGAGCGCCCGTTCGGCCAGATGCCCCCCGGGATGAAAGGTCTTGTAATCGGTCACCGATATGCCTTTGCGCTCCATCATCGCTATGGCCAGCGCGTCTCCCAGGGCGAGCATCATGGTGGTCGAGGTGGTTGGCGCCAGGCCATTGGGACAGGCTTCATCGACCGCGGGGAGCATGAGGGCGACGTCCGCGTGGACCGCGAAAGCGCTGTCGGCCCGGCTGGTCACGGCGATCAAGGGAATGCCGAACCGTTTTATATAGTTGGTAATATCCGAAAGCTCCGGCGTTTCCCCCGAATTCGATAGCGCCACCACGGTATCCTGTTTCACGATCATGCCGAGATCACCGTGACTGGCCTCCGCCGGATGAACGAAGTAGGCGGGCGTGCCGGTCGACGCCAGGGTGGCGGCAATCTTCTTGGCCACGTCTCCGCTTTTCCCCATGCCGGTGACGATGACCCGGCCATCGGTCCGTTGAAGCAAATCCAAGGCGCTGGTGAAGTTTCCATCCAAGCCGTTCAGCAGCGCCTCCAGACCGTCCTTGGCGAGCGATAGAACACGCGCCGCCGCCCGCAGGTCTTGGTCGGATTTATTGGACCGGTCTTGGCCATCGTCGCGTCGAAGGGGCGTCGGATTGCTCATCGCTGGACAAACACTCTCGTCGAAATGGAGGCCGGGGTTGTGTTCGCGCCATGCGGCGACGCCCGCCACAGGCATTCCGCCGATGCGCGAAAAACACTTGGATTCCGGGCATCTCTCGGGCGCAGTATGCGACTCGGCCGGTTAAAGGTCAACAAATCCCGCCGAGGCGGCAAGGAAATCGCATACCGCAAGTTCCGCTGGAGATTGCCGGCCGCGTGCCGCCGGATCAGACGTGCGAGAAGATATCCTGGTCTTCCCAGCCGGCCAGGTCGAGCACCGCCCGATGCGGGAGAAACTCGAAGCAGGCTTCGGCAAGAGCCGTCCGTCCTTCTCTGGCCAGTCTTTCGTCCAATGACCGCTTGAGGCGATGCAGATAGAGTACGTCGGAAGCGGCATATTCCAGTTGTTCCGGCGTGAGCTCCCGGGCGCCCCAGTCGGATTGCTGCTGCTGCTTGGAGAGATCCACGCCGATCAGCTCCGTGCAGAGGTCCTTGAGGCCATGCCGGTCCGTATAGGTTCGTGACAGCCTTGAAGCGATCTTGGTGCAATAGACCGGACGGCACACGACACCGAGATACTGTTTGATCATGGCGATATCGAACCGCCCGAAATGAAACAACTTGGTGACCGTTTCATCCTCGAGCAGGCGCTTCAAATTCGGCGCGTCGTAGTTCCCGTTGGATAGCTGAACCAGATGCGCGATTCCGTCGCCGGACGATAGCTGTACGAGGCATAGACGGTCCCTGTGCGGACTGAGTCCGAGCGTCTCCGTATCGACGGCGACAGTCTCGCCGAGGTCGAGCCCGGCCGGAAGATCGCCCTGATACAACTCCACGGTCACGTCACGTCATCCATCGCGCAATTGCCGAAACCGGCACCAATGATGCCAAGGGAATTGGTGCCCAGGAGAAGACTCGAACTTCCACGGCCTTGCGGCCACTGGCACCTGAAGCCAGCGCGTCTACCAATTCCGCCACCTGGGCGACCGTCCCGCGAACCCTCCCGGCTCGGCGGGCTGTAGGTCGTACTTCTCAACCCAAAGGCTGTCAACCGGGTTTCGCGAACCCAACCGTCGCCGGCCTCCCGGGCCGGGCAACGGTTGAGCGAGCGGCGGCCGGGCGCTATGAATACCGGCCGCACCTATCGGCCGACCGCCGGGGTGTCCGGCTCAGAGGACGAAAAATGGAAAACAAGACGATAACCGTGTTTGGCGGATCCGGTTTCGTTGGCCGGCATCTGGTCAAGCGGCTGGCCGAACGGGGAAATCGGATTCGTGTGGCGGTTCGGGATATCGAAGCGGCGGGGTTTATGAAACCGGCGGGAGATGTCGGCCAGATCGTTCCGGTCGCGGCCGACATTCGTGATCCGTCGAGCGTTGCCGCGGCGATGGATGGTGCGGACGGCGCCGTGAATCTCGTGGGCATTCTCTATGAGAGCCGCCGGCGGACGTTTCAATCCGTCCACGCGGACGGGGCCTCCAATGTGGCGAGGGCCGCGGCGGACGCCGGTCTGAAGCGCCTTGTCCATATGTCCGCCATTGGAGCCGATCCCCATTCCCGCGCCGAGTACGGCCGCACCAAGGCGGCCGGCGAGCAGGCTGTGCTCGCCGCATTCCCCGGGGCCGTCATACTTCGGCCCAGTGTCGTGTTCGGGCCGGAGGACGGGTTATTCAATATGTTCGCGGGCTTCACGCGGTTCAGCGCGTTCTTGCCCGTCTTCGGTACGTCGCAGCCCGGCGGAACCAGGTTTCAGCCGGTGTACGTCGGTGATGTCGCCGAGGCGGTTATCGCCGGATTATCGGATTCCGCTCTCGATGGCCGGACGTTCGAGCTCGGCGGGCCCACGGTCTATTCAAGCCGGGAGATTATGGAGCTGATCTTGAAGGAAACGGGCCGGAAGCGGATTCTTTTTCCGGTGCCTCTCGGTTTGTTGTCGATGAAGGCCTTTTTTCTCGAGATGCTACCGAAACCCCTGTTGACCCGGGATCAGGTCAGGCTGCTGGCGACCGATAACGTGGTTTCCCCGGGCGCAAAGACCCTGGCTGATCTGGGCATACAGCCGACGGCCGCGGAGGCGATTTTACCGACGTATTTGTTTCGCTACCGGCCGGGGGGCCGGGCTCGGACCGTACGCTGAAAGAGTCTGACGAGGCTCCGCACCCGACCGGGTCGGACCCCTTATCCGAATTCGGAAACAATGTGGGCGTACAGTGCCCGGATTCCCATGGCTTCACCGCCCTCGGGCCGGCCCGGCCGCGACGACGTGTTCCATGCCATGATATCGTAGTGCGCCCAACGGCGTGCCGGTTCGGCGAATTCCTTCAGGAACAAAGCGGCCGTAATTGCCCCGCCAAGACCCCCTTCCGGCGCATTGGTCAGATCCGCGACCTTGCCGTCCACCATCTTGCGGTAACCGGCCCACAGCGGCATCCGCCAGCTCGCGTCCTCGGTATCCGTTCCATGGGCGGAGAGAGCCGCGGCGAGGTCGTCGTCATTGGTGAACAGCGCCGGCAGGTCCGTACCGAGGGCAACACGGGCCGCGCCGGTGAGCGTGGCAAAATCGATCAACAGCTCCGGATCCTCACCGGCGGCCTCGGCCAGGGCGTCCGCCAGGATAACGCGGCCCTCCGCGTCCGTGTTGCCGATCTCCACGGTCAGGCCCTTGCGGGTGGCGACGACATCGAGGGGCCGAAGCGCATTGCCGGCGACGCTGTTTTCCACCGCCGGGACGAGGACCCTCAGCCGGATGTCCAGCTCTTTCATCATCAGCATTTTCGCCAGACCCAGGACGTGCGCGGCGCCGCCCATGTCTTTCTTCATCAGTTTCATGCCGCTGGCGGGTTTCAGGTCGAGCCCGCCTGTGTCAAAGCAAACGCCTTTTCCCACCAGCGTTACCTTGGGCGCATCGGGATTGCCCCACAGGATGTCGATGAGCCGGGGCGGATCGTCGCTCGCCCGGCCGACGGCGTGAACCGCCGGATAATTCTCCTCCAGCAGATCGTTTCCGACGATCTCGGTGAAGGCGGCGCCATGCTCGTCCGCCACCTGCCTGGCCGCCGCCGCGAGTTCGGAAGGCCCCATGTCCTCCGCCGGCGTGTTGATCAGGTCGCGGACCAGGTAGGTACCCTCCGCCGCGATTTCGACGCTCCGGCGATCGGCGCTCTCCGGCCAAATCAGCCGCGCATCCGCCCGATCGATATCCTTGTAGCGGCCGAACGAATATGCGCCGAGCGCCCAGCCAAGAAGCGCGATATCGAGGTTCTCCGGATCGGTCCCCTCGATTGCATAGGTCCCGCCGGCCAATCCATTCGGCAATTCCGACAATGTCCCGAGGCGGAGACCGTCGTCGCCGATACCAACGAGAATCTCGGCGAGCGCGCCGGCGGCATCCGGGACCGGGCAGCGGGTCCCCTGTTTGGCTTCGAACCCCAGTTTTTCGATCCAATCGCCGACATGAGCGGGCCGGGCGCCGACAAACCCGGACAAGCCGTCGGGCGAAACGAGACGGATCGTTGTGGGGTCTTCCGCGCCGTCGACGAAGCAATCAAGTGAGGCCATGGAACCGGACTAAGCTTTCGGGTCGATGACGATCCGGTCTCGGCGGACGTCTTCCAGGACGATTTTGTAGCCGTCCGCCGCCCGATCAAGACCAAAGACGCAATCGTCCAGAATGGCGTAGGGCTTGTAGGTTCCGTCCTCGAAACCGGCCCGGATGGCGCGCATGATTTCAGCCGAGCGAATGTTGTCGTAGTCCAAATTGCTTACGCCGACCATTCTCAGGTTGGCGCGGTAGAAGACTCTCAAGTTGATCGGCACCTCTTCGATGAAGGTGGAGATGATGATCTGGCATCCAAACCGCGCGAGGCAGGTCTGCGCCGTCTCGAAATACGGGCTGCCGACGGAGTTCATGATGATCTCCGCGCCCTTGCCGTCGGTGCGCGCCATGATGGCTTCCCTGAGGTCCGGCTCCTTGGAGAGGTTTATGACCTCGACGTCGCCGGCGGCGTGGCCGGCGTAATCGTCGCGGGAGCGTTCAACGGCGATGACCCGGGCGCCGGCGGCGCCGGCGAGCTGAACCGACGCCTGACCGACCGCGCCATTGGCGCCAAGCACGGCAACCGTCTGCCCGGCCGCGACACGGGCGCCGTCGACCATCCCCATATACGCGCAGGTCCAGGAGACGCCGAGGCTGCCTGCTTCGTGCATGGAGAGGTTGGCGGGCTTTTCGGCAATGCCGGCGGTATCGACGATTGCATATTCCGCGTGGTTGCCGTTCCGCCGCATGCCCAGATCGCCTCCGGTGCCCCAGACCTCTTTGCCCACGAGGCCGCCGGGACCCTCGACCACGATCCCGGCATAGTCGCGGCCCGGGGTCCGCGGCCAGACGAGGTTCGGCATCCTTCCGAGCAGCGCCTTTGCGTCACTCGGGTTTACCCCGCTCGCGCGGACTTCGATGACGCATTCGCCGGCGCCGGGTTCGGGTTGGGCGACTTCCTCGGTGCCGACCTGGAGGGCGTCGGCGCTCTCCGACTTCTCTCTCGCGATAATCGCTTTCAATGAATTTGGTCCGGAACATGCAAACAAGTATCCCGGAACACTAGAGCAGTATCCGGCCGAATTGAATCAATTTGATGGCGCTCATCGGTTGGCCGGTCCGCCGCCCATTAACGAAGAATCCATGAATTCAGGTGAACCCTGTCCCGTCTTCCGTCGCGGGCATAGGAGGAGAGGGGTTCATGCCGATCGTTCACGGGTTATTCGGTTTGGCCGTATTGATCGGATTTTGCTGGCTGGTGAGCGAAAATCGCCGGGCGGTGAAGTGGCGGGTGGCGGTCACCGGCCTCGCCGTCCAGTTCATCCTCGCCGCGATCCTGTTGAAAGCGCCCGGGGCCCAGCAGGTCTTCGCCTGGCTCAACGAAGGATTTCTGGCGGTGCTCGACGCGACGACCGCCGGCACCTCATTGGTCTTCGGCTACATCGGGGGCGGCTCGCTGCCGTTTACCGAAAGCTTCCCCGGCGCGGCCTTCGTTCTCGCATTTCAGGCGCTGCCGGTGATTCTGGTCACCAGCGCCCTGTCGGCGGTTCTCTATTATTGGCGTATTCTCCCGCTCATCGTTCGCGCCTTCGCCTGGGTGCTGCAGCGGTCCATGGGCGTCGGCGGCGCGGTCGGCGTCAGTTCCGCCGCAAATATATTTGTCGGAATGATCGAGGCGCCCCTGTTCGTACGGCCCTATCTCACCAAGATCAGCCGAAGCGAACTGTTCATGGTGATGACGGTGGGCATGGCGACCATCGCCGGTACGGTGTTCGTCCTCTATGCGAGCTTCCTGAAGGACATCATTCCCAATGCCGCCGGCCACCTGTTGACGGCCTCGATCATCTCGGCGCCCGCGGCGATCATGATCGCCAAGCTGATGGTTCCCAATGACGGAACGCGGACCGGCGAGAGCGCCGCCATGGAGCCCTCGCCGGACCATAGCGCCATGGATGCGGTGACCCGCGGTACGTCGGACGGGGTGCGGCTGCTCATCAATGTCATCGCCATGTTGATCGTCTTCGTCGCGCTGGTTTCCCTGGTCAACAAGGTGCTCGGGCTGTTCCCCGATTTGTTCGGCGAGCCGGTCGCGCTGCAGCGCCTGTTCGGATGGGTGTTCGCGCCGGTGGCGTGGCTGTTGGGCATCCCCTGGTCCGAGGCGCCCGTCGCCGGGTCTTTGCTGGGAACCAAGACCGTGCTCAATGAGCTCGTCGCGTTCCTGCAGTGGCAGCAGGTGCCCGCCGAAGCGATGTCCGAGCGTTCCAGGCTGATCATGGTCTATGCCCTGTCCGGCTTCGCCAATTTCGGCAGTCTGGGCATCATGTTGGGCGGGCTGACCACGATGGTGCCGGGGCGGCGGAAGGAAATCGTCGGACTCGGCATGAAGTCGATCGTTTCCGGAACCATCGCGACCTGCATGACCGGCACGGTGGCGGGCATTCTCTTCTAGAGCAGCTCCCGGCCGGGTCTTGCGACCGCGGCCGTCGACCACGTAGACTCCCCGGCCTCGGGGGGAAGGCATGCAGGTACTATCCTTCAGGCACGGGAGCGCATCGCTGACGGCTGCCGCTTTGGGGGCGTCGGGTTTGGCGCACGCGGCCGGTCTGGCGGCCTTCGTCACCATGTACGACCCGGAACCCGCCGCACCCGTCTCCCGGCCGGTGGTGATCGAGATCGTTGCGGCGGCGCCGGCGGCGGCAACGGGTGAACCGCCGCCGCCCGCTGCTGCCGAGCCGAGGGCTGCCGTTCCCGCCGGGCAGACGCCTGACATTCGGATGGATGAAACGCCGCTTCCCCAACCGCCCGGCGACCGGACGGCGGCGACGGATGAAGTCGAGGCCGCGTCCCTTCCGCATGAAGCTGTACCGGCGCCCGAGCCGCCAACGGCGCCCGCCGGGACCTCGACCGCCGCGCCGGCCGGGAATGAACCATCCATATTTGAAATCGGCATTGCCGCCTTGCCGCCGCCGGCCCGGTTCGCCCCGTCGCCGCGCCGGAAACCGTCTGCGCCAGCCGAGGAAACCGCCGTCGCCGCCCCGGCTGCACCGGCCGCCAGGCGGCCGCCGGAGCACAGTCCGCCTCGAACCGCGTCATGGGAAAGCGCGGCCGCACCGGGCGCGAAACGAATCACGAAACAAATTCGGGCGCCGGCTCCGCAAGCGGCGCCCGATCCCGGCGGAGAACAAGGGTCCTCGGAGACGGCAAGCCTGCCCCAGGATGGCGAGAGCCTCGTCGCGGCCGATTACGCCCACGCATCGCTCGGCAATCAGCCGCCGCGATACCCCCGCCGCGCGCGCCGCGATGGCTTGGAGGGACGGGTTGTGCTGTCAGCCCGGGTGTCCGCGGCCGGGCAAATCGTCGGTCTCGAGGTGGTTCGATCGAGCGGGCATGAAATATTGGACCGGGCGGCGGTCCGGGCCGTCAACCGCTGGACCGTTCGGCCCGCGCGCCAGGGAAGCAGACCGGTCCCCAGCGAAATCCGCATCCCGATTCTGTTTAGATTGACCGACAGATAAATGTTGGACGGCGCCGGTCACACCTGGCTTCTCGAATACGCCGCTTTCCTGTTCGTTGTCTTCCTGCTTATTGAACTGGCTGTCCGCAAGGTGATAGATGTGAACGCCATCATATTCAGGGTGTAGGAGGCCCGTATCGGCGGCGGAAGCGTGATCGGACGGTCCGGGAAGAAGCGGGATGGCCGTTATCGGCATCTACAACATCAAGGGCGGTGTGGGAAAGACCACCACGGCCGTCAATCTTGCCTACGTCGCGGCGGCCGACGGTATGCGGGTCCTGGTCTGGGACCTGGATCCCCAGGGTTCGGCGAGCTACTACTATCGGGTAAAGCCGAAAATCAAGGGCGGCGGGAAGGCATTGATCGCCCGCAAACGTCCGTCGGAAGAGTACGTTCGGGCGACTGATTTCGAGCGCCTGGATCTCATCCCCGCGGACATTTCCTACAGGCATATGGACCTCGCCCTCGACGACCGCAAAAAGCCGTTGAAGGGGTTTTCAAAGTTTCTCAAGCCTCTCGACGCCGAGTACGACTACATCTTTCTCGACTGTCCGCCGGGACTGACGCTCTCGTCCGAGAACGTGTTTCGCGCCTCCGACGGACTGCTGGTGCCGCTGATCCCGACCACACTCTCAATGCGGACCCTCGATCTCCTGGAGGCGTTTCGCAAGGAGCACGATTTGCGGAAGCTGCCGGTGATGCCTTTCTTCTCGATGATCGACCGGCGCAAGAAGCTCCACCGCGAAATCCTGGAGAAGACCCTGGCCAAGCGCCGGGATTTCCTGCGCACCTCAATTCCCAATGCCAGTGAGGTGGAGCGTATGGGACTCAACCGGGACCCTCTGCCCGTGACCGCCCCCAAGAGTGCCGTCGCGCTCCGATACCGGCAATTGTGGAAGGAGATCGAGGCCCGCTTTCCCTGATTCAGCGCCGGGTTTGCGGCTCGAGCCAATCCGAGATCGCCAGGTGTTGATCCCGGGACATCAGCGCCGGCGCGTGGCCAATTCCCGGCACGCGCACGACGGCGGCCCGAGGGCCGGTCGCCTGCATCCGGTCGCATACGTCGCGGCTCAGCAATCGGCTTTCCTCGCCGTGCAGGACCAGCACGGGGCACCTGATGCACTCCCAAACCTCCCAAATATCGACATCTTCGCCGCTGGCTTCCGCGAACGGTATCCGGATCGCCGGGTCATAGCTCAGCACCCATCCGTCCTTGGTCTTGCGGCTCGAATGGGTGGCAAGGTGCCGCCACTGGTCATCCGTGAGCGCGCCAAACGGCGCATGGATTCCGCGGAGGTGCCGCTCCAGCTCTTCGAGGGTTTCGAAGCAGGGGGCCATGCCCAGGTAGGCTTGAATATCCTGTAACGCCGCGGCTGGAACAAACGGACCGACATCGTTGAGGACGAGCCGGTTTATGACCGTGTCGCCGCCGGCCGCCAACGCCATGCCGACCAGCCCGCCCATCGATGTCCCGATCCAAACCAGGTTTTCGATTTCGAGCAATCGAACGAATTGGGCCAGTTGCGCCGCATAGGCCGGGACCACGTACTGCGCCGGGTCGGAAAGCCACGCGCTATTTCCCCGGCCGGCGACGTCCACGGCAATCACCCGGTATTCCAGGCCCGCCAGATGACGCGCCAGAAAGTCGAAGTCCCGCGAGTTGCGGGTCAGGCCGTGAATACAAAGGGCGACCTTCTCGCTATCCGCCGCGCCCCAGTCCACATAGGCAAGATGCAAATCCTCGAAAGGGGCCCGCAATTCCAAACGCTTGATTTGGTGGTCGGTCGGCTTTGCCGCTATGATCATCGATCAACACAGGTGAGTTCGACGAGATGGATTTCCAGCCCAGCGTATCCCTTAGCCACGCCGGCTTCCATGTCTTTGACATGGACACGGAAGTGAAGTTCTTTACCGAGGTCTTCGGCTTGCGGGTCACGGACCGGGGGGTCCTGGGGGATCGGGGCGAGATCGCGTTTTTGGGCGCCGATCCCAGAGACCACCATCAACTGGTTCTTTACGAGGGCCGCACCAATACCGATGAGGTGCACCACAACCACGTCTCTTTCCGGGTGGACAGCCTCCAGCGCCTTCGCGAAATCCGCGCCGCCCTCGACAGGCATGCGGGCGTTACCGGCGTGCACACCGTCAATCACGGCAATGCCTGGTCGGTCTACTGCTTCGATCCGGAAGGCAACCGGACCGAGGCGTTCGTCGACACGCCGTGGCATGTCAGTCAGCCCTATGAGGACGCATTGGAATTGGATCGGCCGGATGACGAGATCATCGAGGCCACCGGGAAAATGCTGGCCGATGATCCGACCGCCCAGCCGTTCGACAAGTGGCGGGCCCAATTCGCGGAGAAACTTCGGGAGGCCGGCGCCGACGCCGGGTGACCCGCTGCGCGACCGTTCGCCGGCGGGCGCCGGGCGGGCCTATTCGTCTCCCATCCGGAGGGCCGCGAGAAATGCGGACTGGGGAATTTCCACCTGTCCGAACTGACGCATTCGCTTTTTGCCCTTCTTTTGTTTTTCGAGCAATTTTCGTTTTCGCGACACGTCGCCGCCATAGCACTTGGCGGTAACGTCCTTCCGGAGGGCGCCGACGGTCTCCCGGGCGATCACCTTGCCGCCGATGGCGGCCTGAATGGCGATTTTGAACAATTGACGGGGAATCAGCTCCTTCAGCCGCTGGCAAATCGCGCGGCCGCGGCTTTCGGCCTGGGACCGGTGCGCGATGAAGGACAGCGCATCGACCGGCTCGGCATTGACCAGGATGGAGACTTTCACGAGGTCGGATTCCCGGTACCCGTCCATCTGATAATCGAGGCTGGCGTAGCCGCGCGATGTGGATTTCAGGCGGTCGTAAAAGTCGAAGACGACCTCGTTGAGGGGCAGACGGTATATCGCCATCGCCCGGTTGCCTGCATAGGTGAGTTCGATCTGTTCGCCCCGCCGCTCGGTGCACAGCGACAGCACACCGCCCAGATGTTCGTCCGGCACGAGGATGGTGGCGCGGATCCAGGGCTCCTCGATCCGGTCTATCTCAGTGGGTTCGGGCATGTCGGCCGGATTGTGGAGTTCGATCGCCGTGCCGTCGTTTCGATGAATCCCGTAGACGACGCTCGGCGCCGTCGTGATGAGATCCAGGTCGAATTCCCGCTCGAGGCGCTCCTGTATGATTTCCAGATGCAGCAGCCCGAGAAATCCGCAGCGAAATCCGAAGCCCAGCGCCGCGGAGGTTTCCGCTTCGTAGGCAAAGCTCGCATCGTTAAGCCGGAGTTTGGCAAGGCTGTCGCGAAGGTCCTCGTAGTCGGCCGCGTCAACCGGGAACAGGCTCGAGAAGACCACCGGGACCGACGGCTTGAAGCCCGGCAGCGGCTCGACGGCCGGGCGCTTGTCGTCGGTAATGGTGTCGCCGACCGGCGTCTCGGCCACGGTCTTGATTGACGCCGTGATATATCCCATTTCGCCCGGGCCCAGGCTCGCCACCTGCTCGGCCTTGGGCGTGAACACGCCCACCTGGTCGACCTGATGGGTGGCGCCGGACGACATGAACCGGATCTTCATGCCCTTGTTCAGGATGCCGTCATTGACGCGCACCAAAATCATCACCCCGAGATAGGGGTCATACCAGCTATCGACCAGCAACGCCTTCAGCGGGGCCCCGGATTCGCCCTCCGGCGGGGGCAGCCGCTCGACCAAGGCCTCCAGGACATCTCGAACGCCGTCACCGGTCTTGGCCGAGATCGGAAGGGCGTCGGACGCATCGATGCCGATCACTTCCTCGACCTGCGCCTTGATCCGGTCCGGTTCGGCGGCCTGCAGGTCGATCTTATTGAGCACCGGAACGATTTCGTGATCGGCGTCGATGGCGAGATAGACGTTTGCCAGCGTTTGGGCCTCGACCCCCTGGGTGGCATCCACCACCAGCAATGACCCCTCGCAGGCCGCGAGCGACCGGGAAACCTCGTAGGAAAAATCGACGTGTCCCGGCGTATCCATGAGATTCAGCGCGTAGGTCCCGCCATCCCGCGCCTTGTAGGACAGGCGGACCGTCTGCGCCTTGATGGTGATTCCGCGTTCCCGCTCGATGTCCATGGAATCCAGGACCTGTTCGGTCATTTCTCGATCGGACAGTCCGCCGCAAATCTCGATCATGCGGTCGGCAAGCGTCGACTTGCCGTGGTCGATATGGGCGATGATCGCGAAGTTGCGGATGTGGGCGAGGTCGCTCATGGCACCGGCCGGAACATTAGGGATGGGCGGGTGAATAGCATTCGCGGCCGGTGAGTTCCAGGCCGAGTTCCAGGCCGGGTTCCGGGCCGGGCTTCCGGCATGACGTGCTTCGTAATTCAGCCAAAATTGTGTAGCCTGAATGCCGGACATGACCTGCGGTGCAATTGCCGCCAAAGACAGGGAGTAGAAAGCATGGCTGACGATATACAATGGCCCGTCAAAACGCGGGAAATGCACAACAACCATTTCGATTCCACGGTATGGAACGATTTCCCGTTCCGCGATGACGACATCATCATCGCCACCAACCTCAAGTCCGGGACGACCTGGGTTCAGCAGATCGTCAGCCAACTGCTGTTCAACGGCGAAGAAGGATTGCCGGTCGCCGACATGTCCCCGTGGCTGGATCTCCGTATTCCGCCCAAGGAGGTGAAGCTCCCCGAGGTGGAGAAGCAGACCCACAGGCGGTTCCTGAAGACCCACTTGCCGATTGACGCATTGGTCTATTCACCGAAGGCCAAATATATCTATATCGCCCGCGACGGCCGGGATGTCGTGTGGAGTTCGTACAATCACCATGCCAGTGCCAACGACCTCTGGTACGAGGCGTTGAACGAGACGCCCGGTCTCGTCGGCCCGCCCATGGAGCGCCCCGTCGATGACGTTCGCCAGTACTTCCTCGATTGGCTGGAGAAGGACGGCTATCCCTGGTGGCCTTTTTGGGAGAGCATCAAGCAGTGGTGGGATATCCGACATCTCCCCAACATGTACCTGCTCCACTTTCAGAACCTGCTCGACGATATGGAGGGCGAGATGCGCAGCATCGCGGCGTACCTCGATATCCCGATCGACGAGAGCAAGTGGGATGACATCGTCGAGCACTGCACCTTCAAATACATGAAGGCCAACGCGACGCCGAGCGTTCCGCTGGGGGGCGTCTTCTGGGACGGCGGCGCCGAGCAGTTTGTCTATCGGGGCACCAACCGCCGGTGGGAGGAAACGCTGACCGAGGAGGACGTGCGGCGCTACCTGGAGACGGCGGAAAAAGAACTCGGTCCCGAGTGCGCCCATTGGCTCCGTACGGGGGAGAAGCCCGACTAGGCGAGTTTAACCGTCCGCAAGTTCCGGGTGGTCGCGAAGCATTTCCAGACCCCACGCCTCGAAGGTGCCGTTGATGACATCGGGGCGGAGCAGGAAATCGTGGGCTTCCTGCGCGTGATGCGGCTCGACCGGCTTGATGGGCCCCGCGGCGCGGGCCAGCATGTGCATCCGGGCGGCATTCTCGAACAGGACCGCCAGATAGGCGGCTTCCTCGAACGTCGCGCCGACGGTGAGATAGCCGTGATTGGCAAGCAGAATGGCGCGGTTGCCGCCGAGGGCCTCGGAGATGATGCGTCCTTCCTCGTCGGCGACCGGGACCCCCGGCCAGTCGCGCAGGAATGCACAATCGCCGTGGAACGGACAGGCATCCATATGAGCGACCTCCAGCGGCTCGCCGGTCATCGAGAGGGCGGAGGCGTAAGGCGGGTGTGTGTGCACGATGGCGTTGACGTCGCGCCGGGCCCGATAGATCCACATATGAAACCGAACCCCCGGATTAACGCTCTCGGTCCCTTCGATCAGGTTCATGTCACCGTCGATCCGAACGATCCGGCTCTCGGTGACATTGGAAAATCCGCCGGCAAGCGGCGTACTCCAGTAGGTCGCGTCGTCCGCGCGGCAGGTCGCCTGCCCCGCGAGCGTCAGCGCGTGATTTTCCGACGCCAATTTTCGGCAGGCGATCGCGAGTTTCAATGCCGGAGACCACTGATCGGAGGACATCAGATCAGTCCCGAGACGAAACCGGCCGGCGCCTTGCCGAACAGCCATTCGTGGAACACCAGTATCACGCCGTATGCGATGATCCCGAAGATCACCGGCTTGATGCCGATTCCCCGCCAATCGATCCTGGTTTTTCCGGACAGTGCCGCGGCAAAGGGAATATTCGAGGTTCGGGCCATATAGGTGTCCCAGGCCTCACCCGAGAGCGCCTTTTTCTTTTTGTCGATGGACAGCGTGCCGAGAAAGGCCAGGACCGCGAACCCGCCAAAGAGAATAACTCCGGCCAGGTGCCCGCTCGCGCCCGCGTGCATCACCGCCCAAATGCCGATGGCCCACATGGTCGGATGCCGGGAGATGGTGAAAATTCCCGTTGGACCGGCCGGCAATCCTTCGTTCCTGGAGCCGAGCCTGGTCGGGTTCGGCTTGGTTTCGGAGGCCGCCAGCATGATCAGGACGAAAATCATGAGGGTCAGCGGGATGTGCTTGATCGCGGTTCCCGCCGTCCACAGATCGACAAAGGGCGCGTCGCGGAAGGCGAGGATCATCCAGATCAGCAGGACGATTGTCAGCAGCGAGTAGACGCCCCGGTAGCGGTTGGCGCCCCATTTGGCCACCAGGGCATCGCGGACAGGCGTGCCGCTGATCAGCAGATGTCCGCCGACGAACAGAATAGTCGCCGCCCAGAGGGCTTCCATGGATCCGGTCATCGGCTGAGTTTAGCCAACGCCGTGCCAGGCCGCTACCCGACCGCCGGCACGTCGATGTCGTTGAGGGCGCAGGCCGCCGTCACCGTGTTTTGCAGCAGGCAGGCGATGGTCATTGGGCCGACCCCGCCGGGGACCGGCGTGATGGCCCCGGCCACCTGTTTTGCGCCGTCGAAATCCACATCCCCGCAGAGCTTGCCGTTCTTGCCGGGCTCGTCGGGCGGCAGGCGGTTCATGCCCACATCGATAACCACCGCGCCTTCCTTGATCCAGTCTTGGCGAACCATCCGGGCGCGGCCCACGGCGGCGACGAGGATATCCGCGCGCGCCGCCTCGCCGGCCAGATCCCCGGTCCGGGAGTGGGCGATGGTGACGGTACAGTTTTCGGCCAGCAGCAGCTGTGCCATGGGTTTGCCGACGATGTTGGACCGCCCGATGACCAGCGCCCGTTTGCCGGAGAGATCGTCGCCCAGCACGTCCTTGATCAGCATGAGGCATCCCAGAGGCGTGCACGGCACCAGGCCCCGTGCCCCGGTGGACAGCTTGCCGGCATTGATCACATGGAAACCGTCGACATCCTTGGCTGGATCGACGGCGGCCAGCACGGCGGCCTCGTCGATCTGATCGGGGAGCGGAAGCTGAACCAGTATACCGTGGATCGTCGGATCGGCGTTCAGTCCTTCGACCAGGGTCAGGAGCTGCTTCTGCGACGTCTCCGCCGGCAGCGTATGCCGGACCGATTTCATGCCCACCTCCTCGGTGAGCTTGGTTTTGTTTCCCACATAGATCAGGCTTGCCGGATCCTCGCCCACCAGAACCACCGCGAGGCCGGGAGTGAGGTTGTGATTTTCCTTGAGGGCCCGCACCTGGGCGGCCACCCGGGAGCGCAGGCCCGCGGCGAACGCCTTGCCATCGATCAGTTTCGCATCAGCCATTGAGTGAATCCGTTGAATTTGGGTGTCAGAGCAGGCGGACGCCGTATTCCCGGAGCAGGGAGCGCGCGAACCCGATCGCCAGGAGAACGACGATCGGCGACAGGTCGATTTGGCCGAAAGTCGGCATCCACCGCCGGACCCAGGCAAAGACGGGCTCGGTGATGCGGTAGAAGAAATCGACGATCATGTAGACGAACTGGTTCGAGGTGTTGATCACCCGAAAGGCGATCAGCCAGCTCAAAATGACCGCGATAATCACCGCGTACAGATAGAGACTCAGTACCGTGTCGATGAGCCACAGGATAGATGCCATAACGGGGTCCCTGGGTCCGCGAATGAACGCCGGAAAACCTATACATATGGCCCGTTGCAGGCAAGTCACACGCCCGCCGGGCCGGGAACCGCGGCGCTCTTGACAGAAAAGGGGCCCCGACACATTATCCCGCCTCCCCACGCCGGGGCGGCGGTTTCGGGCGCCGGGACCATGGTTTAGGGGCCGTAGCTCAGTTGGGAGAGCGTCGCGTTCGCAATGCGAAGGTCAGGGGTTCAACTCCCCTCGGCTCCACCATTTTCTTTTCGAGGCTCATCAAGGGGATGGCTCCCTGATGGCCTGGGCTTAAATCACAACTTGGGATCAACTTGGCACAGTGCTGAGGAGATTTGCATGGCAAGCAGCAGGAATCTCGGGACGAACGCCCACTAATTGACTTGTGCTTGCTTCCGCCTCCTTAGGAAGTCGTCAAACAAGGGAACGGTGAAATCGATATCACCGTACCCGGGGCTATAGATCATGCCTTTGCTTATAATACTCGCCCTGCGGGGCCCCAGCGCAGATGGCTCTCTGCCGAGCTTTTCGGCAACCTCCGCAGACTTATAGGGTCCTTGTCCCAGGTCTGCCATTGCGTCGACATATTCTGCCTCTGCATTGGTTAAACGATCCAGGCGGACCTTGAAAAAGCCCTCGTCCAGACGAGTAATGGCGAGTGCTTCGGCTCTCTCAATATCGGCCCTGTCGATGGGGCTGTCCTCAGCTGTATTCCATGATTGAAACGCCCACTCCTGAAGGAAAAATGGATATCCGCCAGTCGCTTCGACGATCGCGTCAATTGCATCATCTGTAATGCCGACACCCTCCAATTCAAGCGGGATTCTAATTGCGTCGGCGGATGCATTTCTGTCCAATCGGCCAACAGCGGGATACGAGAACAACCGCTCAGAGTAGGATTTTGCATCACCGGTCAGCTTGGCGATCTGTGGAAGTCCAGCTGCCACTGTTATGATTGGCAGATTTCTTTGGTTTGCTCGATGAACCGCTACAATGATCGATGATAGCTCTTCGCCAGATAGGTACTGTACTTCGTCGATTAGCAGCGCCCATGCGCGTCCTGCAGATTGTGCTGCTTGGCCAATGAGTTCGAACATTTCAGTTAGGTCTAGTTCAAGATGTCCAGTGTCTGCCCTTCCAGGAGCCGGTGCTACGCCTATTTCCACCTCTCCGACTTTCACCTGGAACACCGAAGCGAAGTTTCTAAGTCCGGATAGTGCGACGTTTACTGCAACGCGTGCTTGCTCATATCCGGATAGTTTCCGCAGTACCTGCAGCATCTTTGGGTAAAGCAATTCCGCAAGCGACCGGTCTTCTGGTGCTTCAACAAATGATGTCAGGTAATGTGCGTCTTCCGCGAGTTTTTCGATCTTGTTTAAGAGAACGGTCTTTCCGGTCCCTCGTAATCCTAAGAGTATTTGTGACCGAGCGCTGCGCCCTGCGGTCACCCGCTGAATGGCGATGTCGGCACTTTCAATGATTGCATCGCGGCCCGCTAATTCTGGCGGGGGCGAGCCCGCTCCAGGTGAGAATGGGTTGCGAACTGGATCCAACTTTTGATTTCCACTCTATTTAACTATAACCTTCTATAACCGGATATATCTGATTCTTCTTACAAGTAGTTATATGGGGTTAGCGGCTTGCTTTGGGCGAGCAAGATTGCTCAATTATAACCAAATATATAGAACAATATGAGGTTATAAGAAAATATAAGCCAGAAGCGATATAAATCTTTACAATTCGAGAAAAGCACACAAATCCGACAAAAACCCGACCCTAGGGCGCCGATCAACTGTCAGGGCTACTGAAGCCGGTCCAGGACCGATTGCGCGGCTTTTTGCAGAACGGGCAGGGCGTTTTCACGCGCCGCCGCGTCAAACCGGCTGGCCAGGCCGGATATCGCAAGGGCTCCCCGGATTTCGCCATCGGCATGAAGGACGGGAACCGCAACCGCCGCGACGTCCGGCGAGCGCTCGCCGACGGAAATCGCGAAACCGTTCCGGACAATCGGATTTTCCGATCCGCCTGATTCGGCATAGGCAAGCAGCACCCGCCCGGCCGCGCCCCGCTCCAGCGGCAGCCGGACGCCCTCGTCCAAATGGTGCCGAACGGGATGGCGCGAGTTTTCCCGGTAAAGGCACACCCGTTCGTCTCCGTCCCGAACCGAAAACGAAGCCGTTTCGCCGGTCTCGTTTACGAGCCCGCGAAGTACCGGACGAATGAACTCGTCGAGGTCGAAATTGCGCCGATAGCTGGACCCCAGCCGCCAGAGGCCCGGTCCCAATCTGAACAGGCCCCTGTCATCGCGAACCAGGTAGCCATATCGGCCGAGCGACGCGGCCAGCCGCAGGATCGTGCTCTTGTAGAGCCCCGTTTCTTCGGCGATTTCCGTCAGCGTGAGCTCGGCGCGCGTCTCTCCGAACGCCTCGAGTATGGATAGCGCCCTTTCGACCGCCTCTACCCGGTCTTGTGCCATGTGTCCTCGATCAAATGTTCTGTCTGACAGAATTCCATTCCATTTAACTTGCGCAATTGGCGCGGCGCAATAGGCTATCGAGGGGGATACAGCTCATGAACGTGCCGTCGTGAAACCGCTCGGGAAGATTCGGGTTCTCGACCTGACCAACGTATTGGCCGGCCCTTTCTGCTGCCATCAGCTTGCCCACCTCGGCGCCGAAGTGATCAAGGTGGAGGCGGCGGGCCGGGGCGATCTTGCGCGCCGGTTGGGCGGCGATCCCGAACTCAACGACCGGCGGATGGGCGTATCGTTCCTCGCGCAAAACGCCGGCAAGAAGTCGGTTACCCTTAATCTCAAGGACCCCCGCGGCAAGGAGCTTTTGAAACGGCTGGTCGGCGGCGCTCACGTCCTGGTCGAGAATTTCCGGCCCGGCGTCATGGACCGGCTGGATCTCGGATGGCCGGTACTCAGGGAAATCAATCCCAAACTCGTTTATGCCGCCATCTCGGGTTTCGGCCAGGATGGGCCCTGGGCGGACCGGCCCGCCTATGACCAGATCATCCAGGGCGCGGCGGGCATCATGTCGATCACCGGCGACGACCGGTCCGGGCCGTTTCGCGTCGGCTACCCGATCGCCGATACCGTCGGCGGTCTCACCGCGGCGATGGCGGTGTGCGCGGCGCTCAACAATCGGGACCAAGGGACGTTCATCGATGTCTCGATGCTGGAATCGGTTCTGGCGACAACCGGATGGGTCATCTCCAACTGGCTGATTGCCGGCGTCCATCCCGGCGCCCACGGCAACGACAACATCACGTCATCGCCATCAGGCACGTTTCAGGCCGCGGACGCGCCGATCAACATTGCCGCCAACAAGGAAGAGCAATGGCGCGTTCTGGCACGGCATCTCGGGCGGGAAGAGTTGACCGGGGATCCGCGATTCGCGACCCGGGAGGCCCGCAAACGCAACCGGGCGGCCCTGACGGAACAAATCGAAAAGACCTTGAAGACGCGGCCGGCCCGGGAATGGGTCGAAGAGCTCAATCGGCTCGGTGTTCCGTCGGGCGTGGTGCTCAACGTGGAAACGGTTTTGGAGCACGAGGTCATCGCGTCCCGGGGCATGCTGGGAAAATTCGAAAATGTGCCGGGTGTCGGCCGCGACATCCAGGTGGTCGGAACCGGGGTCAAGCTGGACGGCGAAGCGCCGAAGGTCGACGATCCTCCCCCCATTCTCGGCCAGCACAACGACGAGATTTACGGCAGCCTGGGGTTGGACGTCGAAGCGGTCGACGCGCTCCGGGCGGAGGGAGTGATATGAATGCCCGGTCGAACGACGTCTCGGACTGGTGGCGGACATCGATCATCGATATGGAGCCCGGCCGGATCGACATTCGGGGACGCCCCATTCAGCAACTTATCGGCCGCTTCTCGTTTCCCCAGATGATCTGGTTCATGGCCACGGGCCGCGAACTTTCCGCCGAACAGGCCATGCTCTTCGAGGCCGCATTGGTGGCGGCCGTCGATCATGGTCCGCAGGCGCCGTCGATTGCGATCGCCCGGATGGCGATGACCTGCGGGCTCGACATCAACAACGCCATGGCAAGCGGGATAAACGTCCTGGGCGACGTTCACGGCGGCGCCGGAGAGCAGGCCGTCGAATTCTACGATGAAATCGACGAACTCGCGGGTGGAGACGACAATCTCGACGACATTGTCGCGGATCGGATTGCCGCATGGCAACGCGAGCGGGACCCCTATGTTCCCGGTTTCGGCCACCGGTTCCACAAGCCGGCGGACCCGAGGGCGCCCCGCCTGTTGGGGCTGGTGGACGAGGCATCCGCCGAGGGGCATGTTTCCGGCCGCCACGCGGCGATCGGCCGGGCGGTCGAACGGTTGTTGGCGGACCGGAAAGGCAAGCCGGTCCCGATGAATATCGACGGAGCGACCGCGGTCGTTTTCGGCGAGCTCGGATGTCCGCCGAAACTCGCGCGCGGGTTTTTCTGCCTGTCACGCGGCGTCGGCATCCTGGCGCACGCATGGGAACAGTCCCGGCAGGGCGGACGCAACAAGGGCCCGACCCCGCCCCGATACCGGTGGACCTACGACGCTTCGACGGATTGAGCGAGGGACACCCGGACGAGGGTTCCGCCCGGCTCGCTTCGCGGAACGATGATTGCGTCCCCGTCGTGGCTTCGCGCGATTTCACGGACAATCGACAATCCGAGCCCGCACCCCGGCGCGCTGGAGGCGTCGGATCGGTAGAATCGCTCGAAAACCCGCTCCCGTTCCTCCGCCGGAATGCCCGGCCCGTCATCTTCCACCTCGAGAATCACTTCGCCCGAGCCGTTGAAGAGCCTGACCGACGATCGCGTTCCCGAGGGACAGTACGACAGCGTATTGTCGATCAGATTCTTGACCAGTTCCTCGAAGAGGGTTCGATCACCCTTCAGCGGAATTGGTTCGTCGGAACCCTCGAAGCCCAAATCGATGTTCCTGGCCAACGCCGCGGGCACCATTTCCCGGGTGACGTTGACGCACAGCGCTCGAATATCGAACTCCTCGCCCTGCGGCCCGCCCTCGGTCGGGGCCGCACGGGACAGGCTCATCAACTGATTGATGAGCCGCGTGGTCTGTTCGGCCGATTCATGCAGGTGGGCCAGGGTCTTCTGGGTTTCGGCGGGGTCATTCTCCTTGAGCGCCAACTCGGTCTGGGTTTTGATGGCCGCCATCGGCGTCCTGAGTTGATGTGCGGCATTTGCCGTAAAGCGCTGCATCGCACCGATACTTCGCGCCAGCCGTTCCATCAGCTGATTGATCGAGGCGACCAGGTTCCGCACCTCGTAGGGAACCTCGTGCTCTATGGGCCGGAGGTCCTCTCTGTTTCGGCGATTGATGGCCTGCTCGAGCGTTTCCAACGGCTTTAGACCGCGGGACAGTCCAAACCACACGATCATCGCGGCGACGATGATGATCAAGGAGAGCCTCAAGGCGGCGTCGCGGATGAGCTCTCCGATCAACGCGTTCCGCGCCCCCACGGTTTCCGCCACCTTTATGGTCACCCGGGTCGACAGGCGCGAACTCGACAGAAACCGGGAAACCGCGCCGACACGGACCTGCGACCCCTTGTATTCGGCATCGTAGAATACCGGCTGGTCACCGGCGACAACCAGGTGATCGGGGATATTCGGGAGGTCCGAGTAGCCGGTGATGAACTGCCTATCGCTCTTCGACACCTGATAGAACACCCGATCCTGGGCGGCGGATGTCAACATTTCCAAGGCGACATAGGGGACATCGACAACGATTTCATCACCGTCGATGACCACTCGTTCGGCGATGGCCAGCGCGGAGCCGAGAAGCACGCGGTCGAACACCTCGTTCGCGGCCCGCCGGGAATTCTCCCGAACGTCCAGCAGCAGAAACAGGCTGACGAAAGCCAGCGGGACGATTATCCAGAACGCCAGGCGGCGTCTGAGCGAACGGTTGCGCCAGCTCATGGATTCTCCAGCAGATATCCGAGCCCGCGGATCGTTCGGATATCGATCCCGGCGGGCCTCAGGCGTTTCCTCAGCCGGCTGATCTGGGTCTCGACCGCATTGGGGCTGACGTCGTGATCGAATCCCGCCAGGCCATCCGCGATCTGGTCCTTGCCCATGACCTCGCCGGCGTGGCCGAGAAGCAGTTGAAGCAGGCTGAGTTCCCGCCGCGTAAGCTCCAAGGGGTCGTCATCGATCCAGGCGCGCCGGGCCACGGTGTCGAATTTGAGGGGGCCGTGAACGATGGTGGGCGAACTGTTGGCGGTGCGCCGCCGCAAGAGCGCCCTGACGCGCGCCTCCAGTTCCGGCAGATCGAACGGTTTGGTCAGATAGTCGTCCGCGCCCCTGTCCAGTCCGGCCACCCGGTCCTTGACGTCGTCGCGGGCGGTGAGGATCAGGACCTGGGCATCGTCACCCCGGCGGCGCATGCGGGTGAGGATTTCCAGGCCGTCCACACCGGGCAGGTTGAGGTCCAGGACGACCAGATCATAGGCTTGATGAGAGAGGATCCCGTCCGCCTCTTCGCCGTCGTCAATCCGGTCAACGGCCATCCCCATGCCCGCGAGGGCCCGGGACAGGCCGTCCGCCAGCGCAGAATTGTCTTCAACGATCATCACCCGCATGCGAGAACGGTAATATAAGTCCGATTGTGAGTGAAGCTGGATGCCGGGACGTGACTAAATCCGCCGTTTTTTCCGTGTTGGTGCCGCTCATGGCCGCGCTTCTTTCGCATCCGTTGCCGGCGCATGCCCAGAGCTACGAGTTTCCCGGCCGGGACGGGGGCCGAACCCTCGTGGTCTACAGCACGACGGATATCGAGGCGGCGCGGCCGTTGATCGAGGATTTCCGAAAGCTCTGGGCGGATATCACGGTCCGATACCACGACATCCAGAGCCAGGTGATTTACCAGCGAATTATCGAGGAGTCGGACGGCCCCGGCGTAACGGCCGATCTGGCCTTCAGTTCTGTGATGGATCTCCAGATGAAACTGGCCAACGACGGCTACGCCCAGCCCCACAAGGCCGACTCCGTCGACGGCTTGCCGTCATGGGCCAATTGGCGGAACGAGGCATTCGGCGTGACCTTCGAGCCGGTGGTGATCGTCTATAACAAAACGTACTTCCGGGGCCGGGAAGTGCCGACCACCCGCACCGGCCTCGCCGAAGCGCTGAGCAGTCCTCATTCCGAGTTTTTCGGCAAGGTTGCGACCTACGATATCGAGCGGAGCGGATTCGGTTTCTTTGCTCTCGCCCGTGACCAGGAACATTACAGCGCGACCTGGAATCTGGTCAGGGCCATGGGAAGGAACAGCGTTAAACTGTTTTCGAAATCCGCCGCCATACTCGATCAGCTCAGCACAGGAAACATCGTGCTCGGCTATAATGTGCTGGGAACCTACGCGGCAAGCCGGGCGGAGCGGGATCCGGCGATCGGCGTCGTCCTGCCCACCGACTTTACGGTGGTATTGTCGCGCATCGCACTCATTCCCCGCAAGGCCCGCTCGCCCGAAACCGGCAAGCTGTTCCTGGACTATCTGCTGTCCGAACGCGGCCAACGGGTTTTGTCCGAACAGTCCGGGCTCAACTCCATCCACACGCGGGTGACCGGCCCCAGGACGGCGGCCAACATGCAGACGGAAGCGGGGGCCAGTCTTCGGCCGGTCAAGGTGGGCCCCGGATTGCTGGTCTACCTCGATCAGTTCAAGCGCGCCAGAATGATCGATACCTGGGAAAAAGCGCTGACCGGCCGTTAATTCTCTCATTCTGACAGGTTGATGACAGGTTCAGGCGTTAATGTCCGAACCAGGGCCAGTCCGTTTGCGGTCCGGCCTGACGGCAAATAACAAAATTCGTCCAACAGGAGAGAGCGATGCTCAAAGCTAATTCACGTGTATATGCCCATTTGTTCGTCGGTGCGGTTGCCGCCGTCGGACTCTCGATTTCCGTACTGGCCAATGGCGCCCAGGCGGCCGACAAGGTTCTCGACAAAGTACATTTCCTGATCCCCGGCGGCGCCGGCGGCGGCTGGGACGGTACTGCGCGCGGCACCGGCGAAGCCCTGACCAAGGCGGGCATCGTGGGGTCCGCTTCCTACGAAAACATGTCGGGCGGCGGCGGCGGGAAGGCCATCGGCTTCCTGATCGAGAACGCCGCGTCCAACCACGGCACGCTGATGGTCAACTCCACGCCCATCGTTATCCGCTCGC
The DNA here is from genome assembly GCA_022822205.1 of Rhodospirillales bacterium. Lineage (GTDB taxonomy): Bacteria > Pseudomonadota > Alphaproteobacteria > Rhodospirillales > UBA2165 > JAJDXO01. The sequence continues at coordinate 55,457 of JAJECC010000172.1, read as the reverse complement.
TGGTCGGCCGGTTCCCGCACAATTTCCGCGATCTGACGATGATTGCCGGAACCATCGGCGACTACGCGGCGATCATCACCGGCAAGAACAGCCCGTTCAAGGACTTCAAGGATCTCGTAGCCGCGTACAAGGCAAATCCGCGCAAGGTTTCCGTCGGCGGCGGGTCGGTACCGGGCGGCATGGACCACTTGGTCGCCGCGATGGCCTTTCAGTCGGCCGGAGCCGATCCGACCAAGGTCAAGTACATTCCGTTTGATGCGGGCGGAAAGCTGAATGCGGCGATCCTGTCCGGTGAAGTTGCCGCGGGTTCGACCGGTTTCTCCGAGGCCGTTGCATTGGCGAAGTCCGGTGAGATGCGCATTCTCGCCGTCACCTCGCCGAAGCGCGTGCCTGCGTTCAAGGACGCGCCGACCCTCAAGGAGCAGGGCTTCGACACCACCTTTGTCAACTGGCGCGGATTTTTCGGGGCGCCGGGTCTGCCAAAGGATAAGGCGGACCAGTACAGGAAAGCCATCGCGGCCATGTACAACACGCCGGAATGGAAGGCCGTGCGCGACCGCAACGGTTGGGTCGATATCCACAATTCAGGGAAGGATTTCACCGCCTTCCTGGTGGATCAGGAAAAGGTCATCAAGGACCTCATGACCAAGCTCGGCTTCCTGAAATAGCCGAGGTGCGCCGGGGCTCCGCCTTGCGGGGGCCCCGGTGCGAATTCCCGGCGGAACGCCGCCAGGAGAAATATGGGCCACAACGAGGGCTCGCAATAGGGGGACTGCGCCGTGACACTCGATCGCGCCATTGCCGGAATCTTTGTCCTGATTTGCGTAATTTACGGTTACACCGCCTTCGTGACCATGGAGGCAGGCCTGCTGCCGTTTGAACGCAATTTGACCTTTTTGCCCAACACCATGCCGAAATGGCTGAGCATACTCGGGGCGTTCATCGGCCTGATCGTCATCGTTCAGTCGGGTCCGAAAGAGGCGGGCGAGATCGATCCCAGCGAGATCGATGTCCGCAATCTCAGGCAGTACAAACTGGGTCAGGCAATCGCGCTGCTCGTTCTCATGGTCGCGTACGCGTTGCTGCTGAGGCCGATTGGATTTCTTGCCGCGACGACGCTGTTCATCTGCCTGGGCGGATACGTGCTGGGTGAAAGAAACTACAAGCTGATGGTCCCGGTTGCCGCTGTGGCGGCCTTCTTCATTTGGTATTTGGTGGAACAGGTTCTCGGCATCTTCCTTCGCCCCTGGCCCTGGTTCGTCTACGGAGGGGCATAAGCCATGCTTGAGGGAATTCTTGCGGGCGTTACCACCGCTCTGACGCTTCAGAACCTGATCATGGTTGTCGCCGGGTGCCTCATCGGCACTTTGATCGGCATGCTTCCGGGGCTCGGCCCCATGTCGATAATCGCCATTATGATCCCCATTGCCATCAAGATCGGCGATCCGTCCGCGGCGCTTATCCTATTGGCCGGCGTTTACTACGGCGCCATTTTCGGCGGCTCCACCTCTTCGATACTGATTAACGCGCCGGGGGTCGCGGGTACCGTCGCAACCTCATTCGACGGCTACCCGATGGCGCGGCAGGGCAAAGCCGGAAAGGCCCTGACCATTGCCGCAATCGGCTCCTTTGCCGGCGGAACGGTGGGCGCCGTCCTGCTCATGGGTTTTGCACCCGCTTTGGCATCGGTTGCGCTGCTCTTTCACTCGGCGGAGTATTTCGCCCTCATGGTCGTCGGTCTGTCCGCGATCGCGGCGTTCGCGGGATCGGGCCAGGTCGCCAAGGCGCTGATGATGACCGTTCTGGGCGTGATGCTGGCGACGGTCGGCGAAAGCGCCCAGTTCAATGCGCCCCGCTTCACCATGGGTATCCAGGATCTCCAGAGCGGCATCAGCTTCATCACACTGGCCATGGCCCTGTTTGCCTTGCCCGAAGCGCTGTATCTGGTTCTCAACCCCGCCCGCTCCAACACCGGAAAGGACGGCGAGGGTGGCGAGATCAAGGAATTGCGGATCACCCGGGAGGAAGCCAAGAAAATCACCCCGGTGATCGGCAGGCAGTCCATTCAGGGTTTCCTGATCGGGGTTATGCCCGGCGCCGGCGCAACGATCGCCTCTTTTCTCGGCTACGCGGTGGAGCGAAACATCGCCAAGGGCGAGGACCAGAAGGAGTTCGGCAAAGGCTCGATCAAAGGCCTCGCCGCGCCAGAGACCGCCAACAACGCGGCCTGCACCGGATCGTTCGTGCCTCTCTTGACCCTTGGTATTCCAGGCTCGGGCACGACGGCGATTTTGTTGGGCGCCCTGATCGCGCTCAACGTGACGCCGGGTCCACGGCTGATGGTCGACAACCCGTCCATTTTCTGGGCGGTGATCATCTCCATGTATATCGGCAACGTGGTTCTGTTGATTCTCAATCTGCCGCTGATTCCCTACATCGCGAAGCTTCTGCAGATTCCAAGGAACTACCTGATTCCCTTCATTTTGTTCTTCACCATGATGGGCAGCTATATCGGGCAGAACAACGCAACCGAGCTGCTGCTGCTGACGGGAATGGGACTGGCCGCCACCATCATGCGGTTTGCCGGTTTCCCGCTGGCGCCGATGCTGATCGGGTTTATTCTGGGCCAGCTGCTAGAGGACAATTTTTCCCGGGCGATGAGCTTGACCGACGGCGTCAGTTTCATGTGGGAACGGCCGATGACCTTGATTCTGCTGATCCTGGCGGTCGTGCTGATCTTTCTGCCGTCGTTCCGGCAGCAATTGGCCATGTGGCGCCGGAGAGGAGTGGCCGAAGGCGACTAATCGGGACCAATCTCCATCAGCCGCCGCCGTGGGATATGCCGTGTTCGATCTCGAAGTCGGTCACGTCGCGGTCTTGGGACACACCCGTTGCGGCGGGATACGGCGTCTCCGTGACGGCGGAAACCCGCCTCGCTTGGCGGAGAACGGTTGCCGGGAGGCCGCAACTCCCGCCTGAAGACCTGGCCGGCCCGATCTTTGCGCACCCGGAAATGCTGTTATGATTTGAGCCATGACCAAGGAGCCGTTCAACGAGATGCGGGACGGCGGCGGGGCGGTCCGGGACCTGTACCGGGGGGTTCAGGACTGGCTCGACCGAACGCCGGCCGACGTGATGGCGCTCAAAAGGGAGGAGACCGAACTTCTCTATCGCAAGAGCGGCATCACCTTTGCCGTGTATGGCGAGGACGGCGGCACCGAGCGCATCATCCCGTTCGACGTCATTCCCCGCCTAATCAGCGCCCGGGAATGGGAATTGATCAGTCGCGGCCTTAATCAGCGGGTCAAGGCGCTGAATATGTTCCTCTGCGACGTCTATGGGGAACAGCGGGCCCTGGACGAAGGCATTATCGATCCCTCGCTTGTCCTGCTCAACGATGCCTATGAGCCGCAAATGCAGGGTCTGCGGGTGCCGGGCGGCGTCTACACCCATATTGCCGGCATCGATCTGGTGCGGGTCGGCCCGGACGAGTTTTACGTTTTGGAGGACAATGTTCGGACGCCCTCCGGCGTCTCCTACATGTTGGAGAACCGTGAGATGGTCATGCGGTTGTTTCCCGACCTGTTCCGGAGTTACGCCGTCCGGCCCGTCGATCACTACCCGGAAGAACTCCTTTCGACGTTGGTGTCCGTTGCTCCCCCTGCCGCGCAGGGCGACGTTACGACCGTCGTTCTGACGCCCGGCCGGTACAACAGCGCTTACTACGAACATTCGTTTCTGGCCGATGAAATGGGTGTCGATCTGGTCGAGGGACGGGATCTGTTCGTCGCCGACAACATCGTTTACATGCGGACGACCCAAGGTCCGAAACGGATCGATGTCATCTACCGCCGGATCGACGACCCCTATATCGACCCATTGGCGTTCAATCCGGATTCGGCGCTCGGCGTACCGGGGATCATGACCGCCTACCGCGCCGGGAATATCGTGCTTGCGAATGCCGTCGGGGCCGGCATCGCCGACGATAAGTCCGTCTACACCTATGTGCCGGATTTGATCCGGTTCTATCTTTCCGAAGAGCCGATCCTGAACAACGTGCCGACATATCGGTGCGCCGAGCCGGATGGCCTCGCTTTTACCCTGGACAACCTGAAGGACTTGGTCGTGAAGGAGGTACACGGGTCCGGCGGGTACGGCATGTTGGTCGGCCCCGCGGCGACCAAGGATGAGGTCAGCGCCTATGCCGAGCGGTTGCGCGCCGATCCGGACCAGTTTATCGCCCAGCCTACGCTGGCCCTTTCCACGGTCCCCACGTTCGTGGAGAGCGGCGTCGCCCCGCGTCACGTGGATCTCCGTCCTTTCATCCTCGTCGGCACCGAGACCAAGATTGTCCCCGGCGGGTTGACCCGGGTAGCCCTCGAAGAGGGCTCTCTTGTGGTCAATTCGAGCCAAGGCGGCGGCACCAAGGATACCTGGGTGCTGAACGAATGATCCCGTTATGCTGAGCCGCACCGCCGACAATCTCTTTTGGATGTCCCGTTACATCGAGCGGGCCGAAAATCTGGCGAGGCTGCTCGAAGTTGGCCACCGGCTGTCGATCATGCCGGCCAGCGCCGACGGGTCCGAGTGGGCATCGACCTTGGCCATTGCCGGTTGCCAGGACGCCTTCGACCGGGAATACCAGACCGTGGGCGCTCAAAATGTCGTCGAATTCATCGGAATCCGGAACGACAACCCGTATTCGATTCCTTCGTGTCTCGAAAACGCACGGAGCAATGGCCGTGCCGTTCGCGTCTCCCTGACGACTGCCATGTGGCAGTCCCTGAACAGCACATGGCTTGAATTGCATTCCCGCCGGCCCTCGGCCGAGTCCGGCGCCGGGATACTGGATTATCTGGATTGGGTCAAAGACCGGTCTACCCAGTTTGTCGGCGCGACAACCAGCACCATGCTTCGCAACGATGCGTATTTCTTCGTCATGATGGGAATGCTGTTGGAGCGTGCCGACAACACCGCCCGGCTGCTGGATGTGAAGTACCACCTCCTGCTGCCCGAATACGAGGATGTGGGCGGGACTCTCGACTTCTATCAGTGGAGCGCGTTGCTGAGGGCGGTGACGGCCAACAGGGCATATCACAATCTCTATCGGGGTGCGCTGCAGCCTTGGCGAATCGCGGAAATGCTGATCCTCCGCGCCGAAGTGCCCCGCTCGCTTCTTTCCTGTCTCGTGGGGCTCACCGAATATTTGGAGCGGCTGTCCGACATGTACGGAGAGCGGAAAGAAAGTTTGAGAATGGCAAAGGCGCTTCATGCCGATCTGGCCTACCAGCCAGCCGAGGACATTTTCCAGCGCGGTCTCCACGAGTTCCTGACCGATTTCATTCAGCGAAACGATCGATTGGGGCGCCAGATTCAACGGGATTATCTGGACTGAGCCGATGGATATCGTCATTTCCCACGAGACCACGTACCGCTACGACCGGCCGGTCAACTACTCGATCCAGGCGCTCAGGTTGACCCCCTGCATTTCCAGCGGGCAGTCGGTGCTTCGCTGGAACATTGTCGGGCGCGGGCGTTCCCCGGCCTCGTCGGGGGAGGACGGTTTCGGCAATCTGGTGCACACGCTGACGACCGTCGGAGACCATTCCCACGTCACCATCCGGGCGTCGGGCGAGGTTCGCACCCAAGATACGAACGGCGTGCTCTCCGGCGCCATCGAGCGTTTTCGGCCCCTGTTTTATCTCAGACCAACCAGCCTCACCGAAGCAAACGAGGCGATTCATGGATTGGCCCGGCAAGCGAAACGCAGCGCCGATGGAGATCTGGATCTCGGGCACCGGCTCATGGGCCTGGTCCGTGACGCCGTCGACTATGAGACCGGCGCCACCGATGCGGCCCATACCGCCGCCGAGGCGATTGCCGCCGGCGCCGGTGTTTGCCAAGACCACGCGCACGTGTTCATTGCCTGCGCCCGCGCCCTCGAGGTGCCCGCCCGCTACGTAAGCGGCTACTTGTGGAGCGAGGGAAGCGCCGGGCCTTTTGACGCCGGCCACGCCTGGGCGGAATTGTTTGTCGACGATTTGGGATGGGTTGGATTTGATGTTGCAAACCGCATATGTCCGACCGATGCTCACGTCCGGGTTGCCGTTGGCCGGGACTATCTTGATGCGGCGCCCGTTCGGGGACTGCGGTCGGGATCCGCCGACGAGCAGATGCAGGTTCAGGTTCAGGTAAGCGCCGCTCAATAAGACGGTGACATTCCCGGGAGCGGTTGTGCGAGGAAATCGAAGATGACGTACTGCGTTGGGGTGCTGGTCGACAAGGGGCTGGTGATGCTGTCGGATTCGCGGACAAATGCGGGCGTGGACAACATCGCGACCTATCGCAAAATGACCGTCTGGGAGCGTCCCGGCGATCGTGTTTTCTGTCTGTTGTCTGCCGGAAATCTTGCCATCGCCCAGGCGGTGGTCAATTTGATTGAAGAATGGAACGGGCCGGATAATCGGGGAGACGGAGGCCTGTTCGGCGTCACCAGCATGTTCCGGGCGGCCCGGCTGGTGGGCTCGGCAATCCGCGATGTTTACGAGGCCGACGGAAAAGCTCTCGAACGGCATGATCAGGAGTTCAACGCGTCCTTCCTCCTCGGCGGTCAGGTGGCGGGCGGACGGACGCGATTGTTCCAGATATATGCGGAGGGAAATTTTATTCAGGCTTCCGAAGACACGCCGTTCCTGCAAATCGGTGAGCACAAATACGGCAAGCCCATTCTCGACCGCGCCGTAACCTCCGGGATGTCCCTGAAAGACGCGACCAAACTTGCGCTGGTGTCCATGGACTCGACCCTTCGAAGCAATTTATCGGTCGGATTTCCGGTCGATCTTCTGGTGTACGAGGACGGTGCCCGCCGCACCCGGCTTCGCCGGACCCTGGACGAGGACGACGCCTACTTCTCCGACATCCGCGATCGCTGGAGTTTGGCGCTCCGCCGCGCTTATGCCGAACTCCCGGATCCCGACTGGTTCGACGAGACCCTTGCCGTCATCCACGATATCAGCGACGGCAAGCCTTAAGGCGCGGCGGCTTCGTCCACTCGGCCCCGAAGCACGAACTTTTGGATTTTGCCGGTCGATGTCTTTGGCAGTTCGCCGAACACCACGTACCGGGGACACTTGAAATGGGCCAGATTGTCCCGGGCAAAATCGATGATTTCCCGGGCGCTTACATCATCGGCATCCGGTTTGATCTCCACGAACGCGCACGGCGTTTCGCCCCACCTCTCGTCGGGCTTGGCGACAACAGCCACGGCAAGGACCGCCGGGTGCTTGTAGAGCATGTTTTCCACCTCGATGGATGAAATGTTCTCACCGCCCGAGATGATGATGTCCTTGGACCGGTCGCGCAATTCGATGTAGCCGTCCGAGTGCATCACGCCGAGGTCTCCGGAGTGAAAATAGCCGCCGGCGAAGGCCTCATTCGTGGCCTCTTCGTTTTTCAAATAACCCTTCATCACGTTATTGCCCTGGAACATCACCTCGCCCATGGTTTCGCCGTCCGCGGGGACAGGCTCCATGTTTTCAGGATCGATCACCGTCAGTTCCTCGGACACGACGTAAGGGACGCCTTGGCGGGAGCGGAGGTCTGCTTGTTCCTCGGCGCTCAGCTCGTTCCATTCATCGTGCCAGGCGCAGACCGTGGCTGGTCCGTATACTTCCGTAAGGCCATAGGCGTGGGTAACCTCAAATCCACCGGCCTCCATTTTCTCAAGAACGGCGGCAGGTGGCGCGGCCCCGGCGGTCATCACTTTGACGAGATGGCCGAACTCCCGCTTCTCGTCGTCCGAAGCGTTGACAATCATGCCGAGAACGATCGGTGCGCCGCAGAGATGGTCGACGCCCTGATCGGCGATTGAGGCGTAGATGGCTTTCGCTTCGACGTTCCTGAGGCAGAACGAGGTCCCGCCATATGCGGCCAACGTCCACGGGAAGCACCAGCCATTGCAGTGGAACATGGGCAGCGTCCACAGGTAGTTGGGATTCTGCGTCATGTTCCAGGCCATGGCATTGCCGATGGCATTCATGTACGCGCCGCGGTGGTGGCAGACGACGCCCTTGGGGTTGCCTGTCGTGCCCGACGTGTAGTTGAGAGAGATGGCGTTCCACTCGTTGTCCGGCAGTTTCCACCCATACCCCTCGTCGCCGCCGCCGATGAAGCTTTCATAGTCCTCGTCGCCGAGCATTTCGCCCTCGGGCGCCAGGACGTCGTTCACGTCGATGACCCGCGGCTGGACCTTGGCTTTGCCGAGCGCTTCCTTGATCACCGCGGAATACTCGCGGTCGGTGATCAGCACCTTGGCCTCGCCATGATCCAGAATGTACGCGATGGTGTCGGCCTCCAGCCGGGTGTTGATGGCATTGAGTACGGCGCCGGTTACAGGGACTCCGTAGTGGGCCTCAAAAATCTCGGGGGTGTTGGTGCACATCGCCGCCACGGTATCGCCTTTGCCGATACCCGCGCGTTCCAAGGCCGAGGCCAATTGCCGGCAGCGGGCGAACGTCTCCGCGTAGCTGTACGTCCGTTCGCCGTGGACGACGGCGGGGTGATTCGGATACACGCGCGCCGCGCGCCGCAAGAAACTCAGCGGAGAAATCGGGACGAAATTCGCCTCGACCTGGTCGAGTTGATCGTACGGATTGGTCATCGGTGACCTCCCTCGCGGCCGTAAATGTCTGTCACTACCCGCATATTATCAGGGCGGGCTTGGTATGATCTTAATCTAAATCAAGTCATCCATGCCAGACGGGGAAATTCAGGCGGGGGTGGACCTTGCCGGCGATGCGGGCTAGGGAGTTGATCCCCGATCCAGAGAACCGAACCCCGCCATTGCCAATTTCCGTTTCCAACGCTCTGAATGAACTGCGCGAAGAGTGGCGGCCGTTGGCCGTCGCCATGCTGTTGGGAGCGATCGGGGCGGCCGTCGCCGTCCATCTGACCCTGCCGCTTCCTTGGATGCTGGGTCCGATGGTCGTGACGGCGGCCGCGGCCATGTCCGGGGTCAGGGTATGGATTCCGACGTGGCTGCGCTCGTCCATGTTCATCATCATGGGGATCATGTTCGGGGCCGGCATACCTCCGGACATTGCCCAGCAGATGCAAACCTGGATGATCAGCAGCGCCGGCGTGGTGATCTTCGTCATCGTCACCGGTGCGGCGATGTTCCTCTACTACCACAGGGTAGCCGGCTATGGACCGGTGACGGCCTATTTTTCCGCCATGCCCGGCGGCGTATTGCCGATGACAATCATCGGCGGGAGCCTCGGTGGCGATGAGCGAATTATATCGCTGATGCAGATTTCCCGGCTCGCGGGCGTCGTCATCCTCATTCCCGTTTCATTCAGACTGTTTGCCGGGTATGAACCGACCGGTTCCGCGGGGACAGACGCCCATTTTGAAGATGTGGCTCCGCTGGACGCGGTCATCTGGTTAATTGCCTCCACCGCCGCGATCCCGTTGGCGGGGAGACTGCGTCTCCCGTCGCCTACGCTCATGGGGCCGCTCCTTGCCGTCGGGGTGCTGGCGTTCGCCGGGGTGGTGTCTTCACCGATGCCCGATGAGCCGATGGCAGTGGCGCAGCTGATAATCGGGGCCAGCGTCGGCGCCATGTACAACGGGGTGAAGGTGCGAGAGGTCGGCGTATACCTCGTCCACGGCACCATTGCCGGGACGTCGATGGTGGTGCTGGCGCTGTTGATGGCCCTGGCCGCCGCTCCCGTTTCCGGGCTGGAGCCGCGGGCGTTGATCCTTGGCTACGCACCGGGCGGTTTTGTCGAAATGGCGTTGATCGGCTTTGCCCTCGGGATCGAGGTGACGTTCGTCATCACCCATCAGTTGGTCCGGTTTCTGTTCATCGTTGTCGGTGCGCCCATCATCATGGCGCAACTCAAGAAACGTCTAAATCTGGAGGAGAATTAGAGCGGTTTCCGGTCAAATGGTTCAATTTGGTCGGAAACTGCTCTAGCTGGAAATCGCCAGCAACTCGTCGGCATAACCCCGGAGACGGTTGACGGCGGTTTCGCGCTGATCTTCGGTGAGTGACGTAATGATATCGAACATCAACCGGCCAAACCGTTCGGTTCGCCCGGCGATGAACTGGCGATAGCCGGGCGCCATGTTTTCGTCCGGGGCCAACAGAATCTTGTCCAGATACCGCTTCAGGCCGTCGATCTTCGGATCGGTGGCCAGGTAGGCCAAAAACGCCTTTTGCCGAGATTTTCGGGCGCTCAGCCAAACGGACGAGCCGCTGGCTGTCGCCGAGGCATAGGCGCGGACATGATCCCGCTGCCCGCCGGAAAGCTCGCCCAGAAACCGTTCGATATTCCTGATCTGCCGGTCGGCGCGTCTTTCGATCCGCTCCGCCATCGGTTCGGCCAATCTCTCTTCGCGCTCCGTGTTCTTTTCGTCGAAACGGGCCTTCAGGTATCCTCGGCGGGGTTCGCTTGCATGGCGCTTCAGCACCAAGGCGCCCTCGGCGGTTGCACCCCTTACGGTCTCCTCATAGAGCGCGCGGATTTGCCGCATGGCGGCCATTACCTGTTCACGGCTTACATCTCCGGCTTCCAAAACACCGGCCTGCTCACGGAGAAACGCGGCGTAGCGGGGAAGCATTTCCAGTTGGTGCCAATCGAGCACGCGATCCATCGCCGCATCGGCGAACAGGCGCTCGTCTTCGTCTTCCAGGTCCAAATAGAACGCCACCTGGTTCCGTGCGGCCACGTCGAGGCCGAAATAGGCCAGCCGCAGGCTGGAGCAGCCGGCGAGGACAAGGATCAAAAAAACCGCGATGATGGGCTTCGATGCCATAACGGTATTATACCCTCGATTTTGCGACCTGGATGCGCGGCTATTCCGGTCAGAACTGCGCGACATACCTCGGCAGCCAAAGTGCCAGGTCCGCAATGAATACCACCAACATCAAACGGATGATGTCGGCGGCGAAAAACGGTGCAATCCCCTTGAACATGCTGGAGAGCGGGACGTCGGGCATTATCGTCTTGATGACAAAGACGTTGAGGCCGATGGGCGGCGTGATCAAGCTGATTTCGACGACCATGACCATGACGATGCCGAACCAGATCAAATCAAAGCCCAAGGCATCGACAAGCGGGACGAATATGGGCACGGTGAGGAAAATCATCGCCAGCCCTTCGATGATCGTACCCAGCAGAATGTAGATCAGCAGCACCACGAGGATGACGGTGATCGGCTCGATCTCCAGGGTCTTGATGAAATCGACGATGGCGTCCGGCATGCCGGCGACATTCACGAAATTGTTCAGAATGAGCGCGCCGAAGGCGATGGTGAATACCATGGCCGAGGTTTCGGCCGCTTCCACGAGCGCGTAGAAAAACACCCGGAGGTTCATTCGCTTGCGGGCGATGGCGAACAGCAGCGCGCCGGCGGCGCCGATGCCGCCGCCTTCGGTTGGCGTGAATACCCCGAAGGTGATGCCGCCGATGATGACGAGGAACAGGACGAGGACCGCCCAGACTTTTGAAAGCGTGTGCCAGCGGTGCGCCCAGGTCGCCTTGTCGGCACGCGGCGCCAAATTCGGCATAAGGAATGCCACGCCCCAAATGACCGCGAGGTAGAGCGCCACGGTGATGAGGCCCGGAACGATACCGGCGATGAACAGATCCCCGATGCTGGTCTCGGTCAAGATGCCGTAGACGATGAGGGCGGCGGACGGGGGTATCAGAATTCCCATGGTGCCGCCGGCCGCAACGGTGCCGGCGGCGAAACCGTTGTTGTATTTGAACCGCCGCATGGGCGGGATTGAAACCCTGGCCATGGTCGCGGCGGTTGCAACCGACGATCCCGAAATGGCCGCAAAGCCGCCGCAGGCGGCGACCGTGGCCATCGCGAGGCCGCCGCGCTTGTTGCCGAGCCAGGCATTGGCGGCCTCGTAGATATCCTCCGCCAGGGCGGCCCGGAAAACGAATACGCCCATCAGGACGAACAGGGGCAGGACGACGAAATTGGCGTTCAGCGCCAATCCCAGAATTTGCTGGCTGACCGTTTCCAACGCCGGCCCCATGCCGCGAATGAAGGCGAAGCCGACAAAGCCCACCAGCATCATGGAAAATCCGAGCGGCAGACCGAAGAAGGCGATCCCCAGCAGGACGGCAAACCCGATTAGCGAGATGACCATCTAGGAGGCGCCCTCGTCCTTGTCGTGGCCGAATCCCGGTGCGACTCCCGCGCGGAAATCGACGGTCACGTATTTCCAGAGCATATAGAGTTGGATGATTACGCTCACGGCGCTCAGGAAGGTAAGCGCGAACAGCACCGGCGCGGTCGGCAGTTCGAGGGTCAGGGAGATATCGTCGAATTCCTGCATCTCAAGGCCGGTTCTCCACATCCGCTCCGTGATGAATGCGATCATCCCGGCGCTGATGAACAGGACGATGATTTCCCGAAATAGCTTGAATTGCTTGCTCATAAATCCGTCGAAAAGCTCGACGACGATGTGCGCGCGTTTGACGGTGACGAGGGGCAGGGCGGAAAATATGAGCAGACCGAGGGCAAACTCGATCAATTCCACTCCGCCGTGAACCGGTGAGTTGAACACATAACGCCCGGTGACATCGACGACCGTCAGGCCGGCCACAAAAAACATAAAGAAGGCGGCAAGCACCGTCAGAAGCCTGACGGGTGCCGCCAGGGCCCCAGCGGCGTCCGCCGGCACCGAATAGTCGTCGGCGAGCGCCCGATCGAGCGGATTTGTGGATTGGGCGCCGCCGCCGCTAGGGTCGACGACGCCCGTCTTGTCACCTTCGGCCATGGTAGTCCGGGAGCGGGAGAACTACTTCAGCTGTTCCTTGAAAAACGCCATCGAAGCCTTGGCGTCGATCCCCCTGGCTTCGGCGGCCTTCAACCAGTCTGCTTCGGCTTTTTGTCCCAGCTTCCTGATTGCCTCCATCAGTCCCGGACCGGCTTGGACGACTTGGCCGCCCTGTTTCTTGACCGCTGCGATGCCGGAATCGGCGGCCTTTTGACCGGCCAGGGTGCGCTCGGAAAGTTTGAGCCCCGAGACGCTCATGATTTGGTCTTGCTGCTGCTTCGTGAGGCCGTCCCACTTCTTGCCGTTGATGAGCATGGAGAAGGACGTGTTGGTCAGGCCGCCCGGAATGATCGTCGTTGCTTTGATGTAGGAAAGGATTCGGAAGGCGCGAAGGCCGTGACCCGGGACCGCCGCGCCATCAACAACGCCCTTGGAGACGAGGCTGAATATCTTCGCCGGGCCGGAGGCAACGGGTACCGCTCCAAGTTCCTTGAGAATGTTGGTGGTGATTCCCGGAGCCGACCGCAGCTTGAAGCCCTTCAGGTCGGCGACGGTGACAATCGGCTTGCCCCGGCTATGAATCACATTCGGCGCCAGGAGGAAGCTTCCGACCAAGTGGTTGCCTTTATATTCGTTGGCCTTGGCGAAATATTTCTCGTGCGTCTTCCAAAGCGCGATCGATGTTTTGACGGCGCCCGGCGAATTAAGCGGCAGCTGCGAAATCTGGGGCCCGACAATGCGCTTGGTCTGGAAAATATTTGCCAGGATGACAACATCGGCGACGCCTTTTGACACGGTCTGCCAGTTCTTCGGAGGCGGACCCACCGCGGCGGCGGACAGTTTGGGCGTAACCGAGCCATTTGTCGCGGCCACAACATCCTTCATCCACGGGACCGTAATGCCGGTCTGGAACGGATGCTTTGGCGGCAGGTAGTTGTTGATCAGCAACTCGGCCGACTGAGCGGGGCTTGAAACGAAAAACGTACCGGCGGCGACACCGGCCAGCGCGGTCAAAGCGACCGTGCGGTTAATTGAAGACATCGTGAAACTCCCAAAATTTATGAAACCAGTATGGTTTTCCTTTTATTGGACGGGGCGGCGCCGATTGGCGTCAATCCGAGGATGGGCATTGTATGTTATTGCCAGCCGGGGAGTCTCAACGTTTCTGTGAGACCCGTCACTAACCCTCCAGAAAGTCCTTGATCCAACTCCGATACAGATCGTCGCGGGTAAACCTCTTCAGCATCTCGGGGTCGGGCTTTCCCTCGATGTCTGCGGGTTTTGCGCCGTCGCGAAGGGCCTTCAGCGTGTCATGAACGGCTTTCATGGCCATCGAGAACGGCAGGTGACCCTGTAAGGCAATGCGCACCCCTTTGGAGCCCAGGTAATCGAGATCGGCCATGTCCGGCGGTGTGCTGCCGAGGATCAGGGGTATGTCCACTTTGTCCGAGACCACGTCCAGTTCCCCGCGGCTGGCTAGTCCGGCAAGAAATACCGCGTCCACGCCGGCCTCCTGGTAAGCGCGGGCGCGAACTGCGGCGTCCTCGGCGTCGGTGATGGCGCAGGCGCTGGTCCGTCCGGCGATCGACAGCAACGGGTCCTGGCGTGCGCCGAGCGCCGCCTTCATCTTGCCGACCCCTTCCTCCAGCGAAATCATTTGCGGCTTGCCGGCGGTGCCGAATGGAGTGGGGAGATCGGTATCTTCCAGGCTCATGCCGGCGATCCCGGCGGTTTCCAGTTCCTCGACCGTCCGCCGCACGTTGAGCGCATTGCCGTAGCCGTGATCCGCGTCGACCATCAGCGGCAGGTTTCCGGCCCGATTGATCCGCAGGCACTGATCCGAGAATTCGCTCAACGTCAGGACGAGGAGATCGGGCGCGCCGAGCACGGTCATCGAGGCGATCGAACCCGCGAACATTCCGATCTCGAACCCCAGATCTTCGGCGATCCGCGCGGAGATGGGGTCGTATACGGATCCCGGGTGCACGCATTTGTCGCCGGCAAGTATTTCCCTGAAGCGCTGCCGCCGGTCGGTCCAGTCCATGAGGCGTTCCTTGTCTTGGGATTTGGGCGGTCCTAGGGACGGTCCATTCTGCCACGAAGGTAGGTGGTGAGGGTGTCGATCATTCGGTAGGCCTGCTCCCGCTCCGCGGGTGTGAACAGTGACAGCAGGCGCCGGTTTCGCTCGCGAACCACCGGTATCATTCGGTCATACCGATCACGTCCGTCATCGGTGAGGCCGATGATGGCGCTCCGGCCGTCGAATGGACTGTCAACCCGGCCGATGCTGCCCGCGTTCTCCAGAAGCGTCGCGGCACGGCTGATCTGAGATTTGTCAAAACCGCTCATCCTGGCGAGGTCGCCTATGGTCATACCGCCCTTCACCGAAAGCGCGGACAATATCCGCCATTCGACGAGAGAGATACCGAATTCCGTATCCAGCAGCTGCTTGGATTCCCTGTCGAGGAGCCGGGCCAGAACGTCATAGCGCGCGGTAAACAGGTCGAGCAGCCCGAAACCGCTCGTATCGGGCCCGTCGGGTCCGTCGCGGAGGAGCCCGTCAGGCAGGAGCCCGTCAGGCAGGAGCCCCCCTGTTTCATGCGCGTCGTTTGTCATGGTGGAAGTTGATCCGCGCTCCTTTGATCACAGGATATCGGCTGGCGCCCCGGCAACGCAATCACTTGCCGAACCTCGGCCTTCGGACAGACCGTGCAGAATATTTGAAGCCGCGCGCCTGAGACCTTAAGGTCCTGTTTCTGAATTGCTTGGGAGGCTTGGATGCCTATCCGCACCGGCCGGGAATACCTGCGGTCCCTCGACGATGGCCGAACCATCTGTATCGACGGGGATCAAGTCACCGACGTCGTCAACGATCGCCGGTTCGCCGGCGCGGCGGAGACCATGGCGATGCTGTTGGAGATGCAGCATGATGCCGGGCTCACCGATAAGCTGACCTATGCCTCGCCCAGCAGCGGGGAGAAGGTCGGCATGACCCACATCACGCCTTTGTCGAAGGACGATGTGGTCGCGCGCGGTGACGCCATTCAGATTTGGATGGATGCGACCTGCGGCATGCTGGGCCGCAGTCCGGACTACAAGAACGTCATGGTCGCGGCATGGGCGGCGGCAAGCGAAATATTCGACAGGGACTCCTTCCAGGGCGCCGCCAACGTCCGCGACTTTCACCAACACGTTCGCGAAAACGATCTCGTTATGACGCACGTACTGGTCAACCCGCAGGTTGACCGGTCACGGCCCGCGCACTTGCAGGAATCGGAAATCGTCGCCCAGATCGTTGCGGAGGATGATGCGGGCATCACGATCCGGGGTGCGCGCATGGTGGCGACGTTGTGCGCGCTTGCCAACGAAATCGTCGTCATGCCGGCGGCCATCCGCTGGGCGACCGACGAACAGCGCAAATCGGACGATTATTCATTCGGATTTGCCATCCCGGCCAATACCGAAGGGCTGCGGTTCATCTGCCGGCCCTCCATGGCTCATCCGGATTCCGGCTCACCCATGGATTATCCGTTGTCTTCCATGTACGAGGAATCCGACGGGATTGCCATTTTCGACGATGTGAAGGTGCCGTGGGAACGGGTGTTCATCTATCGGGATGACGAAGCCGAAACTCTCATTCACGGCAAGACCCGGGTCGGACCCCATGCACTGCATCAGTCGGTGGTGCGGGCGGCCGCCAAATCGGAATTCATGATGGCATTGGCGCTGGCGGTCGCGCGCTCGACCAAGATCGACGAGCACCTGAACGTCCAACTGCTGCTCGCCGAGACCATCAACATTGCCGAGTTTGCCCGCACCTGCCGGGTGGCGGCCGAGGCGGAATCGTTCCAGACGCCATTCGGCAACTGGTCGCCGGGCCTGGCGCCGATCCAGCTTTGGCAGAGCATGTTCTGGAAGTTTTATAACCGCCAGTGCGAGATCATAAATACCTTGGGCGCCGGCGGCCTGGTCGGCGTACCGTCCATTGCGGAACTCGCCGGTGAAGTGAAGGACGACGTGGAAAAATATTTTCAGTCGGTCAACGCCGACTCGCCGACCCGGATCAAGCTATTTCGATTGGCCTACGACGCGTCGCTCTCGAGCTTTGCCGGCCGTCAGCGGCTGTACGAGCAGTACTACAGCGGCGATCCCAACCGCAGCCAGTCCCTGCGCTTCCGGATGTTCGACAAGGACGCGCATATCGACCGTATCCACCATATGCTGGATGACATGGAACAGCGGTTCTCCGGCGGGATCGGCGAGCGCGTCGCGGCATTCCGGGAGGCCGGCGAGTAGCCCCAGCAATCAGAGGCAGATGATGAGCAACGACCAGGGCGGCGTTCCCTACATTCGCCGCGCCATTCAGGAAATGGGGCCGAAGTTCGACCCGCCGACGGAGGGCGTTCTTCGGCACAAGGGATATGACACCGGCGAAGTCCTGGCCATGGGCCTGAACGAAAGCCTGTTTCCTCCGTCGCCCAAGGTGGTCGACGCCGTCCGCGACAAACTGACCATGATGAACCGCTACCCGGATGCCCAATGTCCGGCCCTCTCCGATATCGTCACCGCACGCACCGGCGTCCCGGTGGAGAATATCGTCTGGGGCAATGGCAGCGAGGAGCTGATCCAGGGCGCCATTCATCTCAGCATTTCACCGGGGGACGGCATGATCCTGCCCGTACCGACATTCTGGGGGTACCGGGCCATGGTGGAAGCTTCGGAGGCCGACTGCGCCTATGTGGGCATGAAGGCGGACGGGCATGTGGACGCGGACGCCGTCCTGGGTGCGGTCGGCAATCGGACGAAGCTGCTGTTCCTGGTGACTCCGAACAACCCGAGCGGCCGGATGCTGGACGGGACGACCCTGCGCCGTTTCGTTGAGGACGTGCCGGAGAACGTATTGCTGGGTGTCGACGAGGCCTATCACGAGTTCGGCCTTCATGCGGGCGGGCCGGATGTGGTCGAGGCGCTGAAGGAGCGCCGCGGGCCCTGGGTCGTGATCCGGACATTCTCGAAGGCCTACGCCATGGCCGGCATGCGGATCGGATATGCGCTTTGTTCGGATGGCGATATCGCCCAGGCGCTCCGCAAGACCACCTGTACCTTCAACGTTCCGATCCTCGCCCAGGCGGCCGCCGAGGCGGCGCTTCTCGACGAGGCCTATTTGGCGAAGATGCTGAAAGACGTCTCCGACTCGCGGACGATGCTGGAGGAGGGACTTCGTGATTTAGGCCTGGATCCGTTTCCGTCCGTGTGCAATTTCGTTTCAGCCGACGCCCACCGGAACGCCCGGGAACTGGCGGCGGAAGTGCTTGAAAACGG
The DNA here is from genome assembly GCA_022822205.1 of Rhodospirillales bacterium. Classification (GTDB taxonomy): domain Bacteria; phylum Pseudomonadota; class Alphaproteobacteria; order Rhodospirillales; family UBA2165; genus JAJDXO01. Next base: position 37,336 of record JAJECC010000172.1, on the reverse strand, counting down.
GGTCCAGCTGCACGCCTGGCCCGAGCCCGGCTATGAGACTTACATCCGAATCACCGTGGCGCCGAAATCGGACGTCGCCAGTTGCCTCGAGGTCCTGGCCGCCGTCTTGAACAAATAGCTTCAAGCTTAATTTCTCCTAACTTATTGATATTGAAATCAAATATGTGAGCCACGCATTTTTTGTGCGTCGCCTGACCCAATTTTGCGTTTGCCGGCACGCCCACCGCCTTGAAACTGCAATATTATCTGACTAATTTAGTCGTGTATTTGGAATTTGAATTTGAGAACAAAGGCGGGGAAGTCTGATGGAACTCGATGACAAACGGATCATCGGCTACCGAATGGAGCGTACCGGGCAGCTTTTTGTCCGTGAGGTCGGAGGTGAGGAGCGTCCCGCGGCCGAGACCGAAATCGCCAAGCTTCTGGAAACCCGGCCTGACCTGATCTTGCAGCTGGCGTGGCAGGGCTGAACCGCGCACCTCGGGGCGACGGCAAAAATCGCGCGTGAAATCAATCGGTGCATTACCTTAAACCTTGAAATTAAGAACTACCGGGTCTCAAGTTGGCGGATACGCTCCTCGGCGGCCGCCGCCTTTTCCTCTTCGCCGAGCACACGATAGGCCCGCGCCAGCCGTTTCCAGCCCTCCAAATCATCCGGGTCGTCTTCAAGCCGGGAGGCAAGGCGCTCGACCATCCCGATGATCATCTCGGCCCGCTCCTCGACGCTGAGCTCCGACGCGGCGCGCACGTCCTCGGCTGTCGGGCCGGCGGGGCGCGTCCGGCTCGGCGAAATGGAGGCCAAGTCGATATTGCCGGCCTCTGCGGCGGCATTCATCCGTTTCCGGACTTCGTCCACCCAGGGGGCGTCAGGCGGAGAGAGGGCGACAACGTCGGTCCAGCGCCGAACCGCGCTCTCGAAATCCCGCCGTTGCGCCGCCGCAAGGCCAAGGAAGTAATGAGGCCGCACGGCATTTGGATCGAGGTCCATGGCATCGGCGAAAATCTTCATGGCGTCATCGGAAACCACGCCCCCCTGGGCTATGACGGTTGTTTCACCGAGAGCGATTGCGATCTCGGCCCGGTCCGGTGCCAGGGCGCGCGCGCGGGCATATGCCCGTGCGGCCTCGAGATGCCGTTGCAGGGTGACCAGCGACCGGCCCAACAGCAACCAGCCGTCCACCCGCGCCGGCGCCGCTTCGAGCCTGCGCTCCAATTCGGCCACGATCTCGGTCATCTCGGCTACCTTCGGGTCGTCGCTCGGCGGCGGCTTGGCCCGCTCGGCAAATGGCTGATCCGGAAAATCCGGCGTGCCCAGGGAGCCGTAAATTCCGAAGCCGGCGATCGGAACCAGAAGGCCGACGCCAATGGCGGTTGCCGTTCGGAAGCCGCTGCCGCCGGGCGCGGTATTCGCGGACGCCGTCCCGTCGATTTGCGCCATGCGCCGCCGAATCTCCTGTCTCGCTGCGGCGGCCTCTTCGGGGCCGAGCAATCCGCGTTCCTCGTCCCGGTCTGTCTCGGCCAGCTGGTCTTCGTAAACCGCCCGATCGAATTCGGCGGGCGGGACCGGCTGGTGCCGGCGCAGAATGATCACGACCAGGGACGCCGCCGCCGCCGCGGTGATTAGGGCGGACAACAGCCAGATCATCGGCCCGCATTCTCCGCTTCGCGGCCGGCCCGCCGGAAGTATGAGATCAGCGCCAACAGGCCGATGAGGACGATGGCAATGGGACCGATCCACAGCACCAGCGTCGCCCCCTTCACCGGCGGGCGGAGGAGAACGAAGTCGCCGTATCGAGAGACGACGTAGGCGATCACTTCGTCATCGCTGTCGCCTTTCACGATGCGCTGCCGTACCAGGACGCGAAGGTCGCGGGCCAGTTCCGCATCCGAATCATCGATGGACTGGTTCTGACATACAACGCAGCGAAGTTCCTTGGAGATCGCGCGGGCGCGCGCCTCGTGCGCGGGGTTGGCGAGTACCTCTTCCGGCAGCACGGCATGTGCGGGGTCCGGTCCCAATCCGGCCAGCCCGGCCAGCACCGCCAGCAGGACTACGATTCGGCGCGCAGGCGCTGGACGATCGGCCACAGCTTTCTCTCCCAGACATCCCGGGTGATGGGGCCCGTATGTTTGTAGCGGATGATCCCTTTTCGATCGACGAAGAAGGTCTCCGGCGCGCCGGTGACGCCGAACGCGATGGCTCCTTCGCTTCGCGGGTCGTCGCCGACGAGCCGGTACGGATTGCCGAATTTGTCCAGCCATTCGGGGCCCGCCTGACGGTCGGGTTCCCGCCAATCGATCCCGTAAACGGGGACGACGCCGTTGGCCTTCAATTCCATCAGGAATGGATGTTCGATCCGGCAGGCCAGGCACCAGGACCCGAAAATGTTCACCAGCGAGACTTTGCCCAGTAGGTCGTCCCGGCGGAAACCCCGCGCGGACCCTTCGATGGCCGCCAGGGAAAATTCCGGTACCGGTTTGTTGATCAGTGCCGACGGCAGTGCCTGAGGGTCCCGTTGCAGACCGAACCAGAAGCCGATACCGAGGGCGGCGATCAGGACCAGGGGCAGAAGAAATAGAAACCGGCGGGACATGCTTATTCCGCCGGCGCCGGCGTGGCCCGGGCGCCGGCCTTTTGCCGGCCGGGCGCGCCGACCCGATGCCGGCGGTCGGACAGGCTCACAAAGCCGCCAAGGACCATGATGAACGACCCGGCCCACATCCATGGGACGAGCGGATTGAAATAAAGGCGGGTGACGAAACCTCCGTCTTCGCCTCGCGGGTCCCCGAGAACCGCATAGAGATCACCGAGAAACGTCGGGTGAATGGCCGCCTCGGTGGTCTGACCCTGAACGTCGTAAAATCGTTTCTCGGGTGTCAGCACGATATCGCCGCCGCCGCTGTCGACGCGAAACGTACCCCGGGTCGCCGCGTAGTTGGGGCCCCGCACCTCCCGGGCGCCGTCGAAGGTAAAGACGCGGCCGCCCACCTCCACCCTGTCTCCCGGCTTCATGACCTGGATGGATTCGGCGGTCCACGCCGAAGACGCGGTCATGCCGGCGATGACGATTGCAAGTCCGCCATGGGCGAGGGTCATTCCCCATCGCGCCCTCGGCTGGCGCCGCAAGCGCCGCCAACTTTCACCTAAGGGAACCCTGAACAGATGAATTCGCACCGCCAACTCGTGCAGCGTCGCGAACATCAGCCAGGCGGCGAGGAAAACCCCGAATGCGGCCAAGGCGGAGGCGCGGTCGATAAACAGCCAGGCGCCGATGCCGGCGAGGACCGCCAGTCCCGCGCTGATTTTAAGCCGATACGCCGTCGGGCCGAGTTCGCTGCGTTTCCAGTTGAGCAGCGGACCTATGCCCATGGCGAGAACCAGCGGCACCATCATCGGGATGAACACGCTGTTGAAATAAGGCGCGCCGACGGAGATTTTTCCTCCGTTCAGTACGTCGAGGATCAGCGGATAGACGGTCCCCAGCAGAACCGCGGCGGCGGCGGCGGTCAGCAGGAAGTTGTTGAGGACCAATCCGCCTTCGCGGGATATGGGGCGGAAAAGCCCGCCCCCTTTGAGGGCCGGGCCCCGCCAGGCATAAAGCGCGAAGGCGCCGCCCACCGATACGATCAGCAGCATCAATATGAACACGCCGCGGCTCGGGTCCGAGGCAAAGGCGTGCACCGACGTCAACACGCCCGACCGGACCAGGAACGTACCGAGCAGCGAGAAGGCAAAAGCGACGATGGCGAGAAACACGGTCCAGCCTTTCAGCGCGTCTCTTTTTTCGGAAACGATGGCCGAGTGAAGGAGGGCGGTTGCCGCGAGCCATGGCATGAATGAGGCGTTTTCGACCGGATCCCAGAACCACCAACCGCCCCAGCCGAGTTCGTAATAGGCCCACCACGATCCGAGCACGATGCCGCCGGTGAGAAAGGTCCAGGAGGCAAGTGTCCAGGGCCGGACCCAGCGCGCCCAGGCGGGATCGGCCTGGCCCTCGATCAACGCGGCGACGGCGAACGAAAAGGTGGTCGATAGCCCGACATAGCCGAGGTAAAGCAAAGGCGGGTGAAAGGCGAGGCCGGGATCCTGCAGCAACGGGTTGAGGTCGCGCCCGTCGACCGGTATCGGGAACAATCGTTCGAACGGGTTGGAGGTGAAGAGAATGAACGCGAGAAAACCGAGGCCCAACAGACCCTGAACGGCCAGAACGCGTACCCTGAGGGTTGGTCTCAGGTTGCCGCCGAATACGGCGATGGCCGCACCGAACAGGGCGAGCACCAGCACCCACAACAGCATGGAGCCCTCGTGATTGCCCCAGACACCGGAAATTTTGTAGAGCAGGGGCTTGGCGGTGTGGGAATTCATCGCCACGATCATCAGCGAGAAGTCGGACAGTACGAAGGCGCGGGTCAACGCCCAGAACGAAACGGCGATCAGGAGAAACTGGAGGATGGCCGCCGGTGCGGCGACACTCATCCAAACGGAATCCCGTCGCTGGGCGCCGATCAGGGGCAGGGTGCCTTGCAGGGCGGCGACCGCGAAAGCCAGGATGAGGGCGAAATGTCCGAGTTCCGCGGTCATGATCGGCTATTGCCCGCCTTTCCACTGACCGGAATTCTTGATCGCCTCCGCGACCTCCGGCGGCATGTACGTTTCATCATGCTTGGCCAGGATTTCGGTGGCGACGAACACGCCTTCGCGCAGGTGGCCCTCGGCGACGATGCCTTGACCCTCGCGGAAAAGGTCGGGAAGGATGCCCTTGAACGTGACCGGTACCGACCTGGCGGTATCCGTCACCGTGAACGAGACGGAGGCACCGTCCGCGGCTTTGGCGACGCTGCCCGCTTCAACCAGTCCGCCGATGCGGAGCCGCTGAGTGGGGGCGAAATTTCGTTCACTCAGTTCACTCGGACTATGAAAGAAGACGATATTGTCCTCGAAGGCGGTGAGCACGAGGACGGCGGCGGCGGCGATTGCCAGTCCGCCGAGCCCAAGCAGGGTCATGCGCTGATGCTTCCGCTTCACGCGTCTTCCTCGTCATCGGCGCCGCGCAGCTCGGCCAGCGCCCTTTCGTTGGCCCGCATCCTGACGAAACTCATCGCGGACAGTCCGATCAACACCAGCGCCGTGGCGCCATATGCCGGCCACACGAAGGCCGCGTACCCGCCCATGTTCAGGAAGGATTGAATTGCTTCCATCTCAACTCTCCTGAGGGGCCGGCGCGGCGCCCGAGGCCTGGCGATACCGGATCGCCCTGATTTTCGTCTCCGCCAGTTCCGCCCGCATGCGGATGATGGCAAGCCACACATAGAGTGCCGTGTAGCCGAGCGCCATAAGCAGCAACGGGGTCAGCATGCTCGTGTGGATCGCGGGTCCATCCAGGCGGGTCAGGCTCGCGGGCTGGTGGAGGGTGTTCCACCAGTCGACCGAGAATTTGATGATCGGCACGTTGATGACGCCGACCACGGCAAGGATGGCGGCGGCACGGGCGCCGCGGGCGGGATCGTCAAACGCGTTCTGCAGGGCGATATAGCCCAAATAGAGAAAGAACAGGATCAGAACCGACGTCAGCCGGGCATCCCATACCCACCAGGTGCCCCACATGGGTTTGCCCCACAAGGAACCGGTGACGAGCGCCAACAGGGTAAATGCCGCCCCAACCGGCGCCGTGGCCTTGGCCGCGAGGTCGGCGACCCGGTGCCGCCAGATCAGGGACGATGCACTCGCCGCGGCCATGACCACATAGCAGAACATCGCCATCCACGCCGCCGGCACATGCACGTACATGATGCGGACGGTTTCGCCTTGTTGATAGTCGGGCGGCGAGGAGAACAGCGCGAAGTACAGGCCCACGCCCAGGCACAAAAGCGCAAGCGCGGCGGCCCAGGGCTGGACGCGGCCGGCAAGCCGGACGAAGCGGGTGGGGTTGGCAAATCTATGCACGTTGACGCCTGCTTCCGCCTGTTCTCGTTTGCTGGTCCCAATCAAGCCCGCGTTTTATCGCGGCTTCCAGCTAAATTCCAGGCGCCTCGCAGCAACGTGACGCCAGGGGTCCCGTACGTTACCGGGTGACCGGCCGATCCGACCCGGCTCGAGCCTGATCCGCTTCCGTCCCCTGGAAACAACTGGACACATATGTCTGTTCCCCGATCATGCAACGGCCTGGCGAACCGCCGCCGCCGCCGCCCACGGGCTGAGCGCCGCCGCAAGCAGCAACAGTGCGCCAAGGACCATGAGTTGGGGCCGATAGGTCAATTCAAGCAGCGCCGCGTCAACGGCGCCGACGCCGAAAATCAAAATCGGCACGAATAGAGGCAGAATAAGGAGAGAGATCAGAACCCCGCCCCGGCGTGCGCCGAGTACCAGTGCCGCCGCGATTGCACCTACCAAACTCAGCGCCGGCGTTCCAAGGGTCAGCGACACAAGCATCACCGCCATTCCCTCGACTTCCAGGTTCAACAACAGCCCGAGCAGCGGCGAGGCGACGATGAGCGGGAGCCCCGTTGTCAGCCAGTGGGCGGCGGCTTTTGCCAGTACGATGATCTCCAGCGGCGCCGGGCTCAGGACGAGAAGCTCCAATGATCCGTCCTCGAAGTCGGATTGGTACAGCCGGTCCATCGAAAGCATGGCGGCCAACAGAGCGGAGACCCAGATGATCCCGGCGCCGATCCGACTAAGAATTCCGGGTTCGGGCCCCGCGCCGAGAGGAAAAAGCACCACCACCAGAACAAAAAACATCACCACCAGAAGACTATCGCCGCCCTGGCGGAGCGCCAGGCGGAGTTCCCGGCGAAGGGTATCGGTGAAACCGCGCATCACGACAATTCGAGCCGCCGTGCGCCGGCCGGCACGGCATCATGGGTGGCGACGACGGCCATGCCGCCCTTGGCGAGATGCGAGGCGATCATGCTCTCGAGTACGGCGGTACTCCCCTCGTCGAGGCCAACCGCCGGTTCATCCAGCAGCCACAGGCGGGCAGGTGCCGCCAGCAGCCGGGCAAGATTCAGTCGCCGCCGTTGACCCGCCGATAGGAACCGGGCGGGCATTTCCGACAATCTGTCGAGACCGACCCTGTCCAAGGCGGTCTGCACACTCTGGCCGACCTGCTCGGACCGTGTCTCCGAAATCGCTGCCCAAAAAGTCAAGTTCTCGCCAACGCTGAGAACCGGCTTTACCCCATCCGGGTGCCCAACGTACCGGGTTCGGTCATGGTGCGCCGGAATATCGTCCCACACGTCTACCGCGTTCCAACACAATTCACCGGCGGCGGGCCGCAGCAAGGTGGCCATAATCCGGAGGAGGCTGGATTTGCCGGAACCGTTGGCTCCCGTCAGGTACAGCGCCGTGCCTTCCTCGACCGAGAAGCCGAGATCCTCGAAGACAAGCCGCTCCCCCCGAATACAGGTCAATCGAGTGCCAGAGAACGCGACCATGATTTCCCAGCCGGACGGCAGATTGGATGAGGCGGCAAATCTATCATGTCGAGGTAGGTCGATGACAGACGGACTTGCGAATCACAGGCCGGGACGGCCGCAATTCGGATGAACCGGATCACTCGATTCAATTTGGCCGGAAACCGCTCCGGGGCAGGAGTTTTATTCCGCCGCGAGACGTGCCCGTCTCGCCAGCATCTTCTCCGCCAGCCTCGGCGCCGTGCCCGGTTTCGACCACGGGCAGCGGCCGATACAGATGGCGCATCCCATGGTCTCGCCGAAGTAGGGAATGCATTTGTCGAAATCGACGTACCACTTCCGCTCGCCGCGAACCATCTGTTTGGTATCGAAAATGGCGCCGGGCGGGCAGGCTTTGGAACAAACTTGGCAATTGGCGCAAAATTCCTCGGCGCCGATATCGTCGCGCGCGTCGGCGACAAGCGGCATGTCGGTCGACACCGCCGACAAACGGAAGGATGAGCCGAACTGCCGATTGATCAACGAGCCATGCTTGCCCAGTTGCCCGAACCCGGCTTCGATCGCCGGGGGGATCATCAGCAACGCCGATGCCCACGGTCCGGGAAACGCCTTGGCATTGTATCCCCGGGACAGAATGTAATTGGCGAGGTTGCGGGAAACCCTTGCCGCGCGATTGTACTGTTCACCGACTTCCACGGCCGAAACCGGGTTTTCTAGCGTGTCCGGGGCCGCATTCAGCCGGTCGTGGTCCATGGCCACGCCGATGACGATCAGCCAGGGCTCGCCGATCTCATAGCCGTCAAAAACGTAGGACGGATCCATCCGCGTAATGCCTACCTGATCGGCCTCATGGCTCAGCGCGAACGATTTGACCGTCTCGGTCCACGCCGCGGGCGATTGTTCGACGCGCGTCTCGGCGCGTTCAATGGGTTTGGGCCCGCGATCGGCATTGGGGTTGTAGACCCGCTGGATGTCGGGCGAGGTGTGAAAATTGTGCATCACCGCGTCCTGCAGGTCGCCAAAGTCATGGCGGTCTTTCGGGTGCCAGAAGAAAGGCGACGGCGGCCGCCGTTCATCTTCGCCAAGGCCATTGACGTCATTGCCCGACTTTTCCGGAAAGGCGTCCAAATATTTGGGATCGGGCGAGTATTCGCGGCTGCTCATGCCGTTACCTTACCAATGAGCCGCCCGGGATCAAACGGGGCTCGCGGTCAATTGGATTGCATCGCCGGGGTGAGGTTCTAAATTTCATCCGAACGTATGATGTCCGGAGGTTGGAGGAGATTGAAAATGATTCGGGCGCTGGTCGTCGGCTTCCTGGCGATTGCCCTGGGCGCGGCGTCGGCGTTGGCTGATCCGGTCGAAACCACCGTGAAAATTGAGAAGCGCAAAGTCGTCGGCGAGCGGGTCATTCGCGTCAAGCAGGGCGACGAGGTCACCATTCGCTTCAACACGGACGAGATCGTCGAGCTGCACCTTCATGGCTATGACATCGAACAGGAGGCCAAACCGGGCTCCGTGGCGACCATGAGGTTCAATGCCCGGGCGACGGGCCGGTTTCCGGTCACCAGTCATGGGTTCGGCGGGCATTCTCACGGACACCGTGAATCGGCTCTGTTTTATATCGAGGTTCATCCGAAGTGACGAACCGGACGCCGGGGTGAGCGAGGCCGGATACTGCTCCAGAGTTTGAGCGAAGACTGTCCACGAAACATGCGCGAGATATCCACAGAATTTGTGGATAGTATTGCACTTGTATGACACTCGCCGCCGACAGTCCGGCAAGTTGGAGGGACGAATGGGATGGATGGATGACAAACGCTGCATCGTCACCGGTGGTGCAGGCGAAATAGGCCTTGCCAGTGCCCGCCTGCTTCAATCGGAAGGCGCCAGGGTCATGCTGGTCGATCGGCGGCAGGCCGATCTCGACGCTGCTCTCGGCCAAATGGACCCGGACCGGACGTTGACCGCTGCAGCCGACGTCGCGAACTCGGCCGATTGCCGGGCCTTCATCGACTCGGCCGTCGATGCCTGGGGCGCGATCGACGTGCTGTTCGCCAATGCCGGGGTCAGCGGGACCTCCGCCAGTACCGCGGACTATCCGGAGGATGTTTTCGCCCATGTGATGGACGTCAACGTCATGGGCGTTTTCCTGACCTGCAAACACGCCATCCCGGCCATGACCGACGGGGGCAGCATCATCGTCATGTCGAGCATCATGGGGGTGACGGCCCGTCCCAACTCGGTCGCATATATTACCTCCAAGCATGCCGTGATCGGCATGACCCGGGCAATCTCCAAGGAGCTCGCACCCAGGAATATTCGCGCCAACGTGCTGGCGCCCGGACCGACATCGACCGCCTTTCAGCAGGAGATCGAAGACCGGGCGAGCAAGCTCATGGGGATCGACATGACCGAAATGCTCAACAAGACCATTCCGCTCGGCCGTCATGCCACGGCCGGCGAGATCGCCAAATCGGTGCTCTATCTGGCGTCCGACATGTCGAGCTTTTCCACGGGCGGGGTGTTCATGGCCGATGGCGGGTGGCACGCCTAGCGGGAAGCAATTGCTTCTCGTAGCTGCTTGGCGATCGCCCGGAATCGGTTATCCAAATCTGGTTTTGCGCCGTCGAGGCCGTCGAACACCGCCTCGCCCCATTCCAGATAGGCCAACTGTTTTTCCCTGCCCCACTCCCCGGGAGGATCGCGCAGCAATTCCTCGAGGTTGGATATCTTGTCCGCGATCTTGATGATCTTGGCTCGCGCCGTGAGATAGGGAGCATGATCGATCTGGGCCTGCCGCCGCGCATCCTCGCCGAGGCCCGGCTCATCGGTGAGTTCCACCACCAGCTCGGCGACCCCTGACCCGAACATCGACTCCAGTGTCTCCGGGGTGGCGTCCGAATCCTCGACCACATCGTGAAGGTAGGCGGCGGCGATCATCTCCGGATCTTTGCCGTCGGTGGCCGACCGGACCATGCCGGCGACCTCTTCGACGTGGTCGAAGTACGGTGCGCCGGCCGAACCCTTGCGGAATTGTCCGGCGTGTTTTTGCGCAGCGTATGCCCGCGCGTCAGCAATCAGATCGGTTGGGTTCAAGGCGTCAAAACTCGAGGATGGCGTCTTCGTCGACGGCGAGGTGGATGGTGTCGTTCATGGCGACCGACCGGTCAGAGAATATCTTGATGATATTGCCGGCGAGAACGGCCGTCACCTCGTAGCGGTCCTCGATGAAAATGCAGTTCAGCGCCTGAGCCTGAATGGGGCTTACGGCCTCGGCCAAGTGGAATGCACCTCGGGGAACGAGCACCTTGGCGTTCGCGGCCCGGCCATTTTGCAGGACCAAACCGGCAGGGAGGATATTGCCGGCATCCAGGAATTGCGCCGACCAGACATCCCGGGGCGCACGAAACAAATCTTCGGGCCGGCCGAACATGTGAAATACGCCGTCCTTCATCAAAGCGATGCTGTCCGAGAGAATTTGAGCTTCGCGCCGGTCATGGGTCACGTTCACGCAAGTCAGGCCAAGCTGCTTCGACAACAACCGGATTTCCTGGCCCAACTCCTCGCGCAGATTGGCATCCAGGTTTGAAAGAGGTTCGTCGAAAAGGATAAGGCTTGGCTTGCCCGCCAGCGCCCGGGCTATCGCGACCCGTTGTTTTTGCCCGCCCGACAGCTGTTCGGGCAGCTTGGCGGCGTGCTCGGTGAGCTGGACGTCGGTAAGCACCTCCCTGACGCGCCGGTCAATTTCGGACTGTGGCGCCTTCGCCATTTTCAGCGGGAAAGCAACGTTCCCCGCAACACTCAGGTGAGGCCACAATCCATAGTCCTGAAAAACAAACCCCAACTTCCGGTCCTGTGGATCGGTGAAGACGCCGTTCGAGGTGTCGACAAAGGTCTGGTCGCCCGAGGTGATCACGCCCTCGTCGGGTGTTTCCAACCCAGCGACAATCCGAAGCAGCGTGGTTTTGCCGCAGCCGGATGGGCCCAGCAGAGTGACGAAGGCGCCGGATTCCACATCCAGATTGATGTCGTGCAGCACTTTGGTGTCGCCGAACGATTTGGAGAGATGGCGGATTTGGATATGGCTCATGAGGTTGATCCGGTGCGGCTGCGTCCTTGCAGGCGCTGGCCGAGGGCGATGATGGAGCCGGAGACCACAATGGCCACGAGGCTCATCGCCATGCCGGTGTTCACCGAGCCCTGGTCGAACTGATGGAAGACGAATGTGGCGACGGTTTCCACGCCGGGCGGCGCCAGCATGATCGAACTGACCAACTCGCGGGTTGAGATCGCGAACACAATGAACCCGGCGGCCAATGCGATTGGTCCAAGCAGCGGCGCCAATACCTTCCAAATGACCGTGATCTCGCCAGCCCCCGAGATATAGGCGGCATCGTCCAGGGATTTTGGCAATTGCCGTAGCGCCGCCGTGATCATGCGAACTGGATAGGGGAGCATGAGGCACAGGTAGGCCAGCAATAGGATGACCGGTGTGTTGTAGGGGGATATCGGCCAAATGGTCTGGTTCCACGTCAGGATCAGCCCCACGGCAACGGCCATCCCCGGCACCGAATTGGGCAGAATCGACAGGAAGTCCAGAAACACGGTGGCAGCCGAGCGGAGACGCACGACCGTGAACGCGACGACGAGCGCAATCAATACCGTAAAGACGGCCGCGAGTACGGCGAGGGTTAGGCTGGTGAGGATCGCCTGCCAGGCTTCGGATGAGGTATCGAAGATTCCGATCAGATTGTTGAAGCTCAGGTTTGATGCGGTGACGCCACCGGACAAGGTATCCATGAATGCGCTGATGGTGATGGTCGCCAGTGGCATGACGACTGCGACGAACAGGGCCGTACCGAATATCAAGATTACCGCGAACAGGTAGCCGGGCGAGAGCGGCTGCCCCCGTTTGTCGACCGTCTGGCTCTCGATGGCGGTCTGAAACTTGTCCGACAGCCGCTGATGAGCCTGAAACGCAAAAAAGGCGATCACGATGAGGATGAGCGACAGCACGGACGCACCGGGCAGGTCGATGGGCCAGTCGGAGAATTTTTCGTGGATTGCAGTGACGATGACCTCGTACCCAAAGCGGCTGCCGAGGATTTCCGGAGTGCCGAATTCTTCGATGGTGAGGATGAATACGATAAGGCAACTCGATAGCAGAGCCGGGAACACCATCGGCAGATATATCCTGATGAACACCTGGACGGGCCCGCCGCCGAATACCCGCGCCACATCACCGTAGCGGGTGCCGATGATCGCGAAGGCGTTGGCGGTGGTGAAATAGATCAGCGGAAAGAGGTGCAGCGACATCACCGTGACGATGCCGGGAAACGAAAACAGAAAACCGGCGAGGTTGAAGCCCAATGCCTGTTCGACGAATCCGTTCTTCTGTAGGAGCTGCATCCAGGCCAGGGAGCCGATATATGGCGGAATCAGGAATGGAACCAGAAAGCCCGCATCCCAGATCTGCCCGAACCGAAGCGGAAATTTGGCCCGCATATAGGCCAGCGGAACTGCTATGAGAGCGGAAACCAACGTGACGGCGAATGACAGACTGAGGGAATTGATGGTCGCGTCGATCAGCCTTGGCCGAGTGAGATTGGGCAGCAGGACGCTGAACGGCTCGCGGAAGGAAAGCTCGTTAATGTGCGGGAAGAGCGCGAACAGGACGATGGCCACGACGGGAAACCCGACGATGACGATCAACGTGACCGCGGAGAGACCGAAAAGGGCCGGCCGCATGTGCCGGCCCTTCGCGGTTGTGGCTTGTTCGGCCACGGGTTAGGCCGGATCGGCTACTTGCGGGTGTTGTCGGCGAACATCTTTTTGGTTTCAGCAGCCTCACCGGCGGCGGCAACGTAGTCGAAGTCGATGATCTTGAGATCATTCCACCCCGGGCGATCGGCGGAAACATCGGTGCGGGCCGGCAGGATAAGCCGTGCGGCAACATGCTTCTGTCCTTCCCGTGACAGCACATAGTCGACGAACTTCCTTGCCGCATCCTGATTCTCGGATGACTTCGCGATCATGATCGGGCGCGGCGCGAGGACCGTTCCGCCGGAAGGGTGCACGACCTCGATAGACTCGCCCTTGGCTTTCAGTCCGAGCGCAATGTAGTCAACTGCGCCAAAGACGACGCCCTTGGCACCCTGCAGTACCGGGTTCAACGCGGCCCGATTGGCCCCTGGCACGATCATGCCGTTATTGGCGAGTGCACCGAACAGCTCCCAGGCCTTTTTGCCGTCCTGGGCGACCAGACCCTGGACCAGGGTCAGCGCCGAGCCGGACTTGGCCGGATCGGGCATGGTGATCTGATTCTTGTACGCGGCCTTCGTCAGGTCGCCCCACTGCTTGGGCGCCGGAAGGCCCGATTTGGTGTTGTAGGCGATCGCCAGGGCGGCGGCTCCCTGTGCGGCGTAGGTACCGGTCTTGAGGCTGGCCGGGATTTTTGAGGCCTCCGGCGACACGTAAGCCAGTAGTTCCCCGGCCTTGTCCAAGGTAATGGCATGACCCCAGGAAGCGGAGATAATCACGTCGACCTGCGGGTTCGATTTTTCAGCTTGGTAGCGGGCCATCACTTTGCCCGAGTTGGACTGGAAAAGACTGACCTTGATGCCGGACTTGGCGGTAAATCCTTTGGCCAATGCGCCGGAAAGCGGCTTGGGACCGGCACTGTAGACGACGAGGTCGGCGGCATAGGCGGCTGGGGCCATGACCACGGCGGTGGCCACGGCAGCAATCAACGATTTCATTTGGGACTCCTCTAGATAGGACTTCTTCGGAGCCACGAACCTAGCCGCGCCATGTGATGCTTTTGTGACGAAAATGTGAATTGCAGCGTGGAGAAAAATCGGCCGGGGAGTCAGGGGGGCTCCCCGGCCGGAAGTCAGGGCAGTTTACTCTGCCCTCAAGGGGGGTAAGAGGGGCATGTGCCCTCTCAATCAGGAGGCCTGATGGAGCCATTCAAGCAACCAATTGTGGCGAGAATAGGGCCAACCTGTAACGAAAGAGTGATTTGATCCGGCGCCTGCTCCATAATCGGAGAAACCGGCGGTGCCCCGCGGCCGGCCCGTCGCAAAGGAGTGATCCCCATGCATGATAAGTCGTACCTGCTGTCGCTGCTCGACTACAACATCTGGGCACGGGATCTCTACTACGCGCAGGTCGACGGTCTGCCGGATGGCGAGTTGGCCAAGCAGCGTCCATCGATCATGAACAGCTTTCTTGTCTTGCTGAACCATTTCCTGGTCGTCGAAAAGGTGTGGATGGCGCATTTGAAAGGCCGTCCTCACGGGTTCGATAAGCTGCAGACGGTGCTGCACGAGGACCTAGCGGGCCTTCAGGCGGCACAGCACGATATGGACAGGGAAATCCGCGGCTATATCGAGGGCCTATCCGAGGAGGAGCTCGAACAGGAGGTCTCCTACGAGCTGATCGGCGGCAACAAGGGCCGGCTGCCCAGATACATGATCCTTACCCATCTGATCATGCATGGCGCCTTTCACCGCGGCTACATTGCCGACATGATGGGGCAGGTGCCGGCACGGCCGATGCCCCAGGATATTCCGGTCTGGGAACGGGCGGTGCGCGAGCAATAGAGATCGAAAATTCGGGGGAGACGTTATGCCGCGAAAATCCAGCAGGGGACCCCGCATAGACATGCACACCCATGTCGCGCTGCCCGAGGTCCTGGAATTGGCGCGCAAGGTAAAGGTGCGGGGCTCGGGGCCGGGGAAACAAAATTGGATTCCGGCGGGTTCATCCCGCGAGCACGACCGCCAGGCCAGGACGGTGGCGAAGAAGCTTGTCGAACCCAAAGCGCGGCTCAAGGACATGGACGCCATGCGCGTCGACATCCAGGTGATCAGCATGAACCTGCCGACGTCCGCCTACTGGGCCGACGGCGCAACCGGCCGGCGGATCGCCAGGGCGTGCAATGAAGGAATTGCGGAATTTGTCGCGAAGGTCCCGGACCGGTTCATCGGCATCGGCGCCGTACCGTTGCAGGACGTCAACCGGTCGGTTCGCGAGCTGAAATATGCCGTGAACGAGCTGGGCCTGCGTGGGGTCACTGTCCCGTCGAACATCCGCACCCGGGACCTGGGCGAGCCCAGGTTCCGCAAATTCTGGGCGAAGGCGGAAGAGCTGGATGTGCCGGTCTTCATCCACCCCCGCGGGTTCACTCACGACGATCGATTGCGAAAATACTTTCTCTGGAACACGGTCGGCCAACCCCTGGAAGAGGCGCTGGTCATGGCCTCCCTGGTCTATGAAGGCGTCATGGACGACCACCCCAATCTCAAGGTGGTCGTTGCTCATGGCGGCGGATATCTGCCGTACTATCCGGGCCGCGGCGACAAGGCTTTCGATTCCCGTCCCGAGACACGGGCAAATATCGATCGAAAACCCAGCGACTATCTCAAGCGGTTTTACTTCGACAGCGTGATCTTCGACCGCGAAATGCTCAGGACCTTGGTGAAGCGCGCCGGCGATACGCACGTGATGATGGGCACCGATTATCCTCGCGGCGAAATCGAGACCGACCCGGTCGGGTTCGTATCCCGGACCTCCGGCCTGTCCGCATTGTCCAAGGAGCGGATCATGTCGGGCAACGCCGCCAAACTGTTCGGGATCGGGCTCACCTGAGTTCGCCGGCGATTATTTTTCTGACCACGGGCAGGCCGAGGGTGCACGCCATGGCAAGATGCGCCTGCCTGACCGGGTCCCGTTCGTCCATCCTCCCGACCGACAACAGGGTCTCGAGCAGCGGCGCGACCGCTTCGTAGACCTCCGGGTCCCGGCCTTTCGACAGCTCCTTCTTGACGTATTCGGCGAACCCATTCGTGATGGCCGGCAGGTGGTGGTTCAGCACGATGGGGCACCACGCGTCGTTCTGCTTGAGCCGCTCGGCGTCCGGCCGCGGATCGTTCTGGGCGCCGGCCGGCGACGTCGCCAGGACCACCGCAATGGCGGTCGCGCCGACAATGCGTGCAGGAATCATGACTGTTCTCAACGATCTGTTCTCCCTCAGCGTAATGCCCCGAACGCCGCTGTCAAATCCGGCTGCCGCCGCGGCGGAACAACGCTTACGTGTCGAAGTGGTCCCGCTCCAGCAGCCAGGAGGCGGCAAATCCGAACACTAGACCCCAGAACGGCGCGCCGATATTGAATAGGGTGAGTTCGGTGAGGGTTACCAGGAACGATACCAGGGCGCCCAGCGTGAACTTGCCGCCAAACGAGACCTTGAACGCGCTTTCGAGAATACGCAGCAGCGCCAGCCCGGCGAGGGTGGCGATGAAGGCGGGCGGCGACGCCAGCAGGAACTTGGTGAACATGGGCGAGTGAAGCCCGAACAGGATCGCAAACAGCCCGATGATCACGGCGGCGATGTAGTGCGTCTCCTTGCGGCCGCCGGAAGACAGAATGGCGTTCACCGGTCCGGTCAGACAGGTCGAGACGGAGCCGAACATGCCGATTATCAGTGAATTGAACCCGCAGGCCGCGGTGATGGTGTTGACCGGCGGTTTGTGACCGCGGGTTTGAAGAATGGCGATGCCCTGGGCGTTCTGGGCCGCCAGCACCGTGATCGCCAGCGGGATCACCAGTTCGATCATGGCCGGCAGGGAAAATTCGGGCCGGAAAACGATCGGGGTGACAAACCGGTAGCCGAATCCGCCCTCCGGGTTGAATGAACCCTGCGCCAAGATCACGACGATGCCGACGATCAGAACGCCGATCATCGGCGGAAATCTCTCGGCGATGCGCCTGTTGAGGGACAGCAGTACGAAGGCCGCCGTCATCGAGCCTGCCAGCAGCGGATCGTCCCAAAGCGCCCGCACCCAATCCAGGCCGAATTCGAGAAACACGCCCGCCACCATTCCCATGATGATCGGCATGGGCAGCAGCTTCATGATCTTTCCGACCAATCCGGACAGCCCGAGCACCAGCAGCAGGATGCCGGTCGCCAGAAAGGCCCCGATCACCTCCTGGAAGCTGAGGTGAGTCAGAGCGGGTCCCACCAGCACGGATCCGGATATGGTCCAGAAAAACGCCAACGGCTGCCGATAGACGATGGAGACGATAATGCTGAGGACGCCGTTGAGGGCGAAGCCGCCGAACACCCACGACGACAGCTCGGCCTCCGACAACCCGCCCTTGAGACCGACACCGAGAACGATCGCTACCGGCGCCGAGGCGGCAAACAGGAACGCGATCAGCGCATTGCTGGCGTGAACGACGCCGACGTCGGCGAGCCGGGATCGCGGACCTGGAGCGGGTCCTTCAGGTTTTTCGAGCTGCACGTATTCGCCACCCGTCCGATGAACTTTGTCAGTCGGGCAAATTGTTAACGCGTGATCCCGGTTCTGCAATCAACCATTGGGGACAGACCCGGGCACGCGGTCTATAGTCCCGGCGATGATGGAACCCCCAGCCGCCCCCCGTCCCGCGAATTTTGCCCGCCGGTTGCCGTTTTTCTATGGCTGGGTGGTCATCGCCATCGCCTTCGTCACCATGGCCATCGGGGCCAATGCCCGGACGTCGTTTTCTCTCCTGTTTCCGCCGATTTTGGACGAATTCGGCTGGTCCCGGGGCAGTATCTCGGCGACGTTCTCGGTCGGCTTTATCTCTTCAATCGTGATGACCCCCGTTATCGGCGCCCTGATGGACCGCTACGGCCCGCGATGGGTCCTGCCATTGGGCGCAATCCAGGTCAGCGCCGGTTTGGCCTTGGCGACAATCTCGACCGAGCCCTGGCACTTCTATCTGACGTTGGGGATTTTGGTGGTCGGCGGTTCCGTCTTCATGAGCTATCTGGGGCACACTCTTTTCCTGCCCAATTGGTTTGATCGCCGGCGCGGCCTGGCAATCGGGATTGCCTTCTCGGGTGTCGGCATAGGCGCCATCGTCCTGTTCCCGTGGATGCAGGACACGATCCAGTCGGATGGTTGGCGGGCCGCCAGCCTGAGCGTCGCGTTGGTGGTGTTGATTGTTCTGGTGCCGATTAACTTTCTGTTCCAGCGCCATCGGCCGGAAGAGTTGGGCCTGAGACCCGACGGCGGTGCGGTCGTGGACCGGACAAGGGAAGGCGCCGGTACCGGGGAGGCGTCCAGCCGGATTGTGGATCGGGATTGGGTGGCGGTCGAGTGGACGCTCGGGCTGGCGATGAAGACCGCCCGGTTTTGGTGGCTGATGATCGCCTTTATCTTCGGCCTCTACGTTTGGTATGCGGTTCAGGTTCATCAAACCCGCTACCTGATCGATATCGGAATCTCCCGTGAATCGGCGGCGCTCGCGCTGGGCCTCGTGGGTTTGACCGGCGTCGCCGGCCAAATTGCCATTGGCCACTATTCCGACCGGGCGGGCCGGGAATGGGCCTGGACACTCGCCCTTCTCGGGTTCATGGCGAGCTATGGCTGCCTGCTGCTGCTGCGCGAATTTCCCGCCCAGTGGCTCATGTACGTCATGGTCGGGTGTCAGGGATTTCTGGGTTATGGGCTTGCCTCCGTATTTGGCGCCGTCCCCGCCGAACTGTTCGCCGGGAAGCGTTACGGGGTCATTTTCGGCGTGCTTGGCGGCGCGTCGATCGGCGGCGGGGCACTGGGTCCGTATCTGACGGGGGTGCTGCACGATGTCCAAGGCAATTACGACCAGTCCTTTGTCCTGGCCATGCTGATTTGCGCCTTGTCGATACTGGCAATGTGGCTTGCGGGCCCGCGCAAGGTCCGATTGGTCGCCGGCCGGGTCGGCCGCTGATCCCCAGAGTCTGGACTCCCGGACACTGCCGGTGTACCCAAAGGCCCGGTCGCCGGACGGGGGAACCGCTGACCGGGGATGGGATTTGATTTTCGAAGGAGAGACTCATGACCGCGACCGGCCATGACAGCCTGAAGACGCGCCGCACGCTCGAAGCCGGCGGCAAGAATTATGATTATTTCAGCCTGGAGGCTGCCTCCGAAGCCGGCCTCGGCGATATCTCCAAACTTCCGTTTTCTCTGAAGATTCTCCTCGAAAACCTTCTCCGCTTCGAGGACGGCACGACGGTCACCGTGGACGACGTCAAAGCTGTCGCCGAGTGGCTGAAGGAGAAGCGCTCCGACCGGGAAATCGCTTATCGGCCGGCCCGGGTGCTGATGCAGGATTTCACCGGGGTGCCGGCGGTGGTCGATCTGGCGGCCATGCGTCAGGCGATGCTTGATCTCGGCGGCGATCCCCGGAAAATCAATCCGTTGAGTCCCGTCGATCTGGTGATCGACCACTCGGTGATGGTCGATCAGTTTGCCGGGCCGGATGCCTTCAGGGCAAACGTCGATCTGGAATTCGAGCGGAATCAGGAGCGTTACGAATTCCTCCGCTGGGGATCGGAGGCGTTCGACAACTTCCGGGTCGTGCCGCCCGGGACGGGAATCTGCCATCAGGTCAATCTCGAATATCTGGCCCAGACCGTATGGACGTCGGAGAACGGCGCGGCCGTCGCCTATCCGGACACCCTGGTGGGCACGGACAGCCATACCACCATGGTCAACGGCTTGGGCGTGTTGGGTTGGGGTGTCGGCGGTATCGAGGCGGAAGCCGCCATGCTTGGTCAGCCGGTTTCCATGCTCATCCCCGAGGTCGTCGGGTTCAAACTCACCGGCGAACTCAGGGAAGGCACGACCGCAACCGATCTGGTGCTTACCGTCGTGCAGATGCTGCGCGAGAAGGGCGTGGTCGGGAAATTCGTTGAGTTCTATGGGCCCGCGCTGGATACCTTGGCGCTGACCGACCGCGCCACCATCGCCAATATGGCGCCGGAATATGGCGCGACCTGCGGCATCTTTCCGGTCGACGAAGAGACCCTCGGCTACCTCCGTTTCACGTCGCGCGACGAAGACCGCATCGCGCTGGTCGAGGCTTATGCCAAGGCGCAAGGCATGTGGCGCGATTCGTCGACGCCGGATCCCGAGTTTACCGATACGCTCGAGCTCGATATCTCGACGGTGGAGCCGGCGCTCGCCGGTCCCAAGCGCCCGCAGGACAAAATCGCGCTTTCCCGGGCTGCGAGCGCGTTCGACGACGCAATCGCCGCCATCGGCGCCGGCAAGGGCCCGGTGCCCGTCGCCGACGCCAACTACGAGCTCGAGGACGGCGATGTGGTCATTGCCGCCATCACCAGCTGCACCAATACCTCCAATCCCTCGGTGATGCTGGGCGCCGGCCTCGTGGCGCGCAACGCGCTCGCCAAGGGCCTGAAGGTCAAGCCGTGGGTCAAGACGTCTCTCGCACCCGGCTCGCAGGTGGTCAGCGATTATCTCGAGAAGGCAGGCCTGCAGGACGATCTCGATGCGCTTGGCTTCAATCTTGTCGGGTATGGCTGCACCACCTGTATCGGCAATTCCGGCCCCTTGCCGGAACCGATTGCCGAGGCCATCGATGAAGGCGACTTGACGGTAACCGCGGTTCTGTCGGGCAACCGGAACTTCGAGGGCCGGGTGCACGCCCAGGTGAAGGCCAACTATCTTGCCTCGCCGCCATTGGTGGTAGCCTATGCGATCGCCGGCTCCATGAAAGTCGATCTGATGAACGATCCCATCGGCGAGGATCCCGACGGCAACGCGGTCTACCTCAAGGATATCTGGCCGACAAACAAGGAAGTCGGCGATACCGTAAACAGCGCCGTGACGCCGGAGATGTTCAAGACCCGGTACGGCAATGTCTGGGACGGACCGGAGCGGTGGCAAAAAATTCAGACCGCCAAGTCCAAGACCTACGAGTGGCAGGACAGTTCCACCTATGTGAAATACCCGACCTTCTTCGAGGGCATGCCGGAAGAAGCGGGCGGCTTTGAGGATGTACACGGCGCCCGTGAACTGGCGATCCTCGGCGACTCGGTCACCACCGATCACATTTCGCCGGCCGGCGCCATCAAACCGGACAGCCCGGCGGGCACCTATCTGACCGAGCGGCAGGTTCGGGTCTCCGAGTTCAATTCGTTCGGTTCCCGGCGGGGCAACCACGAGGTGATGATGCGGGGCACCTTCGGGAACATCCGTATTCGCAACCAGATGGCGCCCGGCACCGAAGGCGGCGTGACCATTCATCAACCCTCCGGGGAGCAGATGCCGATCTATGACGCGGCGGTGAAATACGCCGCCGACGGCGTCCCCCTGGTCATCGTGGCCGGAAAGGAATACGGCACCGGTTCGTCCCGCGACTGGGCGGCCAAGGGCACCCGTCTTCTCGGTGTCAAGGCCGTCATTGTCGAAAGCTTCGAGCGCATCCACCGCTCCAACCTGGTCGGCATGGGCGTCCTGCCCCTGCAGTTCAAGGACGGCGTGACCCGGGAAACCTTGGGTCTCGAGGGTGCGGAGACCTTCGACATTACCGGTCTCGCCGATGGAATCGAGCCGCGAATGGATGTCGCGTGCACGGTTACCCGGGCCGATGGCTCGACGGAGGAAATCACACTGCTGTGCCGGATCGATACGGCGGACGAGGTCGAGTACTACCGGCACGGCGGCATACTCCAATATGTGCTTCGCCGGCTGAAAGCGTCCTGACCGAATTTCGGATCGCCGAATTGCGCCCGCCCGCCCCGGGGAGACAAGTAGCGTTCACCCGCATTTGATTGGCGGTTGAGCAGGCCTTCCAGTATCTCAGAACCATGCGGCAACCAACGCGTCTCATTGCTCTCGGGGGCCTTGGATTTGTCCTGTTACTGGCGCTGACGGCCGTTCAGGCCCGCACGTTTGGTGCGCTGGCCGGTGACCGGAGCCCGACGGTCGTCGAACTCTATACGTCGCAAGGGTGCTCTTCCTGCCCGCCTGCCGATGCGCTGCTTGGAAAGTTGGCCAAGCGCAGCGATATCATCGCCTTGTCGTTCCATGTGGATTACTGGGATTACATCGGCTGGAAGGATCCCTTCGCCCATGCATCCTACTCCAAGCGGCAGCGGACCTATGCGCGCCACTTCTCCCGGTCGTTCGTCTACACGCCGCAGATGGTGGTCCATGGCCTGACCGAGACCTCCGGTACGGATGAACGGGAGGTACATAGCCGAATTGCCAGGGCGGCCAACGCGCCTGACGTGACGGTCGGGCTCACTCACGGATACGACGGCGAGATCAGCGTGTCGGTTTCCGCCTCCACGCAGCCGGCGCAGGCGTCCGTTTGGCTCGTGCTTTATCAGAGCAGCAAAAAGACCGAGGTCAGACGCGGCGAGAATCGCGGCCGCGTAATCGAGAATTTCAATATCGTCAAGAAGTTGGCCAAGATCGGCGAGTGGAAGGGACAGAGGTTGAATCTCACCGTTTCCGCCGACAAATTCCGCGAACGCGGTGTTGACGGGTGTGCGGTATTTCTGCAGTCGGAACAGACCGGTCCCATATTGGGTGCCGCCAGGATTGCTCTCGCCGATCATAAGTAGTCCCGAACGCTCTCGTCTTCCCCCCTCGAGTGAGCGTACGGGACACTTGCTGGGCGCGGTCTTGTGAAAATCGGCGAGGCCGCTCTTCGTTGCGCTTTTCATGTCCGCGGCTCAATGGCATAAGGGCGACCTGCCTGAAGAACCCTCAACTCAAGGGCACATGACCAAGTTTCAGACCCTCGATGACCTGGATGTCGCCGGCAAGCGGGTGCTCGTCCGGGTAGACCTCAATGTCCCCATGCGGGACGGTTTGGTTTCCGACGCCACGCGGATTGACGCCGTCCGGCCGACCATCCTCGAACTTCTCGACAAGGGGGCGAACGTCGTGCTCGCCAGCCATTTCGGACGCCCCAAGGGGCAGGCGGTGCCGGACCTTTCCCTGGAGCCGATTGTTCCGGTGCTGAGCGCCGCCCTCGGCCGTGCCGTTTCATTCGGCGATGGGGCGTCGGGTGAGCTGGTCCTGCTCGAGAACCTCCGCTTCGATCCGGGAGAAGAGGCCAACGATCCGGCGTTCGCAAGGAAGCTTGCGGGCCTGGCCGACCTTTACGTGGATGATGCCTTTTCCTGCACCCATCGTGCTCACGCGTCCATCGACGGGGTCGCAAGGCTCCTCCCATCGGCGGCGGGGCGGCTTCTGGAGAAGGAACTGACGGCCCTGACGCAGGCGCTT
This sequence comes from Rhodospirillales bacterium, assembly GCA_022822205.1. GTDB lineage: Bacteria > Pseudomonadota > Alphaproteobacteria > Rhodospirillales > UBA2165 > JAJDXO01. The sequence goes on along the minus strand of JAJECC010000172.1, from coordinate 13,841 downwards.
GAGGCACCCGAGCATCCGGTCATGGCGGTGGTCGGCGGCAATAAGATCTCGACCAAGCTCGGCGTGCTGGAAAATCTAATCGAAAAGGTCGATCAACTGGTGATTGGCGGCGCAATGGCCAACACATTCCTGCTCGCGGATGGCGTCCAGGTAGGAAATTCCCTCGTCGAGGCCGACATGACCGAAACGGCGCGGAACGTCATGCAGGCCGCCGCGGGTTCCGGCTGCGGCGTTATACTCCCGTCGGACGGCCTTGTTGCCGGGGAACTCGCGGCGGACGTCAGTTGGGCGACGGTTCCGGCCGATCGAATTCCCGCCGATAAAATGATGCTGGATATCGGACCGGCTACGACGGCCGCCATAATCGGGCAAATGAATGACTGCCGGACGCTGGTATGGAATGGACCGCTCGGCGCTTTCGAATTTCCCCCATTCGATCAGGGGACCAGGGATGTCGCCGGTGCAGCGGCCGACCGGACCCGGTCCGGTGACTTGGTGAGCGTCGCCGGGGGGGGCGACACCGTCGCCGCCCTGGCGACGGCAAATGCGGTCGAGGCCTTCAGCTACGTTTCGACCGCCGGCGGCGCGTTTCTCGAATGGTTGGAGGGCAAGTCCCTGCCCGGGGTCGACGCGCTTTCCCGCTAGTCTTTGCCGTTGGGGAGACTTGCGGGCCGTCAGTAGCTTGTCAGCGGCGCGCCGCTGACCCAGACTGGCGGCATGTCTGAAGACCAGTTCAACGGACCATCCGTCAGGACGGTGCCGGCCGGCGATACGGTCGAACGGTTGGTTTGCCCGGACTGCGGCTACATCGAGTACCGGAATCCGAAAGTGATCGTCGGCGCGGTGTGTGTCTGGGAAGACAAGTATCTGCTCTGCCGTCGGGCGATCCCGCCCAGAAAAGGCTACTGGACCATGCCGGCCGGCTATCTGGAGATGGGAGAGACCATCGCTGACGGCGCCCGGCGCGAAGTCCGGGAAGAAGCCTGCGCCGAGGTCGAGATCGGCGACCTGATGGGGGTCTATGAGATCCGGCACTTGAGTCAGGTCTATATGGTGTTTCGGGCCGAAATGCTGAGCGAAGGGTTCGCGCCCGGAGAGGAGAGTGAGGAGGTGGGGTTGTTCGAGTGGGAACGAATTCCCTGGGACGATCTGGCCTTCCCCAGCGTGCAATGGGCCCTCGATCACCATCGCCGAGGGTCCACGGCGGTGATTGAGCACGCACCGCTGAAGATCTGAAATCGGCGGCGGCATCGGAATCCGGAAACCGCCTAGCCGGCTTCTTCCGGTCCCAAATCGACCAGCGCCCGGGCGAACGAAGTCGCATCGAAGGGCCGCAGGTCGTCCGCCTGCTCGCCGACCCCGATCGCGTGGACCGGCAGGCCGAATCTCTCGGCCAGCGCCACCACCACGCCGGCCTTCGCGCTGCCGTCCAGTTTAGTCACCACGAGGCCGGTCACGTCGACCATGTCGCGGAATGTCTCGACCTGGGAGTGAGCGTTCTGGCCCACGGTTGCGTCGAGCACCAACAGGGTTGATTGCGGCGCCGTTTCATCCAGCTTCTTGGCGACCCGGATGACCTTCTTGAGTTCATCCATCAGCTCGGTTTTGTTCTGAAGCCGGCCCGCGGTATCGATCAGCAGCAGATCGGCGTTTTGCCGCCGCGCTTCTTCGATGGCGTCGAACACCAAACCTGCCGCATCGGCGCCGGTCTCGCGCGCCACCACCGGTGCGCCTGTGCGTTCGCCCCAGATCCGGAGCTGCTCCACGGCCGCTGCCCGGAACGTGTCCGCGGCGGCCAGCATGACGCTCAATCCCTGGTCCCGGTATAATTGGGCGAGCTTGCCGACGGTGGTGGTCTTGCCGCTGCCGTTCACGCCGCAAACGAGGACCGTGTGGGGCCGGTGGCTTGGATTTATCGCCAAAGGCTCGGCAACCGGCGACAGAATCTCCGCGATCTGTGCCGCAAGGGCGGCGCGGACCTCGTCACCGGTGATTTCCTGGTCGAACCGTCCCTCGGCCAATGTCCGGGTAAGCTGTGCCGCCGTCGAGACGCCGATGTCGGTCGCGATCAGCAACTCTTCAAGCTCATCAAGTGTGGCTCTATCGAGTTTTCGAGCGCCCGAAAACAGTTCGCCCAGGCTTTGATTTAGCGCCGACGACGTGCGCCGCAGTCCGGATGTCAGCCGGTTCAGCCAGCCGGGTTTCTGTCCGGTATCCTCTTCCGTCATGCGGCCCGGGCAATCAGGTGACCGCCGGCAACGCGGTCGATGTCGGCGTCGACAATGACGCCCTGAGGGGTGTCGCCGGCAAGTTGGGCCGGGGCATAGTGCTCCGTGTAGCCGCGCCCGTCGCTCTCGACGAGTATCCGCACACGCTCTCCGATTTGAGAATCGAGGTAGACGGACCTTTGCGCATTGCCGGCTTCGCGGAGCCGTCGGGCCCGTTCATGCCGGACGGGCTTTGGTACCGGGGGCATCCGCGCCGCCGGCGTGCCGGGCCGTTCGGAATACGGGAACACATGCAGATAGGTAAGCGCCGCTTCGTCGACGAGCGAGAGCGTTTCAGCGAACATTTCCGGGGTCTCCGTCGGGAATCCGGTGATGAAGTCGGCACCCAGCACGACATCGGGACGGGACGCCCTGAGATCGCCGCACAACCGCATAAACCCTTCGCGGCTATGCCGGCGTTTCATCCGTTTGAGGACCAGGTCATTGCCCGCTTGAGCACTCAGATGGATATGAGGCATGAGCCGGGATTCAGTCGAGAGTGCGAGCATCAGCGCCGGGTCCCTGACTGCCGGATCAAGCGAGCTGAGCCGCAATCTCGGCAAATCGGGTATCAGGGCAAGGATGCGGCGCACCAATTCCCCCAAGGTCGGTTGTCCCGGCAGATCGATTCCGTAGGAGCTGATATCGACGCCTGTAAGCACCACTTCCCGGTAGCCGGCCGAGGTCAGACCTTCGATCTGATCGACGATTGTCCCGACCGGCACACTCCGGTTGTTGCCGCGGCCGAACGGAATAATGCAAAAGGTGCAGCGGTGGTCGCATCCCTGCTGAATTTGAACGAAGGCACGCGTGCGGCTCTCGAAGCCCTCGACCAGATGCCCGGCGGTCTCGGTGATCCGCATGATGTCCGACACCACGATGGGCGCCCGGCTCAACTCCGGCAGATAGCTCTCCATCCGAAGTTTTTCTTCATTGCCGAGGACCTGGTCCACCTCGGGCATGTTCGCGTAATGGTCCGCGTCCACCTGTGCCGAGCATCCCGTCACGATTATCCGGGCCTCCGGATGTTCACGCCGCGCCCGGCGGATCGTTTGACGGGCCTGCCGCTCGGCTTCGCTTGTCACCGCACAGGTGTTGATCACCACGGCATTGTCGAGGCCCGCCTCGCCGGTTCGGTTCCTGATCACCTCGGATTCGAAGCTGTTCAGCCGGCAGCCGAGCGTGATAACCCGCGCGCTCATTGCGCCAACTCCTCAGGGAGGGTGCCTCTGAAACTCTCGGCGACCGCGCCCGTCATGATGATGTGGCCGTTTTCAAGCCAGCTTGTCGTCAGGTCGCCGCCGTCGAGGCTGACGGTCAGTTCCCGGTCCGCCAGATTCCGGCGCGCCGCCGCGACCGCCGCCGCGCAGGCGCCGGTGCCGCAGGCCCGGGTGATGCCCACCCCGCGCTCCCACACCCGCACCCGCAGATGCGATCGCGACAGAACCGAGACGGCCTCTACATTGGCGCGCTCGGGGTAGAGCGCGTGGTGTTCGAGGACGGGCCCGACCGCCGCAAGGTCTATGTCCTCGGCATCTTCCACAAAAAACACCGCGTGCGGGTTGCCGACCGATACCGCGACGGGATCCTGCAGCGGTCCTTCACCGATCTCCAAATGCAGCGTGTCCGCTTCTTCGGCAAGCGGGATGTCCATCCATTGGTCCTTGGCTTCCCCCATGTCCACGCTGATACCGCCATCCGATCGCCAGACCGTCAGCAATCCGGCGCCGGTTTGGATTTGTGCCCGGTCCTGACCGGTCTCCGTCAGCACCATATCGCCGACACAGCGGGTGGCGTTGCCGCAGGCATCGACCTCTCCCCCGTCCGCATTGTGGATCCGCATGAACAGCGCGGCATTCGTATCCGCCGCCGGCTCGAGAATGATGAGTTGATCGCAGCCGACGCCCGTGCGGCGGTCCGCGATGGCGCGCGCACGCGCGTCGGACAGCGCTATTGGCCGGGAGCGCCCGTCGATCACCACGAAATCGTTGCCGAGTCCGTGCATCTTTATGAAGTCGATCGAACTCATAGGCGGGGATATATGGCGGAATCCCCGAGAAGTCCAAGGGAAATGCGCTGGTATCGCGCGCGAATTTTACGGTCTGAATTCAGGCGCCGGCGGCGCGCGCCAGACTCTTGACGAACTGGGAAAGCCGTTTCCGGACCTGTTCGTCGGGGACACGGAAATAATTGTGCATGAACTCGATGGCTTCCCTTGAAGTCATCGGGTCATCTTTGAATTGCTCCTGCGAGCCATCGGAGAGTTTGCCTCCGGCGTTGGATTGTTTGTCGAAGTCCGGCATGCCGTCAAAGAAGAACGAGACCTCAACCCCAAGCGCCCGACCGATTTTGAACAGATTGCTGGCGCCGATCCGATTGGCGCCATTCTCGTATTTCTGAATTTGCTGGAAGGTAACCCCTATTGCGTCGCCGAGTTTCGTCTGGCTCATGCGCAACCCCACGCGGCGTGCGCGAACCCGGGAGCCCACATACTGGTCAATCGGATCCGGTCCATCAATTTTTACGGTTCGCCGTCTCATGGTCTATGCAAGCTCCCTGGTCCCAGATGAATTCTCCGAAGAAATGGATTCTGATCATAACGCGCTCCGGCACGTCCCCGAAACCAATTGAGCGAGAATGTTATTCGATCGTATCCGCCTCGCAGGCTACGAAATATGATTTACCTCTTGCAGGCAGGATCGTACGGTGCCCAATTTCAAATGCACCCGTGGGAATTCAAAGATCCTGGTTGCACGATGCCATCTGAAATGTCCGCGCGGTATAGCTTGACAGGTCATGGGACGGACCGTAGGTTCCGCCCCCTAATCGACGTCCCGAGGGGCGCCGCCAGTCCGCGAGTTTCGCGCGCTGGCGTTTTTTGGTTGTGAAGACGGCATTTTGGCGGATTTGGGCGCATGTTTGATGGTTTGACCAGCCGATTTGACGACATCTTCGAGCGTTTGAAGCGCCGGGGCGCGTTGAACGAGTCCGATGTCGATGAAGCCATGCGCGAGGTGCGGGTGGCCTTGTTGGAAGCGGATGTCGCGTTGCCCGTCGTCAAGGAGTTCATCGAGAAGGTCACCGAGGCCGCGGTCGGTGCGGAGGTGCTCAGGAGCGTCACCCCGGGCCAAATGGTGGTCAAGATCGTCCACGACCGGTTGGTTGACATGCTGGGACCCGAGGAAGCCGGCCTCGACTTGGCGGTCCAACCCCCGGCGGCGTTGCTGATGGTTGGTCTTCAGGGTTCGGGCAAGACAACGACCTGCGCCAAAATCGCTTCCAGGCTCATCGACAGGGAGCGCAAGAAAGTGCTGCTGGCGGCCCTCGACGTCGCGCGGCCCGCCGCGGCGCAACAGTTGGCAACCTTGGGTGAGCAGGTGGGGACCCGGGTGGTGCAGCCGGTCCTCGGCGAGCAGCCGGTCGGGATCGCCAAGCGGGCCATGGATGTGGGTCGCCGCGAGGGTTTCGATGTGGTCATTCTCGATACCGCCGGTCGTTTGGCGATCGATGACGAACTCATGGCCGAGGCCGCGGCTATCCGGGATCAAGTGATGCCGGTGGAAACTCTATTGGTCGCCGACGCGCTTTCCGGTCAGGACGCGGTGACTACCGCCAGAACCTTCAACGAGCGGGTCGGTCTGACGGGCATCGTGCTGACGCGTGTGGACGGTGACAGCCGGGGCGGCGCGGCGCTCTCCATGCGGTCGGTCACCGGGTGTCCGATCAAACTGATGGGCGTTGGGGAAAAACTCGACGAACTCGAGACGTTCCAGGCGGATCGCATTGCCGGCCGTATTCTCGGCATGGGTGACGTGGTCGGGCTGGTCGAGAAGGCCCAGGAGACCGTCGATACCGAGAAGGCGGAGAAGGTCGCCAAGCGGGCGTTAAAAGGCCAGTTCACCCTCGAGGATTTGGGTGATCAGCTGGCCCAGGTGCGAAAAATGGGCGATCTCCAGGGCATCATGGGGATGCTGCCGGGGGTCGGCAAAATGAAGAAGCAGATGGATGCGGCGAATGTGGACGACAAGACGATCGCCCATCAGCACGCCATCATTCAGTCGATGACGCCCAAGGAGCGCAGCAATCCCAAGCTGCTGAACGCCAAGCGGCGAAAGCGCATCGCCGCCGGCTCCGGTACGTCGGTTCAGGAGGTCAACCGCCTGCTGAAGCAGTATCAGCAGATGGCCGGCATGATGAAAAAGATGGGAAAAATGGGAAAGAAGGGTCTGGCCGGCGGGCTCCCGCCAGGCGCGCTGCCGCCCGGGATGATGCCGCCGCCCGGTTTCAAGTGAACACAAACACCGAACCGGAACGAATTGTTTGAATGCGGCCGCAATGCGGCCCTATTACGGAGGTCGAAAGACATATGGCACTAAAGATCAGACTATCGCGGGGCGGAGCGAAGAAACGTCCGTATTACCGTATCGTCGTCGCGGATTCCCGGTCGCCCCGGGATGGCCGGTTTATTGAGAGGCTCGGCACCTACAACCCGATGGTGGCCAAGGACAGCCCCGAGCGGCTGATCATGAAGGAAGAGCGGATCAGGCATTGGCTGGAAAACGGCGCGCTGCCGACGGATCGTGTCGCCCGGTTCCTGGATGCCGCGGGTATCCGCAAGGCCCCCGAGCGTCCCGAGCAGACCAAGCAGCATCTTCCGCGCGCCAAGACGTTGGAACGGATGGCTGCCGCCGAAGAAGCCGCCAAGGAGGCAGCTGAGGCCGCGGCCGCGGAGGCCGAAGCGCCTGCCGAAGAAGCGCCGGCCGAGGACTCTGCCCCTGAAGAAGAAGCCTCCGCGGAAGAAGCCTCCGCGGACGAGGCGCCAGCGGAAGAGACCCCCGCGGAAGAGACCCCCGCGGAAGAGGCGCCCAGCGAGGAGGCTGCAGCCGAGGAAGCCCCCGCTGCGGAGGGGGCCCCTCAAGAAGAGGCGCCGGCGGACGAGACCGGTGACGAAGAAGAGAAGAAGGAGGAGTAATTCCGGTATGCAGTGGGGCCCTCAGGCCGTACGCCGATGAGCGGCGCCAAGCGGATACTGGTCGGCGCAATCACCGGGGCTCGAGGCCTCGGCGGCGAGGTTCGGATCAAGAGTTTCACGGATGATCCCTTGGATATCGCGGCATACGGCGACCTGACGGACCAAGCGGGCGAACGCGTGTTCAGCATTCGGCTTCGTGGTTCTTCCAAGGGGGCGGTGATCGCCCGGATCGAGGGAGTGGACGACCGGACCGCCGCCGAGGCCCTGAAGGGAACCGAACTGTACCTCGCCCGGGAACAATTGCCGGCCCCGGCGGATGACGAGTTCTATCATGCCGACCTGGTCGGCCTCCCGGTGCGGTCTTCGGATGGGCGTACGATGGGAACGGTGCGGGGCCTGGATGATTTCGGCGCCGGTGAGGTGATGGAAATATTGCTGGAGAGCGGGAAACCGCTCGTCGTCCCGTTCAGCCGGGAGGCGGTGCCGGAGATCGATTTGGATCGGGGATATGTGGTCGTCGATCCGCCGGAAGGGCTGAGTGTCGACGGGGCCAAACAGGATGACGGCCTCGCGGACGAGAATGAGGAGAACGGACAAGACCGATGAGCGCGTGGTCCGCGACCGTGTTGACGCTGTTCCCGGAAATGTTCCCGGGGCCGCTTGGACAATCGTTGTCCGGCAAGGCCATGGACAATGGCACATGGTCGTTGGAAACGTTGGACATTCGGGGGTTTACGAGCGATAAACACGCCTCCGTCGATGACACCCCGTTTGGCGGCGGACCGGGAATGGTCATGCGGGCGGATGTCGTCGACGCGGCCCTTCGGGAAGCGCGGGACGATTCCGCGGATGACCGTGCACTGATCTATTTGACACCGCGCGGCCGACCGATTACCCAAACGCGCGTTCGCGCGCTGGCCGAGGGTCCGGGAGTGGTCTTGTTGTGCGGGCGCTACGAAGGCATCGATCAACGGGTGATCGATGAGTGGAAGCCGGAAGAGCTGAGCATCGGCGATTTCGTGCTTTCAGGCGGCGAACCCGCGGCGCTGACACTGATTGATGCCTGCGTGCGGCTATTGCCGGGCGTCATGGGGAGCGACGCTTCGCCGGAAGAAGAGAGTTTTGAAGGGGGTTTGCTGGAGTACCCCCACTATACGCGGCCACGGGAGTGGCATGATCGAGGGGTGCCGGACGTGCTGTTGTCCGGGCACCACGAAAAAATCGAGGCCTGGCGGCGTGCCGAGGCGGAGATGGCAACGAAGGAAAGACGGCCGGACCTGTGGGCGGCCTACCGGACGGCCCGGAAACGGGCCGCGCCAAGATGAGGATTGGAACGATGAACATCATTCAGCAGCTCGAACAGGAGCAAATGGCCAAACTGACCGCGGACCGGGAAACCCCTGAATTCGCCCGTGGCGACACGGTCCGGGTCGAGGTGAAGGTGGTTGAGGGCAGCCGCGAGAGGATTCAGGCCTTTGAGGGCATGTGCATCGCACGCAAGAATGACGGGCTGAATTCGTCCTTTACCATTCGAAAAATTTCCTATGGCGAGGGCGTGGAACGGGTCTTTCCGCTCTATTCGCCCAATGTCGCCGGCATTCACGTGGTTCGCCGCGGCGACGTCCGTCGCGCCAAGCTCTACTACTTACGCGATCGTTCCGGCAAGTCCGCGCGGATCGCCGAGCGGACCGACGGCTATGCGGCAAAGTTGTCGGCGGCCGATCGTGAAGCGGCCGCCGAGGAGAAGCGCCAGGCCATCGCATCCGCCGCCCAGGCAACCGACGAGGAGCTGATCGCGGCGGGTGCGCCCATCGATCCCGATGCGCTCGAAGAGGCGGTCGAGAAAGCCGTCGTCGAGGCCCCGGCTGAAGAGGCGGCAGCCGATGAGGTTCCGGCGGACGAGGCCGACGCCGGCGGCGAGGAACGGAAATAAACGCCGGCCAATAAGCGCGCATCCGGGGAGTAAGCGCCATGAGTGCACCCAAGACCCTGTTCGATAAGATTTGGGACGCCCACCTCATCGACGAAAGCGATGACGGCACCTGTCTGATCTTCATCGATCGGCACATCGTTCACGAGGTGACCAGTCCGCAGGCCTTTGAAGGTCTGCGCACGGCCGGCCGCAAGGTGCGCCGGCCCGATCTGACCCTCGCGGTGCCGGATCACAATGTACCCACCTCGGACCGGGCAGCGGGCATCGATGACGAAGAGTCCCGCATTCAGGTCGAGACGCTCGACAATAACTGCAGGGATTTCGGCCTCCAGATTTTCGGCATGGACGATATTCGCCAGGGCATCTGCCACGTCATCGGTCCCGAGCAGGGCTTCACGCTTCCCGGCACCACGCTGATTTGCGGTGACAGCCACACGGCGACCCACGGTGCGTTCGGCTCGCTCTCTTTCGGGGTCGGTACGTCCGAGGTCGAGCACGTGCTCGCCACCCAGACCATGATCCAGCGCAAATCGAAGAACATGCGGGTCACCGTCGATGGCGAATTGCCGCTGGGCGTGACGGCGAAGGACATGATCCTCGCGATCATCGGCGAAATCGGGACCGCCGGCGGCACCGGCTGCGTCATTGAATTTGCCGGCGAGGCGATCCGGTCGCTGTCCATGGAAGGCCGGATGACGGTCTGCAACATGACCATCGAGGGCGGGGCCCGGGCGGGCCTGATCGCCCCCGACGAGACCACATTCGAGTACCTCAAGGGCCGGCCCATGGCGCCCAAGGGCGGCGCCTGGGAGACCGCGGCCGAATATTGGAAGACCTTGAAATCCGACGAGGGCGCCAAGTACGACATCGAGGTGACCCTGAAGGCCGAAGACATCGTGCCGCAGGTCACCTGGGGCACCAGCCCCGAGGACGTGGTGCCGATTACCGGCGCCGTGCCCGATCCGTCCGACGAGTCCGACGATGCGCGCCGCAACAAGATGGAGCGCTCTCTCGAATACATGGGTCTCGAGCCGGGAACGGCCATGCGCGACGTCAGGATCGACCGCATGTTCATCGGCTCCTGTACCAACAGCCGGATCGAGGATCTTCGGGCCGCCGCCGAGGTCGCCCAAAAAGCGATAGATACGGGCCGCAAGGTCGCCGGTCACGTGGATGCCATGGTCGTGCCCGGTTCCGGCCTGGTGAAAGCCCAGGCGGAGGAGGAGGGCCTGGACCGGATATTCATCGAGGCCGGCTTCGACTGGCGTGAGCCCGGGTGCTCCATGTGCCTTGCGATGAATGCCGACAAACTTACCCCGGGGGAGCGTTGCGCATCGACATCCAACCGCAACTTCGAAGGCCGTCAGGGTCCCGGCGGGCGCACCCATCTGGTCAGCCCCGCCATGGCTGCTGCTGCGGCGATCGCCGGCCACCTCACCGACATTCGCGATCTGGATTAGGGAGACCGGTCATGGAGAAGTTCGAAAAACTCACCTCTGTCGCCGCGCCGCTGCCGATCGCCAATGTGGACACGGACATGATCATCCCGGCCCGCTACCTGAAGACCATCAAGCGGACCGGGCTTGGCGAGGGACTGTTCGCCAACATGCGATTCAAGGAGGACGGTTCCGACAACGAGGAATTCGTCCTCAACCAGCCGGCCTACAAGGACGCCCAGATTCTTGTCGCCGGCAACAATTTCGGCTGCGGCTCGTCGCGCGAACACGCGCCTTGGGCGCTGATGGATTACGGCATCAAATGCGTCATCTCCACGGACTTCGCCGACATCTTCTACAACAACAGCTTCAAGAACGGCATGCTGCTGATCAAGGTCGGCCCGGAAGAACTGGACATGCTGATGGACGATGCGGAGCGGGGCGCCAATGCCACCGTGACGGTTGACCTGGAAGCCCAGGAGATCACCGGCCCCGACGGCGGAGTTGTCAGGTTCGAGATCGACGCCTTCAGGAAGCACTGTCTCCTGAACGGCCTCGACGACATCGGGCTGACCATGGAGAAGGAGGATAAGATCGCCTCCTTCGAGGAGAGCCACAAGGCCGCCCAGCCCTGGCTGTAAGCACTCTCTATTTCATCATCCGATCCGTTACGGGACACCATCATGGCCGCCAACAAATCCGTTCTTTTCCTGCCGGGCGACGGCATCGGCGCCGAAGTCGCCGCCGAGGTGAAAAATGTCATCGATTGGATGGGGGACAATCGCGCCCTCAAATTCGACATCACGGACGGCCTGATCGGCGGAACCGCCTACGACGAAACCGGCTCGCCGCTGCCCCGGGAGACCGTCGAGGCTGCCCATGCGGCGGACGCCATCCTGTTGGGCGCGGTCGGCGGCCCGAAGTGGGAAACGCTTCCCTTCGAGGACCAGCCGGAACGGGGCCTGCTGGGTATCCGGAAGGAGATGGGCCTGTTTGCCAATCTGCGTCCGGCCCTTGTGTTCGATGCCCTGGCCGACGCCTCGACCCTCAAATACGACGTCGTGGCCGGCCTCGACATCATGATCCTTCGCGAACTGTCGAGCGGCATCTATTTCGGCGAACCCCGCGGCATCGAGGATCTGGGCGGCGGCAAACGGCGCGGCTACAACACGCTCACCTATACCTCGGACGAGGTTCGGCGGATCGGCGAGGTCGCCTTCGACCTGGCGGCCAAACGCGACAAGCGGGTGTGCTCCATCGACAAGGCCAACGTGCTGCAGGCGACGGTGATGTGGCGCGAGGAAATGATCAAGGTGGGCGAACGTCACCCCGATATCGAACTCAGTCACATGTATGTGGACAATGCCGCCATGCAGCTGGTCCGCAATCCCAAGCAGTTCGATGTCGTCGTCACCACCAACATGTTCGGCGATATCCTCTCCGATTGCGCCGCCATGCTGACCGGGTCGCTGGGCATGCTGCCGTCGGCGTCGCTCGGAGAACCGGACGAGAGCGGCAACCGCCCGGCCCTCTATGAGCCGGTGCACGGCTCGGCGCCGGATATTGCGGGGCAGGGCATCGCCAATCCACTGGCGATGATCTTGTCGTTCTCCATGATGCTTCGCTATTCGTTCGATCTCGCCGACGAAGCCGATGCGGTGGATGCGGCGGTCGAGGCGGTACTGGCCAAGGGCCTCCGCACCGGCGACATCATGGAAGACGGCAAGACCCGGGTTTCCACCGAGGAAATGGGCGCGGCCGTGCTGGCCGAGTTGTCGGCCGCCGCCTGAACCCGCGAAGCCGTCGCCGGGCATTATCCGGCCGATAACAAAATCTCATGGAGATTCCCGGGTTTGCACGTTGCAAAACCCGGTCAACCGGCGTAAATCAACGCCCCGAATCACGCTTTCCGGACCGGAGACGGACCATGCCGATCAAGTACGCGATCGTCGGCGCCACGGGCGCCGTCGGGCACGAAATGCTGCAAATCCTTGCCGAGCGCGGGGTGAGTGCGGACGACGTGACCGCGCTCGCGTCCCAACGCTCCATCGGCGTCGAGGTGTCGTTTGGCGAGGACGACGTGTTGAGCGTTGCCGGTCTCGACGGGTTCGACTTCCACGGAACCGACATCGTGCTGTCCAGCGCCGGCGCGAAAATCTCGGCGGACTTCGCGCCCCGCGTCGCGGCCGCCGGCGCGGTCGTCATCGACAATACGTCCTACTTCCGGATGGACCCGGACGTTCCGCTGGTGGTGCCGGAGGTCAATCCGGAGGCCATCGCCGGCTATACCCGGAAGAACATCATCGCCAACCCCAACTGCTCGACCATCCAGATGGTGGTGGCGCTGAAACCGTTGCACGACATCGGCAATATCACGCGGGTTGTCGTCTCGACCTATCAGGCGACGTCCGGCGCCGGCAAGGAAGGCATGGACGAACTGTTCAATCAGACCCGCGGCGTCTTCGTGAACGAGCCGGAACACGACAACATGGAGACGTTCACCAAGCCCATCGCCTTCAACGTCATTCCTCACATCGACGTCTTCATGGAAGACGGCTACACCAAGGAGGAATGGAAGATGGTGGTCGAGACCAAGAAGATTCTGGATCCCGAGATCAAGGTCACCGCAACCTGCGTCCGTGTCCCGGTATTCATCGGTCACTCCGAAGCCGTTACGGTCGAGTTCGAACACGCCGTCACGGCCGAAGAGGCGCGCGCCGCCCTGGCGGATGCGCCGGGCATCGCGGTGGTCGACCATCGTGCAGATGAGGGCTATGTGACGCCCAAGGAGTCCGCCGGCGAAGACCCGGTCTATGTCAGCCGTCTCCGCGAAGACCCGACGGTCGAGAACGGGCTCTCGTTCTGGTGCGTGTCCGACAATCTCCGCAAGGGTGCTGCGCTGAACGCCGTTCAGATCGCCGACGAGCTGACGCGGACCTACTTGGAAGAAGCCGCCTAGACCAACCCGTTCGCCCAAGGTTATGCTTCCCTGACACTAGGGGGTTAATCGCCATGGGCGACCGACAGGACCGCATGCATGTGGGCATGTTCTTCAAGAACACCGGCCACCACATAGCGTCGTGGCGGCATCCGGACAGCCAGCCCGATGCCGGCATCAACATCCGGCATTATTCGGAGTGCGCCCAGGCTGCCGAGCGCGCCGGGTTCGACTTCATTTTCTTCGCCGACAGTGCGGCGGTGCGGGAGACCGATATCGAGCCCCTGAGCCGCTC